>NZ_RSAJ01000152.1 GCF_003933965.1 Streptomyces sp. RP5T
GCCCCACCCGCGCCGCGATCCTGAGAGCCAGCGCGACCGGCTCCACAACCACCGAGGCCGCCCGCCGGGCCGGCGTGACCCCCACGACGGCCAGCCATCACACCGCCGTACTGCGCGACGCCGGCCTGATCACCAGCCACCGCCACGCCAACACGGTCCTGCACACCCTCACCCCACTCGGAGCCGCCCTGCTGCGAACAAGGCCCGGCGACAGATAACCACCGCCAGCTGGCCGACCACGCCGACCCAGGGCAAGTCCCCCCGCCACACCGCTCCCGGCACTCGGTCATGACCTGCCGGGGCTGCCCGAAGATGTGACGGTCCTTGGGTGTTGAGAGCCGAATCTCGTCTGCTGTGCCGGCGATGTCGACCTGTTAGCTGTCCAGCCACGGCCAACCGGGAAAGACGGGGCGCGGGGCTCACGACCTCCGCGCCGCCGCGGTCTTCGTCGCGCTGAACGTGAGCCTGCTGCTCAACACCCTCTACCTCCAGCACACCCGCGGCTGGACACCGCTCGCGAGCGGCGCCACGACCCTGCCCCTCGCATTCGGGGCCACCCTGTGCGCACCCTGGGCCGGCGTCCTCGTCGGACGTCTTGGTCCGCGACGGCCGATGACCCTCGCGGGCGCCTTCACCACGGCCGGCGGTCTGTGCCTGGTGAACCTGGACCAGAACACGAGCGTGCCGCTGATCCTCCTCGCGCACCTACTGATCGGCTTCGGGTTCGGCTTCGCCAACGCCCCCCTCACCAGTACCGCGGTCAGCGGTCTGCCACGGTCCCGGGCCGGCGTGGCAGGGGCGATCACCTCCACCGCGCGCCAGATCCGCGCGGAGGTCGGTATCGCCGTAGCCGGGGGCCTGGTCGCGGGCACCGGCCCTGCCGGCCTCGCCGCCGCGTCGCGCCCAGGATGGCTGCTCGTGGCGGCCTGCGGACTGCTTCTCCTCGTCGTGGCGCGCTCCTCGCAGCCCGCGGCGGTTGATCCCCTCTGATTGGAGGGCGCGTTCCACGCTGGTGCCTGCGTGGGGTAGCGGACCGAGGGCCTGCGCCTGGCGGACGACGGTGCAGGTCTCGCCCAGGCGTTCGGAGGGGGCTTGCCCGGGATGCAGTGAACACGGTCGGAGCAATCGCCTGCAGTCTTACTCAGCCCGTTCGTCGAGGAGGTGGGGGCCGTTGTTGCGGACGTTGTTGACGGCGGTGGAGACGGGCCGGGCATGGAGATGGCCTTCGGCCGGCTGGCCGAGCAGGGCCCTCAGCTCGTCGGGATCCTGATGGGTGGGGTCGAGCCAGGCGTCGTAGTGGTCGGGCGTGAGGGCGAGCGGCATGCGGGGATGGACACGGCCGGCCGCGTCGGTGGCCTCGGTGGTGATGATGGTGCAGGTCATCAGCCAGGCGGCCGGGTCGTCGTCCTGCTTGACGGCCGGGTCGCGCCAGTACTCGTACAGCCCGGCGAGTGCCATTACCTGCTCGTCCTCGGGGTGGATGAAGTACGGCTGTTTGCGGGCCTTACCGGTGGCTGGGTCCTTGATCTGTTCCCACTCGTAGAAGCCGTCGGCGGGCAGCAGGCAGCGGCGCCGGGTGAAGGCGCGGCGGTAGGCGGGCTTCTCGTGCACCGTCTCCACCCGCGCGTTGATCATCCGTGCGCCGACCTTCACGTCCTTCGCCCACGACGGCACCAGCCCCCAGCGCAGCGGCCGCAACTCCCGCTGCACCGTGCCCGTGTCCTCTTCGCCGCGGGATGAGCGCTCGAGGACCGCCCACACGTCGTCGGTCGGAGCGACATTCCAGTTCGGCGCGAGCGTCTCCTTCGCGGGCACATCGGGCACCTGGAAAAGCGGGGCCAGCTCTTGCGGGCTGCGAGTGGAAGCGTATCGACCGCACATACCGCCACCCTTCCACCAACCTTGTGGTGCGTAAAAGTGTCAGTGCGACGTGCGAAGAAGGGGGCAGTGCGGTGAGAGGAACTGCCGTGCGAAGAGCCGTGCCTTCCGCGCGTGGTGGGTGGCCGCTCCACACGAGGAAACCAAGGTAGGAAACCAAACTGGGGAGCCGATCGTGCCGAAGTCGCGCTCCCGGACCGTAGCCTCCCGCAGGCCGTACATGGGGAAAACCCTGGAAAGGTGGGCGTGCTCTTGTCGCTGCCGCCGTCCGGGCGCTTCACTGGCGCTGCTGCACCCCCACAGGAGAACACCCGTCCCGTCCGTAGAAGGGTTTCTCTTGACCGCCCTACGCGCCTCCGCCGTCACCGCCGCGGCCTGTGCCGCGGTGCTCGCCACCGCGCTGCCGTCCTCGGCCATCAACTCGTACAACGCGACACCCGCACCCGAGCGCACCGAGGTCGGCGCGCTCGTCGCCACCTGGGACAACGACGGCGACCCCACGACACCCGACCGGGTCGACTGGGTCTGCTCCGGCACCATGATCGACGCGGACACGTTTCTGACCGCCGCGCACTGCACCACCGACTGGCCCGACAACGTGAAGTTCTACGTGTCCCTGGACCAGGACGTGCAGGCCGGCCTCGACGCCGCCGCGAAGAAATACCCCGGCGATCCGGCCGCGCAGGCAGGCGCCGTCGCCGTGGAGGGCACCGCCCACAGCCATCCCGACTACCCCGGGCCCGCCTCCGACGCGCACGACATCTCGGTGATCGAGCTGCCCGCGACCAAGGTCAAGGCCCGCTGGACCTTCACCCCGGCCACGCTGCCCACCGCCAACCAGCTCGGCGCGCTCGGCCCACAGTCGCTGAACTCCACCGACTGGTTCGTCGCCGGATACGGCACCCAGGAGGCCAAGCGCGGCCCCGGCGGACAGACCCACCCGGGCGGCGGTGTCCGGATGAAGGCGCCTGTCACCTTCGACGCCCTCAACGACGCATGGGTCCGCCTCGCGATGACCGCGCCCCAGGGCAACGGCGGCGCCTGCTACGGCGACTCCGGCGGCCCCAACTTCGCCGTGATCGGCGGCCGCAACGTGCTCGCGGCCACCACGATCACCGGCGACGGCCCGTGCTACGCGACGAACGTGTCGTACCGCCTGGACACCCCGGGCGCCCGCACCTTCCTGGCGCCGTTCGTGAAGCTGCCGTAACACCGCCGGCCAGGCAAAGAGCGCCGTCTCCGCAGCGCCTTACCGCGCTGACGGACGGTGGGAGAGCAGTTCGAGCCGCGGCCAACGACGACGGTATATCCGTCCACGTCCCGGACCTCGCCGTGGTCCTCCAGGTCTTTCCGGAGGAGATCGGCGAGCACGTGGGACAGGGCCTGCATGGTGGGGGCTCCGGAGGTATCCGGAGCCCCCACCATGTCCCGCACGCGGCCGAATCCTGTCGTAGACGGTATGACTACAGGCGTCCCGGGAAACGGGCTGCACAGCTGGGGCCCGGTGAGCAGTGGAAGTGGCTCAGTGCGCGTCGCCCGATCCAGGACGGCGACGTCAGGACCGCGCGTCGGCCGTTCGCCGCCGGGGCTGCCGGGGCTGCTGGGGCCCTACGGTCCACACGGACGTCGCGGCGCATGGCCGGCCACTAACGCAAGCTCGGCAGGGACGTTCGCATCGGTGCGGTGCTCGGTGTCCGGGGGGCCGGAGCCCGTTGCCGCGTCACGCACCTCCTCCTCGTGGTGGATCGGTCTGCCCGACCCGGTCAGGGGCGCGCCCGTTCCGCCCCGCTGGACGGCGATGATCTCCGCCGCGATGGACAGGGCCGTCTCCTCGGGTGTGCGGGCACCGAGATCGAGGCCGATCGGCGACCTGAGCCGGGCCAACTCCTCGTCGCTCAGGCCCGCTTCCCGCAGCCGTCTTTCCCGGTCGGCGTGCGTACGCCGTGAGCCCAGCGCGCCGACGAACGCGGCAGGCATCCGCAGGGCCGCCTCCAGCAGGGGCACGTCGAACTTGGCGTCGTGGGTGAGCACGCACAGCACCGTGCGCGCGTCGGTCGCGGTGCGGCGCAGGTAGCGGTGCGGCCAGTCGACGACCACATCGTCGGCCTCGGGGAAGCGGCTCGTGGTGGCGAAGACGGGGCGGGCGTCGCACACAGTGACGTGGTAGCCGAGGAGCTTGCCCACCCGTACGAGTGCCGCGGCGAAGTCCATCGCCCCGAAGACGATCAGGCGGGGCGGAGGCACACTCGACTCGACGAGCAGGGTCAGTCCGCCGGGGCAGCGCGAGCCGTCCGCCGACAGCTCGATCGTGCCGGTGCGGCCGGCGTCCAGCATGGCGCGGGCCTCACCCGCCACCGTGCGGTCCAGTTCCGGGTGCCCGCCGAGTCCGCCTTCGTACGAGCGCGCCCGGGAGGGCCGGGACGGCTCCCCCACCGCCTCGCCCGGCCGCACCAGCAGGGCCGTGCCGAGGAGGTCGGCGGGGCCGCGTACGACACGGGCGAGGGCTGCCGGCTCGTCCCGGACGGCAGCCGACAGGGCCGACCGGAGCACCGCCCTCCCAGGCGCGTCCGGGCCGACCGGGGTGACCATGACGTCGATGATCCCGCCGCAGGTCAGACCGACCGCGAAGGCGTCCTCGTCGCTGTACCCGAACCGTTCGACGACCGTCTCGCCGTGCTGCAACGCCTGGACGCAGAGGTCGTACACCGCTCCCTCCACGCAGCCGCCGGAGACGGAGCCGATGACCGTGCCCTCGCTGTCGACGGCGAGGGCGGCGCCGGGGCCGCGCGGGGCGCTCCCGCCGACGGCCACGACGGTGGCGACGGCGAACGCGCGGCCCTGCTCCATCCAGCGGTGCAGGTCCCCAGCGAGGTCAAGCACGGACGCCTGCCGTCAGGACGCGGTCGGGGCGGATCGGCAGGTCCCGGTGGCGTACGCCGGTCGCGTGCCAGACCGCGTTGGCGACGGCCGCGGCGGCGCCCACGACGCCGATCTCGCCGATGCCCTTGATGCCGACCGGGTCGTCGGGGTCCGGGTCGTCGATCCAGTCCGCCTCGATGGCCGGAACGTCTGCGTGGGAGGCGACGTGGTAGCCGGCGAGGTCGGCGCCGTAGTGGCTGCCCAGCGCACGGTCGCGGACCGCCTCCTCGTGCAGGGCCATGGAGATGCCCCAGGTCATGCCGCCGACGAACTGGTTGCGGGCGGTGAGCGGGTTGACGATCCGGCCGGCCGCGAAGATGCCGAGCATGCGGCGCACCCGGACCTCGCCGGTGGCGGGGTCGACGGCGACCTCGGCGAACTGGGCGCCGAAGGAGTGTCGTTCCGTCCTGGCGAGGGCTCCGAGGGCCTCCGTGGTGTCGGACCGTACGGTGAGCCCCTCCGGCGGGATGTCGGCGCCGAGGGCGAGCCTGTCCCGCAGTTCCCGTGCGGCGGCCATGACCGCCCATGCCCAGGAGCGGGTGCCCATGGAGCCGCCGGCGATGAACGCGGGGCCGAGGTCGCTGTCGCCGATGCGCACCCGGACGTGTTCCGTCTCGGTCCGAAGGGCGTCGGCGGCGATCAGGGTCAGTGCGGTCCGGGCGCCGGTGCCGATGTCGGCGGCGTTGACCCCGACCGTGAAGGTGCCGTCCGCCTCCGCCGTCACGGACGCGGTGGACGGGCCGGCACCCGCCGGGAAGGACGCGGCGGCGGTGCCGGTGCCGAGCAGCCAGCGTCCCTCGCGGCGCAGGCCGGGGCGCGGGTCGCGGTCGGCCCAGCCGAACCTGCGGGCGCCTTCCCGGAAACAGGCGATCAGGTTGCGGCCGCTGAACGGCAGTCCGGACACCGGGCCCGCCGCGGGGTCGTTGCGGGCGCGCAGTTCGATCGGGTCGAGACCGCACTTGTCGGCGAGTTCGTCGATCGCCGACTCCAGTGCGAACGATCCCGGTGCCTCGCCCGGCGCGCGCATGTACGTCGGGGTCGGCACGTCGAGCCGGACGAGCCGGTTGGCGGTGTGGTGGGCGTCCGCGCCGTACATGGTCCGGGCGGGACCGGCGGCCGATTCGATGAACTCGTGCACCGTGGAGGTGGCGCTGAGGGAACGGTGCTCCAGCGCGCGCAGCCGGCCGTCGGCATCGGCGCCGAGGCGAAGGCGCTGCCGGGTGGGGCTGCGGTAGCCGGTGAGGGAGAACATCTGACGGCGGGTCATGACAACGCGGACCGGGCGCTGCAGTTCGGTCGCGGCCATGACGGCGGCCACCTGGTGTGCGCGGATGCCCTTGCTGCCGAAGCCGCCGCCGACGTGTTCGGAGCGCACTCGGACAGCGGACGGGTCGAGCGAGAACATCTGCGCGAGTGCGCTAGCGACCCAGAAGGTGCCCTGGTTGGAGTCGACGACTTCGAGACGGCCGCCGTCCCAGCGGGCGGTCGCCGCGTGCGGCTCCATCATGGTGTGGTGCTCTTCCGGGGTGGTGTACCCGGCGTCCACGACCACCGCAGAAGAGGCGAGTTCCGCCTCCAAGTCGCCGTTCTCGATCACCGCCGGCCCATGGTTGTCGAGCGGGTACGCGTTCGGGTGCTCGCCGGTGAAGTCGACGTCGTGCGGCTCCTGTTCGTACTGCACCACCAGGGCTTCGGCAGCCTCCCTGGCGCGTTCGGAGGTGTCGGCGACGACCAGCGCCACCGGCCAGCCGGCGTGCGGCACCCTGTCGTGCTGGAAAACGGCCGCGGTCGGGTCCGGTACGCCCAGCACACTGGCGTACCCCGTCTCGACCCGCGGGGCGTTGCCGTGATGGAGGACGGCCACCACGCCGGGCATGGCGAGGACGTCGGTGGTGTCGATGGGGCGGATGCGGCCGCGGGTGACCGTGGACAGCACCAGCCAGCCGTACGCGAGGTCGGCGAACGGGATCTCACCGGCGTAGCGGGCGGCTCCGGTGACCTTGTCGCGGCCCTCCACCCGGGTGTGCGCGGTGCCGACGGCGTTCGTGCGTGCCGTGGGGGTGGTGGTCATCGGGCGGCCTCCTCGGTCAGTTCGCTCAGCACGGCCACGACGAGGTTGCGCATGAGGGTCACCTTGTAGGCGTTGTGCGGCAGCGGTTTCGCCGCGGCGAGTTCGGCGTCCGCGGCGGCGGCGAAGGTCTCGGCGTCGGCAGGCGCTCCGGTGAGGACGTGTTCGGCCGCCGTCGCCCGCCACGGCCGGGATGCGACCGCTCCGAAGGCGAGGCGTACGTCGCGTACGACGCCGTCCCGGACCTCCAGCGCGGCGGCGACGGAGCCGATGGCGAAGGCGTACGAGGCACGCTCGCGCACCTTGCGGTAGCGGGACCGGGCGGCCACCGGAGCGGGCGGCAGGGTGACGCCGGTGATCAGCGCGCCCGGCGGCAGCGCGGTCTCGCGGTGCGGGGTGTCCCCGACCGGCAGGTAGAAGTCGGCGAGGGGCAATGCGCCGGGGCCGTCGGCGGTTTCGTACGACACGACCGCGTCGAAGGCGGTCAGCGCGACGCCCATGTCCGAGGGGTGGACGGCCACGCAGTGCTCGGAGGCGCCGAGGATCGCGTGGTTGTGGTGCTCGCCCTCGATCGCGGGGCAACCGCTGCCGGGCACACGCCTGTTGCAGGGCTTGGTCACGTCGGTGAAGTAGCCGCAGCGGGTCCGCTGGAGCAGGTTGCCTCCGACGGTGGCCATGTTGCGGAGCTGGCCGGAGGCACCGGCCAGTACTGCCTGTGCCAACGCCGGATAGTGGCGGCGGACCTCGGGGTGGGCGGCGAGGTCGCTGTTGGTGACGGTGGCGCCGATGCGCAGGCCGCTGTCCGCCGTCACCTCTATGCCGTCCAGGGGCAGTTCACGGACGTCGACCAGACGGGTGGGCCGCTCGACACCGGTCTTCATCAGGTCGACGAGGTTGGTGCCACCGCCGAGGAAACGGGCGTCGGGGTCGGCGTCCAGCAGGGCCAGGGCCCCGGAGACATCGAGGGCCCGGTCATAGGCGATCTCCCTCACGCTGCCGCCTCCTCGGTTTTCGCTTCCGCAGCCCGGGCCACGGCCTGGACGATCGAGACGTACGCGCCGCAGCGGCACAGGTTCCCGCTCATCCGTTCCCGGATCTCCTCGGCGCTCAGGGGTGGTGGTCCAGCCTCGGGGCGGACGTCGTCGGTGACGGCACTGGGCCAGCCGGCCGCGTGTTCCTCGATCACCGCGATCGCCGAGCAGATCTGGCCGGGGGTGCAGTAGCCGCACTGGTAGCCGTCCAGGTCGAGAAACGCCTGCTGCACCGGGTGCAGTCGGTCGCCCTCGGCCAGGCCCTCGACGGTGGTGATCTCGCGTCCGTCGGCGGCCACGGCCAGTTGCAGACAGGACACCGCCCGGCGTCCGTCGAGCAGTACCGTGCAGGCGCCGCACTGCCCCTGGTCGCAGCCCTTCTTGGTACCGGTCAGGTCGAGGCGCTCGCGCAGGGCGTCGAGCAGGGTGGTGCGGTGGTCGACAGGCAGACTGTGCTTCTCCCCGTTGATGTTGAGGGTGATGTCGCTGGATGTTGACGAGGGGGCTGGGGCCATGTTCAGCCTTCTTTCACGTGTCCCAGACACGTCGGTGCGTCAGTCCGACGCTAGAGTGAGCTCAAGCGGACAGTTGTCCGTTACCGGTCGAACGTAGTGGACAACTGTCCGGTTCTCAAGGACCGTTTTCGGACACGAGCCGGCGAGGAGGACGAGTGCGGCACAGAAGCGACCCACACCTGCGCTCAGACGCACAACGCAACCGCGAACGCATCCTGGAAGTGGCCCTCACCGAGCTTTCCCGGGCCGCCGACACCCCGCTGAGCACCATCGCCAAGAAAGCGGGTGTCGGCCAGGGCACCTTCTACCGCAACTTCCCCAACCGCGAGACGCTCGTGCTCGAGCTCTACCGCCACGGGGTGCAGCAGATCGCCGACAGCGCGTCCGAACTGCTGGAGACCATGGAACCCGACCAAGCCCTGCGGGCATGGATGGACCACCTCGCGCGGTTCGCGATGGCCAAGGCCGGCCTGGCGGAGGCGATCCGCCAGGCCCTGAGCACCTCGTCCGGAAAGGCGGCGAAACCCGGCCACACTCCGGTGACCGACGCTGCCGCCCTTCTCCTCCACGCCTGCGAGGAGGCCGGCACGATCCGTCCCGGCATCACGGCCGACGACTTCATGCTGGCCATCGCCGGCCTGTGGCAGCTCACCCCGCACGGCGACTGGCAGCCCCAGGCGACACGCCTGCTGGACATCGTCATGGACGGACTTCGCGCGGGGGCGCCCGGACGCCGGGGCCCGTCCGGCCGATCAGGCCCACGGTAGGCACCAGCGCCTCGTGGTACGGGGCGTCCAGCGCCGGCATCGGCTCGGAGCTACCGGGACTGGCAGCGACCGGTAAGCGCCTCGTCTTCAAGCCGGAGCTGACGGCCGGAATCAGGACGGCAGCGTGTGGTCGGGCGAGGGCATCCTCTCTGCAGGCGGCGACGGCACGGAGACCGGGCGCCTCTGCTGCGCCTCTCCCCGACGATCGCGTGGGGCTCGGCATGCTCGTGCTGGTCGCGGGCGGGTGACTCCAGTGAAGATCATCGGTCCACAGGAGACTCCAGGAAGAGCCGATCCCCACGACCGCGCCCAGCCAGCCCCAGCTAAGTGCGGTTCAGACTCCGTCAGTTGAAGGGATCCAGCGTCAGGTACGCCTGCTGAGGGTTGCCGTCGTGGACGAGGGACTCCTGGTTGCCGACGTCGTCGAAGGCGAAGGCGTAGGCCTTGCCGTCCGCCATCTGCGCGTGGATCTTCTTCGCGTACTGGTTGGTCACCGAGTCCAGGTAGAAGTTCGTGGTTCCGGTGTCCGGCTGGTTCGGGTTGACCAGGAGGGTGGAGCGGTTGAAGCCCGCGCACAGGGTGCGTGAAATGGGGCCGCGCACAAGGTCGTTGGGTGCGTCGAGGTTCTTGTAGCAGCCGAAGACGCTGGCCGCGTCGGGCTTCTGGAAGCTGGTGACCACGGCGCCCGAGCTGTTCGTGAAGTTCATGACGTTGCCCGACACCCGGCCGAAGTACTTGGTGTTCGGCTGGTCGGTGAAGGGTGTGACCGTCAGGTTCGTCGTCGCGTACTTCTGCCATACGCGGTTGATGTAGTCGTCCATCACGGACGCGGGCAGGGCTCCCGTCTCCAATCCATAGGTGGGAGAGAGGGCACGTAGCACGGTGCCGTCGGACCGGGTCTGGATCAGGTTCGCCCAGCCTCCGGCCTGGCCACGCAGTGAGTTGTAAAACCCGTTGTAGCCGCCCGACTTGAGGTGGCCTGTGGAGAGCGTGCTCCCGTCCGCACGCTGCACACCGACCGCGTAGGGCGCGGAGAACATGTCCACCTGGGTGCTGTTGATCCACAGGCCGGAGTCGTTGAGCGTGTACTCGGACCAGTTGAAGAGGATGTTGCGATTCGGGTCGGACGGGTTCTGGACCGCGGGCTGCACCAGTCCGCCCGTGGTCAGCTTGAAGACGAGTTTCTGGCCGTAGGAGAAGTAGATCCGGCCGGAGAACTTCGGGATCCGAATGGTCTTCGTCTGCCCGTTCGCCGGTCCCGCGATGGACGCGTCGGGCGCCGGCGTCGGAGGATTGCCGCCGGCCGGCCAGGCATGGAACGTACCGTTCGCGTCCGCCCAGCCCTGCTGCCCCGTACTCAGCAGTGTGCCCAGGGTGTAGACGTAGACCGCGTCCCCGCGTCCGGAGTTGTTGGTGAGCTTCAGGGGGATCGTGGCGGGTACCGCCGCGTCCGCAGTGGACGGCGTGAGGACCGTGAGGGCGGCGCCGAGCAGCGCGGCCGCCACCGTCGGCGCCATGAGCCGGCGAGTGAGCTTCTTGAGCACGCTCCACCTCCGTGTGGGGGGCCTGGGGGGAGATTGGTCCGTACCTGATGTGAGAGCGCTCTCAAAGTGACACCGCTATTGCGTACATGTCAACGGATCGAACAATCAAATGCTCAACAGCGCCCGTGGATCGCGTTCCTCGGGCGACTGTGGGTGAGGGCCGCGGAGCACGCTCCGCGGCCCTCACCGTCACGTCGTCACACGCAGGACGGCCGGACGGCCGCTCAAGGTGTCAGGGCAGGATCCATTTCTGGTTGGGGCCCGTGTGGCAGGTCCACAGGTGGACCGGTGTGCCGTCGTTCCAGGTGCCGCCGGAGGCGTCGAGGCACTTGGCGGACTGGGGGTTGCGGACCGTGCCGTCGGTCTGGGGCGCCCACTTCTGGGCGCCGCTGCCGTTGCACGTCCACAACTGCACCTTCGTCCCGTCGGCGGAGCCGCCGCCGGACACATCCAGGCACTTGCCCAGCGCCTGGACCGCGCCGTCCGCAGCGATGGTCCACTTCTGGGCGCTCGTGCCGTTGCACGTCCACAACTGGACCTTCGTCCCGTCGGCGGTGTTGGCGTTGTCGACGTCCAGGCACTTGCCGTTGACCCCCTTCACCTCACCAGAGCGGGGGCCGGGCGGAGTGTCGCCCGCCGGCTTGATCCGGATGTTGCGGAACGCGACGTCGTCGCCGTCGCCGTGGTTCTGGATGCCGATGTAGCCCTGTTGCAGGCTGCGGACGGGATCGGTGTTGGTGAAGTCGTTGATCTTGACTCCGTTGAGGAGGATCTCCAACCGTTCGCCGGTGACCTTGAGTTCGTACGTGTTCCACTCCCCCGGCGGGTTCAATGCGGTGTCCCGCGCGGCAAGGTCGGCGGACTTGAAGCCGTACACGGCGCCCGTGGTGCGATCGGCCGCGTCGGTGGCGTCGATCTGGATCTCGTAGCCGTTGTTCACGGCCGACCAGGGGTCGTCGGAGGCGGGGAAGCCGATGAGGACACCGGAGTTGTCGTCGCCGGCCACCTTCCAGTCGAGCTTGAGGGAGTAGTCGCCGGTGAACTCCTTCGCGGAGTACCAGAGCATGCCCAGTCCGCCGTAGGAGGTGAGGCTGCCGTCGGCGAGGGTGAAGCCGCCCGGGCCCGCCTGTTTCCATCCGGTTGTGGAGGAGCCGTCGAACAGGGAGGTGTAACCGGTCTCGGGGCGGCAGTCCGCCTCGGTCATGCCGGCGGCCCAGCGGATGCCGCCGAGGAGGTGACGGCGGAAGGCGACGTCGCTGAACGACTCGTCGGTGTGGCCGCCGCCGGTGTAGAAGGCCCGGCCGCCCTGGTAGTCCTTGCACCAGACGATGGGGTGGTCTCCGGACATGTTCCCGCCCGTGTAGCTGGACTCGTCCAGCGAGGCGAGCACGTGGGCCGTCTGGCGGGGGTTGGTGCGGTAGTTGTACCACTCATCAGTGCGCTGCCAGGTGGGGCCGAGGTGGGCGGTGGAGTCGTGGGCCCGGTCCTCCACCTTGACGGTGGCGGTCTGGATCGCCGGGTGGGAGTGGAACAGGGCGCCTGCCAGGCCCTCGTAGAAGGGCCAGTCGTATTCGGTGTCGGCGGCCGCGTGGATGCCGACATAGCCCCCGCCGCCCTTGATGTACTGCTCGAAGGCGGTTTGCTGGGCGTCGCCGAGCACGTCACCGGTGGTGGAGAGGAAGACGACCGCCTTGTACTGGCCGAGGTTGCCGGTGGTGAAGGCCTGGGGGTCCTCGGACGCGTCCACGGTGAAGTTGTTCTGTGTGCCGAGGGCCCGCAGTGCCGCGATGCCGTCGTCGATCGAGGAATGCCGGAAGCCCGCGGTCCGGGAGAACACGAGAATCTTGTACGCCGGATCGGCAGCCGCCTGTGCCGCCGGGCGGGCAGCGGCCGGTGCCGCCTGCCGGGCCGGGGCGGCCGGCTGATCCGCCGGAGTGGGCAGGGCGGTCGCCTGCGGGGCCAGACAGAGCGCGAGGCCGGTGAACAGGCCGAGAACCCCTGTGAGTCGCTTACGCCTGTGAAGTCGCCTCCTTTCTACGGAAGGGTCCATTTCTGATTGGCGCCGGTGTGACAGGTCCACAGGTGGACCTGTGTGCCGTCGTTCCAGGTGCCGCCGGACGCGTCCAGGCACTTGGCGGACTGCGGGTTGCGGACCGTGCCGTCGGTCTGGGGCGCCCACTTCTGGGCGCCGCTGCCGTTACAGGTCCACAGCTGCACCTTCGTGCCGTCAGCGGTGGCGCCGCCGGACACGTCCAGGCACTTGCCCAGCGCCTGGACCGTGCCGTCCGCGGCGATGGTCCAAGTCTGGGCGCTGGTGCCGTTGCAGGTCCACAGTTGGATCTTGGTGCCGTCGGCGGTGTTGGCGTTGTCGACGTCCAGGCACTTGCCGTTCACGCCCTTGACCGCGCCCGAGCGGGCTCCGCCGGAGGTGGTGAAGGAGAACTCGTCGACGTCGAAGAGAGCTCCGGCGCCGCCCTTGAAGACGAGGTACAACTGCGTGGTGCTGCTGGGCTGACTGGTCAGGCCGGTGGTCACGTCCTGGAAGGTCTCCCAGTCGCCGGTCACCGGGACGGTCGCCGTGCCGAGCAGGGTGCCGGTCGGGGATCCGGCGCGTACTTCGATCGTGCCCCCCGCGCCCGCGGAGGAGACCCGGGCGGTGAACTGGGTGGCGTTGTCGAGGGCGTACGGGGTGAAGGAGATCCAGTCGCCGTTGTCGATGTTCCCGACGGTCCTGCCGCCGTGGGCCGGGCCGTGCGTGATGACATCTACTCCGGCTGAAGCGCCGTAGTGCTCGGCCTGCCGGTGGGAGGGCTGGACGATGTGCTGGTCGTGCGTGGTCAGCGCGGGCTGGCCGTTCGCGCCCTTGTCGGTGTACTCGGCGTCGAGGACACCGAAGATGTTGGCGTTGGGGTCGTGTTCGCCGTCGGCCAGGGTCTGCAGCGTGCCCGTGCATCCGCTCGCCGAGGTCTGCGGGTGGCCGTGGCTGTCGTGTCCGACGATGAAGGAGACCTTGACCCGGGAGCAGTCGATGGTGCCGTCCTCAGGGTCGGTCACCGTCACTTTGAAGGGGATCGCGGCACCGAAGTCGTAGATACGGCCGTCCGCGGGCAGGTCGATCTGCACGCTGGGGGCGGTGTTGCCGACGGTGACCTGTACGGAGGCCGTCGCATTCTTGCCGGTCGGGTCGGTCACCTTCAGCGTCGCCGTGTACTGGCCGTTGGCCGTGTAGGTGTGCGAGGGGCTGGCGGCGGCGGAGGTCGCGCCGTCACCGAAGGTCCAGGCGTAGGTGAGAGCGCCGCCGTCCGGGTCGGAGCTGCCGGATGAGGAGAAGGAGACCGTGAGCGGTGCCTTTCCGGAAGTGATGTCCGCCTTGGCCTGCGCGATCGGGGCGAGCCCGTCGGTGACGTGCTCGATGCGGTACAGGGCGGAGTTCTCGTCGCCGTTGAAGTAGCCGGTGCCGTAGTCGAGGACGTACAGGGCACCGTCCGGGCCGAAGGCCATGTCCATCACCTGGGTGCCGCTCCAGGGGAAGGCGTTGATGGACTGCACCGTGCCGTCGCCGCCGGCCTCGATGCGCTTGATCCAGCGGCGGCCGAACTCGCCGGCGAAGAAGTCGCCGTCGTACTCCTGGGGGAACTTGACCTCGGAGGTGGACGCGGCGTCGTAGCGGTAGACGGGGCCGCCCATCGGGGATTCGGAGCCGCCGCCGAACTCCGGTACGGATGTGCCGTTGTAGGGGATCCAGGCCGGTCGTGCCGGGGGCAGGTCGGTCAGTCCGGTGTTGCGCGGTGAGGTGTTCTTGGGCGCGGAGCAGGAGAACGTGGCGCCCGAGGTGCTGGTGGCGAAGTCGTAGTCGGTGTAGGCGTCGTTGTTGCCGGTGCAGTACGGCCAGCCGTAGTTGCCGGCCTGGGTGATGCGGTTGAACTCGACCTGGCCCTCGGGTCCGCGGCCGGGTGCCGCGGTTCCGGCGTCGGGGCCGTAGTCGCCGAGGTAGACGATGCCCGTGGCCTTGTCCACGCTCATGCGGAAGGGGTTGCGGAAGCCCATCGCATAGATCTCGGGGCGGGTCTTGGCGGTGCCGGGCGCGAAGAGGTTGCCGCTCGGGACGGAGTACGTCCCGTCCGCGTCGACCTTGATGCGCAGTACCTTGCCGCGCAGGTCGTTGGTGTTGCCCGCCGAGCGCTGGGCGTCGTAGGCGGGGTTGCGGGTGGCGCGCTCGTCGATGGGGGTGTAGCCGTCGGAGGCGAAGGGGTTGGAGTCGTCGCCGGTCGAGAGGTAGAGGTTGCCCGCCGCGTCGAAGTCGATGTCGCCGCCGACGTGACAGCAGATGCCGCGCGAGGCCGGAACGTCGAGGATCTTCTTCTCGCTGGTCAGGTCCAGGGTGTTGTCGGTTTTCAGGACGAACCGGGACAGCCGGTTGACGCCGTCGAAGGGGGTGAAGTCGGAGGCCGACCCGTCGGAGGGAGCGTCGCCGCCCGGCGTGCTCAACTTCGGGGCGTAGTACAGGTAGATGAAGCGGTTGGAGGCGAAGGCAGGGTCCACCGCGACGCCTTGCAGGCCCTCCTCGTCGTGGCTGTATACGTCGAGCTTGCCCGCCACCGCCGTGTTTCCGGCCGCGTCCGTCAGGCGCAGCGTGCCGTCACGGGAGGTGTGCAGCACCGAACGGTTCGGCAGCACGGCGAGCGTCATGGGCTCCCCCGTCTCGGCCACGCCCTTGGCCAGCGTGACCTGCTGGAACTCGACCGCCGCCGCGGCAGCGCGGCCGACCGGATCCGGCGGGGCAGCAGCAGCTGTTCCGGGCAGGAGGCAGCCGACGGTGCACGCCAGCGCCAGCGCCAGTGAGCGGAGGGGTCTGGGTCTTGCGAGTCTGACGAATTTCTTGCGCACAGACGTCTCCCGAGGGGTGGGGTGTTGTGCAGGACCCGATCGGTCCTGTTCGGGACGTGCAGGCGCGCGCCGTCGCGCCTCGAACCAGCCCGCACACCGCATGCACATGACCGGCCCAGTCCAAGGAAGTTAGCGGGCCTGGTTCCGGCGCGTAACCCCTTTGACGCGAGATCGCTCAACTTTTTCTACGATCAGGACAAAGTCGGTTTCCTGGTGGGCGACCTGATCGGCGGACTCTGGGACCACTGCCCTGTTTCTGCCGTCCGGTGATCTGGCACTGGTGGGACTGGCGGGCTGGTGGTGGATGCCGAGACGAATGGTATGACGCCCGGGGCGGAGGACGGCTTGTGCTTGTCTCATTCCAGGTCGCCCGGGTGCGTCCCGTGCTTCGACACGGCCGCAGGCACGCCTGGGCGCACGCCCCTGCACAGCGGTATCTCCGGGTCATGGCTGACCGTCGCCCGTATCCGAGTGATCTGACCGATGCCCGTTGGGAGTTGATCGAGCCCGTCCTGGCTGCCTGACGCTACGAGCGCCACGGCCGGGCGCCGGCATTCGGCCGGTCCGCCGAGCTCGACCTGCGCGAGATCATGAACGCGATCTTGTACGTGGACCGCACCGGGGTGCAGCGGCGCTACCTGCCGCACGACTTCCCCCACTGGAACTCCGTCTACGGCTGCTTCGCCAAGTGGCAGAAGGATGGCATCTTCGCCCAGCTCAACGGCCTGTTACGGGAGCTGGTCCGCGAACCGGGGGCCGTGACAGCGAGCTCTCGGCCTGCGTGATCGACGCGCAGAGTGTGAGGACCTCCACCAGCGTCCCCGCCGCGGGCCAGGGCACGGACAACGCCAAGAAGATCGTGGGCCGCAAGCGGAGCATATCGTGACCGACACGCGCGGCCTCCTGCTCGCGGTCCTGGTCACTGCTGCCAGTGTCCTGGACTCCAACGTCGGCACCCGCCTGCTCGACCACCCCGCGATCCGCAAGACCTGGGGAGCCGGCGGCTACCGTTAGCACTTCGTCGAGCACGCCGCCACCCTCGGCATCGACATGGCGATCAGCGCCCGCACCTCCGGGACCGCGGGATTCGCCCCGATACCCAAACGCTGGGCCGTGGAACGGACCTACGGCTGGCTCATGCTGCACCGCCGCCCGGCCCGCGACTACGAGAC
>NZ_RSAJ01000153.1 GCF_003933965.1 Streptomyces sp. RP5T
GGGTGGGGGTGGGGGGCGTTAAGTCGAGTGCGTCGAACCGGACGGAGGTGAAGTGATCGCGCGTGACGCGGCCTGATGAGACCTCTGACCCGGGGCGTACGGAGCTGCACGAGTTCACCTCCGGAGGACACCATCTGGTCACCTGACCAGTGACGGGGACTGGTCAGTTCACCTGTTGGGATGAGGATGAAGGTGGCATAGACCAATTGCGGAGTCAACCCCCATGGCGTGCAAGGGTTTTGCCATGCAGAACAGCCAATACCCTGACAGTGGGTGACGATTCACGGCTACACTTCGCTCGCTGGGAAGGGGGAGCCACACCTCACCACTGGTCAACTGGTCAACCGATCGACTGCGGGTACGGGTACGGGTACGGAACAAGGGGGACGCATGAAGGCCGACGCACCTGGGGCGGTGCTCAAACGCGAGCGAGTGCGGGACTTCCTCCTCGACCTTGTGGAGTCCCGACGCGCCGGAGACGCCATCCCCTCCGAGCGTTCGCTGTGCGCCCAGTTGGAAGTGTCCCGGCCGACCCTGCGCGCGGCGGTGGACGAACTCGTCGCCGCGGGGCTACTGGTACGCGAACACGGCCGTGGCATGTTCGTCGCCCCCGAGAAGATCACGCAGGAACTCGTCTCCGCCGAGCAGTCCCTGACCGTGCCGCAGGCCGCGGGTGCCTGGTCGAGCCGCCTGCTGGAGTTCACCACCACTCCGGCCGGTGCGCGCGTGGGCCGCAAACTGCGGATATCACCCGCTGCCGACATCGTGTACGTCGCGCGGCTGCGCCTTGTCGACGGCGCCCCGATGGCCATCGAGCACCTGCACATCAAGGCCAGTCTGGTCCCCACCCTGTCCGCGGAGGAACTGGAGACCGGTGACCTTTATGAGCACTTGCGGCAGCAGCACGGCGTTCATGTCCGAGAGGCCGTGCAGGCGATCGAGCCCACCGTAGTCACCCGCGCCGAAGCGGAACTGCTCGACGTGCCCGAGCTGTCCCCGGCGCTGCTCTTCGAGCGGCTCACCTCCGACACCAGGGGGCAGCCCGTCGAATACGTCCACTCCGTCTACCGCGGTGACCGCTACCGGATCGTCTCCCGTCTCACCCTCGGCCCCGCGGCCACCGCCCCTCCCGACCGGCTCGGACACCACCCGGGCATCCCCCCGGGCGACTTCGCCCACCGGGACGCCATCGCCTCCTCGACGCGGGGGGACATCCAGGCGGGTCCTTGAGGTGGCACGGTCCGTACGGCCGGGGGTGTCATGGAGTCATGGACGCCGTCAGGCGCGGTGGCGATCTCGTTCAGGTGACGCGGCCACCGGTTACGGCACGCGGAGCTCGGCCAGTGGCCGCACCAGGTGCAGTTCGAACCGGTCGCCGCTCTCGCGAGCCACCGTGGGCTGCCCGAGAGGACGTGTTCGCTGGGCACGTCGTAGATCAGCGTGTCGAGCGCGAAGGCGCCGCGGACTCTGATCCGGAATTCCCCGTGATCGCCGAGGTCGAGCGAGGGCAGCGGCCAGGGCTCACCGGTCTGCGCCTCGGAGGACTGCCGGAAGGCGTCGAAGCCGGCCCTGTCCCGTCCGCGCTCCCGTGACGTCCGCGGTGAACATCCCGTGCTGCCGACCTGCCGCCTGACCTGTCTCCACGAGCTGTCTCCACGCTGTCCTCTTCGGCCAGGCGCGGAGATACAACCGCGTGACGCTCAGGTCCAAGCGCTCCCCGCATCCAGGAGATGAAACTACAGCTTCCGACTATCACGTCAGTTGAACGAGGTTCCCTTTTCATGAGTGAAACGACCCCCCACCAGGCGACGGACGAGACCACCGTCGATCCGGCAGCGGACACCGTGAGCCTGATCAACCTGATCGGCGGTGGCGTGACCGTCCAGACTCTGCACGCGGTCGCCGCGCTCCGTATACCCGACCATCTCGCCGCCGGAGCTCGTACGGCGGACGAGGTGGCCGACCACGAGGGCTGTGACGAGCGGGCCGTCTACCGGTTGATGCGTGCGGCCGCCTCGTTGGGCGTGCTCAGCCATGAGGGCGGGGGCCGCTTCGGTCTCACAGGCCGGGGCCAACTGCTGCGCACCGGCGTGCCCGGCTCCCTGCGTTCCCTCCTGCTCGTGCAGGCCGGACAGGCCCACTGGCAGTCCTTGGGCCTGCTGCCCGAGGCGGTACGACGGGGCACGAGCCAGACGAAGAGCGCGCTGGGCTCGGACATCTTCGACTACCTCGCCCGCCCGGAGAACGCGGACCAGGCCAGGCTGTTCGCCGAGGCCATGGGCGAGCTGTCCGAGTCGGTCACCCAGGGCGCCGTCGCGGCCGTCGACACCGACGGCGTGAGCAGTGTGCTCGACGTCGGCGGCGCGGACGGACACTTCGTCCTGGGGCTGCTGGAGGCCGCTCCCGCGCTGCGCGGCGGGGTGCTCGACCTGCCGCACGCCGTGGACGGGGCGGTCCGTGAGGCCGAGCGGCGCGGTCTGACGGACCGGTTCTCCGCGGTGGCCGGCGACTTCTTCATGGAGGTGCCGGCCGCCGACCTCTATCTGCTCAAGACGGTCCTGCACGACTGGGACGACGAGCGGTGCGTGACCATTCTGACCAACTGCCGTGCCGCCGCGCCCGAGGGCGGACGTGCCCTGGTCGTGGAGACCGTCGTCGGTGAGATCGGCAAGCCCGACTTCGCCACCATGTCGGACATGGCCATGCTCGCCATCACCGGCGGCGTCGAACGGGACCTGGACGAGTTCGGCGTGCTCTTCGCGGCTTCCGGCTGGCGCCTCGACCGCACCTACCCCGTGGGCGGCGGCTACTTCGGCCTCGAACTCGAAGCGGTCTGACGGGTCCTCATCGGTCGCGCGCGCACCGGCCGCGGTTGAACCGCCGGCCGAAACGGCACGGTGCCGTGCGTTTCCCCACCGGGCGGGGTCGTACATCAACGAGCAATATCGACATATGCAGTGACCGTAGCGGTCGCGCTCGTGGATCAGTCGCCGGTCCGCGGGCGCGACCGCCGCACCTCACCACCAGCTCCCATTCCGGGCAGGCGTCTCGCCGGCGACACGGTCACTGATCTGGCATGCGAACGGCTCGTCACTCTCACCCCACACCGGGGTGACGCCCCGCGCCAGAAGCACCCTCCTACGATTGCGCACGCGTCGACGCCTGTTCCCGGGGCGGCGCGGTCGACGCCCGTACCACCAGATCCGTGGCGAGTTCGATGTGGTGGGACTCGGCCCTCTCGCCGTTGGCCAGTCGGAGGGCGATCCGTAGGGCGGTGGCGCCCATCTCCCTCAGGGGCTGTCGCACTGTCGTCAGTGGCGGTGAGGCCGTTTGGGCGAGGCTTGTGTCGTCGAAGCCGACCACGCTCAAGTCCTCGGGGATGCGCAGGCCTTGGGTGCGGGCCGTCTCGATGACACCGAGGGCGATCTCGTCGTTGCCCGCGAAGATCGCGGTCGGTGGCTCCGGCAGCCCCAGCAGTGCAGTGGCCCCGCGCAACCCGGTCTCGTACGTGAACTCCCCGGGCTGGACGTAGGCGTCGGCCACCTGCGCTCCTTGTGCCTCCATGGCGGCCCGGTAGCCGTGCATGCGTGCCTGGTTGCACACGGCCATGGCCGGACCACCGAGATAGGCGACGCGACGGTGGCCCAGGGAGAGGAGGTGCTGGGTCGCGGCCAGGCCGCCGGCGAAGTTGGTCGCCCCGACGCTGTTGACGCGGTTGTCCGGCAGGTGCAACGGGTCCAGCACGACCAGCGGCAGCCCGGCCCGGGCCAGTTCGTCGAGGTGCGCCGCGGTGTACACGCTGGTGATCGCGATGACGGCACGGCGGCCGGCCGAGACCAGGTCGCGGGCCCAGTGCGGGGCGTGGGACGCCTTGCTGATCACCACCGAGGCGCCCAGCTCGGCGGCGGAGTCGATGATGCCTTCCAGGGTCTCGGCCACGTACGACCTCAGGCCACCCCTGAACTGCACCTCGATGGTGGCGCTTTGCACGCCCTCCGTGTGGCGGAACACCGGCGCGAGGTAGTGGTGCTGCTGGAGTAGTTCCTGCACCCGGGCGCGGGTCTGCGGTGCCACGTCACCGCGACTGTTGACCACTTTGGACACGGTCGCGACGGAGACCCCGGCCTCTTGTGCGATGTCCGCCAAAGTGGTCCGCCTGGTGTTCGGTCGCATCGATCCCTCTCAGCTGTCTGTCCATCGGCCTGGTGAGCGCCGCCGCCGTGGCCTTTCGCTGGTCACTGAAGGGCCTCGAAAGAGTTTCGGTCTTCGTCCCGGATCCCACAAGAGCCATTTTTGCCTGATTGCGTACTGTCTGGCACTGCTTTTCGGTCTGACTGCACATGTCTTGACAGCGCATCAGAACGAAACCTAACTTGCCAGAGCAGAGCACGAAGGACGCTGTTACGAAAACCTTTCACCATGGCTCACGATGACTCACGAGAAGCCGACGGCTCTCGAGTGCGGAGAAAACATGGCGCTCTCCCGACGTACCCTCCTCGGCCTGGCCGCCGGCGTGCCGGTCTCCGCGGCACTGGCGGCCTGCGGCTCGTCCGGCCCCGGCAAGAGCGGAGGGGCCACGTACTGGTATCTGAACGGCCAACCCCAGGAAGGCGTCCGGGCAAGCGCGGTGGCAGCCTTCAACAAGGCCCACCCCAAGGAACAGATCAAGGACACCACCTACCAGAACGACGCGTACAAGACGAAGATCAAGACGGCCATCGGAGCCGGACGGGCGCCCACGATCATCTGGGGCTGGGGTGGCGGGACCCTGCGCACCTATGTGGAGGCGGGCCAGGTCGAGGACCTCACTCCGTGGTTCGAGGAGCACTCCGAGATCAAGAAGGGGCTCTTCCCGTCCTCGTTCGGCGCGGCGACCGTCGACGGCAAGATCTACGCGATGCCGTGCGAGGCAGTACAGCCGATCATCCTGTACTACAACAGGAAGGTGTTCGACCAGGTCGGTGTGAAACCGCCCGAGTCCTGGGACGACATCATGGCGCTGGTGCCCAGGTTCAACGCCAAGGGCATAGCGCCCTTCGCCCTCGGCGGCCAGTCCCGGTGGACGAACATGATGTGGCTGGAGTTCCTCTTCGACCGCATCGGCGGTTCCCAGGTGTTCCAGGCCATCATCGACGGTGAGAAGAACGCCTGGAACCAACCGGCCGCCATCAGCGCGCTGACCAAGGTCCAGGAACTGGTCAGAGCCCAGGGGTTCGTCAAGGGCTTCTCCTCGATCACCGCGGACTCCAACGCCGACCAGGCACTGCTGTACACCGGCAGGGCCGCGATGATGCTGCACGGGGCCTGGTCCTACGGCATCCAGCAGGCCGACGGCGGGGACTTCGTCTCCAGCGGCGGACTGGGCTACATGACCTTCCCGCCCGTCGAGGGCGGCAAGGGCGATCCGAGCGACACGGTCGGCAACCCCGCCCAGTACCTGTCCATATCCTCGAAGGCCAGCGCGGAGCAGAAGAAGACCGCACGGGACTTCTTCGCCACAGGCGTTCTCCAGGAGGCCGAGGTGAAGAAGTGGATCGACAACGGATCGGTCCCGATCCGGCTGGGCACGGAGAAGCTGCTGGCCGCCTCGAAGAGCGCCGACTTCCTGAAGTTCACCTACGACATCGCCAGCAAGGCCAAGGTGTTCGCGCAGTCCTGGGACCAGGCGCTCAGTCCGACCGCTGCCGAGACCCTCCTGGACAACATCGTCAAGTTGTTCCAACTGTCCATCTCACCCAAGCAGTTCGCCGACAACCTCAACGCGGTCACCGCCAAATGAGCGCACTCACCGGCCATCCACCGCGGCGCGAGGCACGCGGCATCCTGCCGTGGCTGGCCGCGCCCGCGCTGGTGGTCTTCGTCGGCTTCGCCGTGATCCCGCTCGTCGGCGTCTTCGCGCTGAGCTTCACCACCTGGGACGGGATCGGCTCCATCCGCATGTCGGGGCTGACCAGTTGGCGCGAGGTGCTCACCAACCCCGGTCTGCCGCACGCCCTCTGGGTGACGTTCCTGGTGATGGCCGTGTCCTGGGCCGTGCAGACGCCACTGAGCATTCTGCTCGGCACGTTCCTGGCCGGCCGTCAGCGCTACCGGGCGGTACTGGGCGTCGTGTACTTCATCCCGCTGATGCTCAGTTCCGCGGCGATCGCGATCGCGTACAAGGCCCTTCTGGACCCCAACTTCGGGCTCGGCGCCGGCCTGCACATCCACGCACTCAGCAAGGACTGGCTGGGGCGGCCGGGGCTCGCGTTCGGGGTGGTCGTCTTCGTCGTCTCCTGGCAGTTCATCCCGTTCCACTCGCTGATCTACCAGGGCGGGGTGCAGCAGATACCGAAGTCCCTCTACGAAGCTGCGCAGTTGGACGGAGCGGGACGCATCCGGCAGTTCTTCAGCATCACGCTGCCCCAGCTGAAGTACACGATCATCACCTCGTCCACGCTGATGGTGGTCGGGTCGCTGACCTTCTTCGACCTCATCTTCGTCCTGACCGAGGGCGGCCCGGGAGACGCCACCCGGGTCCTCGCGCTGGACATGTACAAGCGGGGGTTCCAGGCCAGTCTGATGGGTCCGGCCAGCGCCATCGCCGTCATCCTGGTCCTGTTGGGCCTGAGCCTCGCCCTGCTGCTGCGCCGCCTCGGCGGCCGGGACGCCGGCGCGAGCCAACTCGAGGGGGTCTGACATGACCACCACGCTCACCGAGCCGCGACGATCGCAGAAGGCCACCCAACAGGAACGGCAACGCCGTCCCCGTCGGGCCGGCCGACGGCACAACTGGGCCGGGGGACTGGCCGGCTGGCTCTGGCTCGCCATCGTCGCCGTACCCCTCTACTGGGCCCTGATCACCAGCCTCAAGGCGAGGAGCCGCTATTACGCGAGCAACCCGCTGGTGCCGTCGAGCGACCCCACGCTGGACAACTACCGGATGGTCATCGAGTCCGACTTCGTCCGCTACTTCGTGAACAGCGTCGTCGTCACCGCCGGGGCCGTGGTGCCCGCGGTCGTGTTCTCCTTCATGGCCGCCTACGCGATCGTGCGCGGGTGGCGCATGCGGGTCCTGCGCGCGATCAACGGGCTGTTCCTGATGGGCCTGGCCATCCCGCTGCAGGCCACGGTCATCCCGGTCTACCTCATCATCATCAAACTGCGTCTGTACGACAGCCTGCTGGCGCTGATCCTTCCGTCGATCGCCTTCGCCATCCCGCTGTCGGTCCTGGTGCTCACCAACTTCATCCGCGACGTGCCCAAGGAGCTGTTCGACTCGATGCGGGTCGACGGCGCCACCGAATGGACGACCCTGTGGCGGCTGGCTGCGCCGCTCACCCGTCCGGCCATCCTCACCGTGTCCATCTTCAACGCCCTGACCATCTGGAACGGCTTCCTGTTGCCGCTGATCCTCACGCAGAGCCCTGAGCGCCGGACCCTGCCGCTCGCACTGTGGACGTTCCAGGGCCAGTACGGGGTCAATGTCCCCGCCGTCCTCGCTGCCGTCGTCCTCACCACACTGCCCGTCCTGGTCCTGTACGCGTTCGGCCGCCGCCAGCTGCTGAGCGGCCTGACCGCCGGATTCAGCCGTTGACGGACGCCCACGCCGACGCCGATGCCCACGCCGACGCCGACGCCGATGCCGACGCCGATGCCGACGCCCACGCGGAGGTTGTTACGACGACGGCGATCCGACACCGGCAACGACGCCGTACCGGGTGGCCCGGCCCGTAGCCCGGGCGGCATGACCTGCATACCTGTTCGCCCGTCACGCCCCGGCCAGGGGCTGATGGGCGTGGGAGGAAAGTGAACGCCACCGTGCCCGCAGAAAACACCTCCGCCGTCCCCGTCTGGAACGACCCCACCCTCTCGCTGTCCGTGCGAGTCGACGCCCTGATGGACGCGATGACCCTTCAGGAGAAGACCGCCCAGCTGTACGGGGTGTGGGTGGGCGCCTCCGACCAGGGCGGTGAAGTGGCCCCCCACCAGCACGACATGGAGGACGCCGTCGACCTCGACGCACTCCTGCCGAACGGTCTCGGGCAGCTGACCCGGCCCTTCGGCACCCTTCCCGTCGACCCCGCCCTGGGGGCGCTGTCCCTGGCCCGCACCCAGACCCGTATCGCCGCCACGAACCGGTTCGGCATCCCCGCCCTCGCCCATGACGAGTGCCTCGCGGGCTTCGCCGCCTGGGGTGCGACGGCCTACCCCGTTCCGCTGTCCTGGGGCGCCACCTTCGACCCGGACGCCGTACGGCGCATGGCCGCCGCCATCGGCCGCGACATGCGCGCCGTCGGTGTCCACCAGGGACTCGCGCCGGTCCTGGACGTCGTGCGCGACGCCCGCTGGGGCCGGGTCGAGGAGACCATCGGCGAGGACCCCTACCTGGTCGGCACCATCGGGACGGCCTACGTGCAGGGCCTGGAATCGGCCGGGATCATCGCCACCCTCAAGCATTTCGTCGGCTACTCGGCCTCCCGCGCCGGCCGCAACCTCGCTCCTTCCTCCCTGGGGCCGCGCGAGCGCGCCGACGTCCTGCTGCCGCCCTTCGAGATGGCGATCCGTGAGGGCGGCGCCCGCTCGGTGATGAACGCCTACACCGACCTCGACGGCATGCCCTCCGCGGCCGACGAGGAACTGCTCACCGGGCTGCTGCGCGACACGTGGGGCTTCGAGGGCACCGTCGTCGCCGACTACTTCGCCATCGCCTTCCTGAAGACCCTGCACGGCGTCGCGGCCGACTGGGCCGACGCCGCCGGCACGGCGCTGCACGCGGGCATCGACGTCGAACTGCCCAACGTCAAGACATACGGCGAGCCCCTGGCCGAGGCCGTCGCCGACGGCCGCGTACCGGAGGCACTGGTCGACCGCGCCCTGCGCCGGGTCCTCACCCAGAAGGCGATGCTCGGCCTGCTCGACAAGGACTGGAACCCCGTACCGGCCGCCCTCGACGGGGCCGACCTGGACGATCCGGCCACCCTGCGCGGCCGGATCGACCTGGACGGACCCGAGAACCGCTCGCTGGCCCGCACGCTCGCCGAGGAAGCGGTCGTGCTGCTCAGCAACGACGGCACCCTGCCGCTCGAACGGCCGCGCCGCATCGCCCTGCTCGGTCCCAACGCCGACGAACCCACCGCCGTACTGGGCTGCTACTCCTTCCCCCAGCACATCGGCGTCCGCAACCCCGGGACACCCCTGGGCATCCAACTGCCCACTCTGCGCGACACGCTCGCCGCCGAGTTCCCCGACGCCGAGATCACGTACGTCCGCGGCACCGGAATCGACGACGGAGACCTTTCCGGTGTCCGCCGGGCCGCCGAGGCGGTACGCGAGGCCGACGTGGCCGTCGTCGTCCTCGGCGACCGCGCCGGGCTCTTCGGGCAGGGCACCAGCGGCGAGGGGTGCGACGCAGAGACGCTGGCACTGCCCGGTGCACAGCAACACCTGCTCGACGCCCTGCTCGACCAGGAGACACCCGTGATCACCGTGCTGCTCGCGGGACGGCCGTACGCCCTCGGCCGTGCCGTGGAGGAGTCCGCCGCGATCGTGCAGTCCTTCTTTCCCGGGGAGGAGGGCACGCACGCGATCGCCGGGGTGCTCAGCGGCCGCACCAACCCGTCAGGGCGTCTGCCCGTCGGTGTGCCGCGCCGGCCGGGCTCCCAACCGGCCGGCTACCTCGGGGCGCGGCTCGCGCAGGCCAGCGATGTGTCCACCATCGACCCGACCCCGGCCTTCGCCTTCGGCCACGGCCTCTCCTATACGCGTTTCGACTGGGCGGAGTTGACGGTGGACGTCTCGGAAGCACCGACGGACGGCGCGTTCAGCCTCTCCTTCACGGTTCGCAACACCGGCGCACGGCCGGGAACCGAGGTCGTCCAGCTCTACCTGCATGACCCGGTCGCCTCCGTCGTCCAGCCGGTGCAGCGTCTCGTCGGCTACACCCGGGTGGCACTCGAGCCGGGCGAGGCCCGCCGCGTGCGGGTCACGGTCCCGGCCGACCTCGCCTCCTTCACCGGACGAGACGGTCGGCGTCTGGTCGAACCGGGCAAGCTGGAACTGCGGTTGGCGGCCTCCAGCGCGGACCCGCGCCTGACGGCCACGGTCACGCTGACCGGATCCGTGCGCCAGGTGGATCACACGCGGCGCCTCCACGCCGATTTCCACCAGGATCCGGTCACCCGGACATGACGAGGGTGGGCGGCCACGTGCCTGGCCGGCTCACAGCACGCCGCGCCGGGCGAGGTTGCGCATCAGCGCCGCCACGCCGAACGTCCACGGCGTCGCCTGCTCACTGGTGACGACGGTGTTCACCAGGGCGCCGAGCCGCGGGCTGGAGATCCGCACGACGTCACCGTACTCGTGGGTGAAACCCTCACCGGGTGTTCCGCGGTCCTCGGTGGGGGCGAACAGCGTTCCGGTGAACAGCACGAAACCGTCCGGGTATTGATGGTGCCGACCGCAGGCGGCGCCCACCAGGTCCAGTACGTCACGGCTGATCTCGCGCAGGGAACTGCTGCCCTGCAGTACGTAGCCGTCCATGCCCTCGACACGGAGGTCGATGTCGAGGCCGCGTACGGTGTCGAGGCCGAAGCCGTCGTCGAGCAGTCGGATGAACGGGCCGATCGCGCACGAGGCGTTGTTGTCCTTCGCACGGGACAGGAGCAGGGCGCTGCGCCCCTCGATGTCGCGGAGGTTGACGTCGTTGCCGAGCGTCGCGCCTCGCACCCGGCCGCGCGAGTCGACGACGAGGACGACCTCGGGCTCGGGGTTGTTCCACACCGAGGCGGCGAGCACTCCGACGTCGGCGCCGGTGCCGACCGAGGACAGGACCGGGGCCTTGGTGAACACTTCCGGGTCGGGCCCGATCCCGACCTCCAGATACTGCGACCACAGTCCTTCGGCGACGAGGAGTTCCTTGGCCTTGTCGGCTTCCGGTGATCCGGGACGGATGCCGTCGAGCGCGCCACCGACCACCTGCTGCACACGGGCCCGCACACGTGCGGCTTCCGTCGGACGTCCGCCCGTACGTTCCTCGATGACGCGTTCCAGCAGGCTCCGCGCGAAGGTGACGCCCGCGGCCTTGATCACTTGCAGGTCGATGGGGGAGAGCAGATGCGGCACGTCACGGCGGCCGGTCCGCGCCTGCGTCAGCTCCTCCAGGCGCCAGGTGCGCCCGCCTTCGGCCTCGCGGACCACCTGCACCGCGTCGTCGCGTTCCATGAGGTCGGAGACGGTGGGTGCGACGGCCGTCAGGTCGACGACCTGCTCGCCACGGACCGCGGCCACGCACGGTCCGTCGACTTCCGGATCGTGCACACGCGCGACGAGCGCGGCTCGGCCGGCGTCCTCCGGCAGGACGGAGGCTGCTGTGAGGACCGGACAGGGGCGCGCTGCTGCCGATTCCACGATCGATGCTCTCCTGAACGCGAGGGGTGTGATCGCCCGGGGCGGGCTCAGGAGAACACACTCGCACGGAAGCGCGAGAAGCGTGAGGGGGTGATCCTGCCGAGCTGGTGGGGCGGGCATCAGTACGGCGTCCGGATCCATCGGTGGGATGCGCCTTCGCTCAGGTGGCGCGCCGCGGGCCGGACTCGCTCCTGCTGGTCCCGACGGCGAGCAGCGCGAAGCCCAGGGCGAATCCGAGCATCGTCCATACGCCGCGGGGCCAGAAGATGTGGCTGTCGATGAAGGACCAGCCGGCTCCGAGAAGCACCAGCGTGCCGGGAACGACCCGCGCGCCGTGCTTGGGGAAGAGCGCGATCGCCGTAGCCACGACAGCGCCGATGAAAGCGTAGGCACCGGCCTGTCCCAGGGCCTCACCCATGGCGTAGAGCGGGTGCTTGATCGGTCCCGGGCTCGCGGTCCCGGGGGCGTGCTCGACCGCGGTTCCCGCCGCTATGCCGGCCACCGCGTCGAGCCCGGTGTAGAAGGCCGCGTAGATGAACGCGCCCGTCCAGGCCGCCACCGTGGCGAAGCCCGCGAGGTCCGCTCGGGGGCGGCGCCAGAGGGGGACGAGCAGACCGATCACCAGCAGAGGAAAGATCGGCAACAGCGCGACGTGCAAGTGAGTCCAGTGCATTGCCGTCGACCTGGACAGGCCGTGCGGGTGCGTGATGCCTGCCGCAGCCAACACAAGGGGCGCGGCGGTGACGAGAGCGAGGTTCCGGATGATCGACACGATGCGAGCGTAGGAGTGCGATGTCGCTTGCGGTGGGCGCGTTAGGGGTTCGTAAGAAGTGCGCGCGGTCTACGCAGGCCGGGGCCGGGGCCGGGGGCCGTGGGCAGATACGCGGCATGGCCCCAGCCGTCGACGAACATGCTCAGCGGGTGCGTCCGCATCGCCTGCTGGTCGCCGACGTCGCCCCCTCTACGCGCCCCGCCCGCCGTCACCGCGGGCTCGTCCTCGTGGGCTGGGGTGGCAGGTCCTCCGGGAGGAGGGTGCGCAGGTCGTCCAGGCCGGGTGCGGCCAGTTGGCCGATGCGGCCCGCCTGGCGGGTCATCATCGTCTCCAGCAGGCGGCGGGCCGTGCGCGCGTTGCCGAAGGAGCGGTCGCGGGGCAGGGCGTCGATGTACGTGGTGAGCGCGGCGAGGGCCTCCGGGGAGCAGTCGTAGCCGAAGCCCGAGGCGGCGCGGGTGAGGATGTCGAGCAGTTCGTCGGTGGTGTAGTTCTCGAACTCCACGGTCCGCGAGAACCGCGAGGCCAGACCCGGGTTGGAGGCCAGGAAGCGGTCCATCTCGCGGGTGTAGCCGGCGGCGATGACGACGACCTCGTCGCGGTGGTCCTCCATGAGCTTGAGCAGGGTGTCGACCGCCTCGCGGCCGAAGTCGGAGGTGGCGCCCTCGGGAGTGAGCGTGTACGCCTCGTCGACGAACAGCACGCCCCCCAGGGCCCGTTCGAAGGCTTCCTTGGTGAGCTGCGCGGTGTGGCCGACGTAGCGGCCGACCAGGTCGGCGCGTGCGACCTCGACGAGCTGGCCCTTGGGCAGGACGCCGAGGGAGCGCAGCAGATCCGCGTAGAGGCGGGCGACCGTGGTCTTGCCGGTGCCGGGCGGGCCCGAGAAGACCAGATGGTGACTGATCTTCGGGACGGGCAGTCCGGCGGCCCGGCGTTGTTCGGTGGCGGTCAGGAGGTTGACCAGGGAGGTCACCTCGTTCTTGACGGCCGTCAGCCCGACCATCGCGTGCAGTTCGGCGAGGAGTTCCGCCGAGCCCGGTCCGGTCTCGGCGGCGTCGGCGTCCGAGGCCACGTCCTCGGGAAGCAGCAGGCTCAGGTCGCTCTCCGCCGGGTTGGTCATGGCGCCGAGCCGGTGGGCCTGCCGGTCCACCATCTCCTCGAACACCTTGCGGGCCGCACGTCCGTTGCCGAACGTGGCGTCGCGCGGCATCCGTTCGTAATGCCGGGCCAGGGCCTCCCGGGTCGCCGGCGCGAGCTCGTAGCGGTGGGCCGCGCACATGTTCTCGGTGATGGTCACCAGCTCGTCCACCGAGTAGTTGTCGAACGCGATGGTCCGGGTGAACCGCGAGGCCAGACCGGCGTTGGAGGAGAGGAAGGCGTCCATGTCGGAGGTGTAGCCGGCCGCGATGACGACCACGTCGTCACGGTGGTCCTCCATCAGCTTCAGCAGGGTGTCCACGGCCTCCCGGCCGAAGTCGGCGCCGGACCCCTTGCTGTCGGAGAGCAGCGTGTAGGCCTCGTCGATGAACAGCACGCCGCCGAGGGCGTCGTTGAACGCCTCCGTCGTCTTGATCGCCGTACCGCCGATGACCTGGGCGACGAGGTCGGCGCGGGAGACCTCCACCAGATGTCCGGACCGCAGCACGCCCAGATCGGCCAGGATGCCGCCGTAGAGGCGGGCGACCGTGGTCTTGCCGGTGCCGGGCGGACCGGAGAAGACCAGGTGCCGGCTCATCGACGGGACCGGCATGCCGAGCTGGACGCGTCGCTGGGCGAGCTGGTTGAGGTTCACCAGGGTGTGCACCTGGTGCTTGACGTCGGCCAGTCCGACGAGGGATTCCAGCTGCTCCAGGGGCCCTTGGGGTGCCTTGGCCTGCTCGGCGCCGCCGGGGCCGGCCTTCGCGACGTCCGCGGGCAGGGTGTCGCCCCAGGCGTCCGGAGCACCGTTGCCGGCGCTGTTCAGGTCGTGCACGCCGAGGCGGTCGCTGACCCGGGTCTGCCGCAGGCCCGCGCCGCGGTTGTCCCGCACGGTGCAGTCGGTGGCGGTCACCGCCTCGGAGCTGTCGACGCGGATGCCGTCGCCGACATTGCCGCTGAACTGGCTGCCGGTCAGGGACGCCCGGCCGCCGTTGGACACGAGGACACCGTGTGCGGCGCAGTCCGTGACATGGGTGCGCAGCACGGAGAGTTCGCCGCCGTTGTCCACGACGAGACCGGAGGCCGCGCCGGACTCGACCCGGCAGTCCCGCAACGCCCCGATGCCCGCCGCGCCGACCGACACCCCGGCGTCGGCCGCGTCGCGCACGACCGTGTCGCGGACCTCGGGCCGGCCGCCCGAGGCGATCCGCAGGCCCGCGCCGCCCGCCCGGTCGACCTCGCAGTGCTCAAGCCGCCCTCGTCCGTCCTCGACGACCTCCACGCCGGGTCCGCCCGGCGCGGTGATCCGGGCGCGGCGCAACAGCGGATTGGCTGCCGTGCGGATCCGGATGCCGGCGCCCGCCGGATCCGCTATGAGCAGTGAGTCGAACTCCGCCGCCGACTCCTCCTCCAGCAGCACCGCGCAGTCCTTGTCGGCGCAGTCGCGCACCGTGGTCCCGGTCAGGGACGGCGAGCTGGAGCCGACGACCCGGATGGCGGGCGCGGTGGAACTGTCGAACACGCAGTCCCGGAACGTGCCCCGGGACCGCTCGGTGACGGCGAGTCCGCTGCCCTTGGTGCGTGCGGTACGGCAGCCCAGCAGTTCCGGGTCCGCGGCGGAGCCGAGCAGGATGCCGGGGCCCGAGGTGTCGCTGACCGACACCTCCTCCAGGACCGGGCGGGAGCCGCTGGTGACGTAGACGCCGATGGCGGTGTCGTGGACGTCGCTGCGCACGACACGGGTGGCGCAGCGGCCTTCGAGGGCGATCGCGGGCTTGTCGGTCGAGGAGATGTCGCAGCGCTCCACCAGGCCCTGCGCCGTGCCGTTGGCGAGGACGCCGTTGGCGCGGGCGTCACGGATACGGCAGTCGCGCACCGTCGTGTCGGCCTCCTCGCTGATGACGACGCCCGAGGTGCCGAGATTCTCGATGAGGCAGTCGGCGACGATGCTGCCGGTGGAGGCCGTGTCGACGACTCCGGCACCGCCGGGGTTGCTGATCCGGCAGCCGCGCAGGGCCAGCGAACCGGACTCCCGGGCAAGGACCGCCGTCCAGCCCGAGCCGATGACCGTGCAACCGTCCATGGCCACCTGGCCGCGGGGCGCGTCGACCACGGGCAGGTCCTCGCTGCCGCCGCGCAGCGTCAGGTCGGTGAGCAGGACGGCGTCGGCGACCAGCACCACGGCGGTGCCCCGGCGGGGACAGATCTCGACGCTGCCCGGCTCGCCGTCGGCCACGAGGGTGACCCGCGTCCTGATGGTGAGGTTCTCGTCGTAGCGCCCAGGAGCGATACGGATCACCGCGCCCGTGCGTGCCTTGGCCAGGGCGTCGCCGATCTTGTCGAAGCTGTCCGATCGGCCTGGACAGACCCTGAGCAACTGCCGTGACACGCTGTGATCCTCCTCGGTGTGATGCGCCCGCCGCAACCACGCCGCCCCGTCGGGGCGCGCTCGTACGGTGGTGCGCACGCGGTGAACGCTACGGGACGCCGGCTGCCAACATCCAGCGCAGGCAGGGGAGATGATGGGCGACACCGCCGCGGTCCGTCGACGGCCCCGTGCCTAGGATGTGCGTCATGCGCGCTGCTCGAACCCACCGCCCGCAGGCCGCCACGGCCGCGTCGGCGGTAGTCGCCGTGCTGCTGGTGGCCGCCGGGGCCGCTCCCGCAGCGGCCGAATCCGTGGAACTGCCCGCCGTACGCACGTCGTTGGCGGCGGACGAGCCGTGTGCGACGGCCTCCACCCGACAGGCCGACACGGAGCCGTGGGCCCTGACCTCGCTCGGAGCGCCCCGGGCGCGCACCCTGTCCGAGGGGGCCGGGACGACCGTGGCCGTCGTGGACACCGGTGTGAGCGACAGCGCGCCCGCGCTCTCCGGCAGGGTGAGCGGGCTCGCCGACGCGCGCAGCGACTGCGTCGGGCACGGCACCTTCGCGGCGGGACTCATCGCGGCGGCGCCGGACGCGGGAGGCGGGGCGGGGCCGTCGGGGCTGGCGCCGCGGGCGCGCATCCTCGCCGTACGGGGCACCGACGAGCGCGGTGGCGTCACGGCACAGGGACTCGCGGACGCGATACGCGCAGCCGCCGACGAAGGCGCCTCGGTGATCTACGTCGGCAGTGCCCTGGCCGACGGCAAGGCGGTGCTGTCGGCGGCGGTCGCGTACGCGGGCAAGAAGGACGCCCTGGTGGTGGCGCCGCTCGCGCCCGATGCGCTGCCCAAGGACCGGACCGGCAAGCTGACGCAGGCGCAGCCCTGGTACTGGCCCGCCGCTGCGCCCGGCGTGCTGGCGGTGACCGACTTCGGGCCCGACGGAACGCGGCCCGAGAACGCCCCCGTCGTCTCCGGAGCGGACCTCGCGGCGCCCGGTGACGCCGTGGTCGGCATCGGTCCGGCCGGCAAGGGGCACTACATCGGCTCCGGCGCGTCCCTGGCCGCGGCCCTGGTCGCGGGAGCGGCGGCCCAGGTGCGGGCACGCTACCCGGAGC
>NZ_RSAJ01000154.1 GCF_003933965.1 Streptomyces sp. RP5T
GGGTGGGGGCTGCTGCCCATGTCCGAGGGTGCCGGGGCCGGACTGGCTGCTCCGGCAGGTGTGTGCGATACGGCGGACAAAATTGTTGACAATTCTGTTTGGCTAGATTTAGGTTCGACAGGCACTCACTCAGGGAGGGCAACGATGCCGAAGGAAGCCCGTCCGAGCACCGGAGAGCAGGCCAAGCAGCATGCGTTCGCGCAGCTGCGGCAGGCGATCCTGCACGGCGAGATGGCACCGGCACAGCGGCTGGTGGAGAACGAGCTCGCCGAGCAGTTCGGTGTGACACGGGCCAGCATCCGTGCCGCGCTCATCGATCTGGAGGCGCAGGGCCTCGTCGAGAGGATCCGCAACCGGGGTTCCCGGGTGCGGGTGGTGACCGTCGAGGAGGCGGTCGCCATCACCGAGTGCCGCATGGTCCTCGAAGGACTGTGCGCGGCCAAGGCGGCGACCTCGGCCAGCGACGAGCAGCTCGCCGAACTGACCGAGCTGGGCACGGCGATGACCAAGGCCGTGGCCGACGGTGAGCCGGTGACCTACTCCGAGCTCAACCAGGAACTGCACGCCAAGGTGCGGGAGTTCTCCGGCCAGCGGACCGCCGTGGACCTGCTGGAGCGGCTGAACGCCCAACTGGTGCGGCACCGTTTCCAGTTGGCGCTGCGCCCGGGACGCCCCCAGCACTCCCTGAACGAGCACCTGGCGATGATCGAGACGATCAGGGCCAGGGACCCGCAGGCGGCCGAGAAGGCCGTCCGCGCCCACCTCACCAGCGTCATCGAGGCGCTGCGCGACTGAGTCGCGCGGGGCGGGCGCGCATCTGTCCACTCCAAGGAGATTTCAGCCATGACGCAGTCAGGCGCGCCCGCCCGTCCACGTTCGACACTCGTGATCACCGCACATGCCGGGGACTTCGTGTGGCGGGCGGGCGGAGCCATCGCACTGGCCGCCGCCCGCGGCGAGAAGGTCACCATCGCCTGTCTGACCTTCGGCGAGCGCGGGGAGTCCGCGAAGGCCTGGCGCGAGGGCAGGAAGCTCGACGAGATCAAGGCGATACGCCGGGACGAGGCCGAGCGCGCCGCCGCCACCCTCGGCGCCGAGGTCCGTTTCTTCGACGCCGGCGACTACCCGCTGGTGGCCACCGCGCACCTGACCGACCAGCTCGTCGAGGTGTACCGGGCCACCCAGCCCGACATCGTGCTCACCCACCCGGTCGAGGACCCGTACAACGGCGACCACCCGGCCGCCAACCGGATGGCGCTGGAGGCCCGGATCCTCGCGCAGGCCATCGGCTACCCGGGCGAGGGCGAGATCATCGGCGCCCCGCCGGTCTTCTACTTCGAGCCGCACCAGCCCGAGATGAGCGGCTTCAGGCCCGAGGTCCTCCTCGACATCACCGAGGTCTGGGAGACCAAGCGCAAGGCCATGGAGTGCCTCGCCGCCCAGCAGCACCTGTGGGACTACTACACCGACCTGGCCGTGCGCCGGGGCGTGCAGCTCAAGCGCAACGCGGGCCCGAACCTGGGCCTGGCGCACAGGACCATGGCCGAGGCGTACATGCGCCCGTACCCCCAGATCGCGAGGGAGCTGGCATGAGCGGCGTGATCGTCACCGACCCGCCGAAGGCGGACCTGAAGGACGTCGACGCGCTCGCGCGGTACGGCGTGGCCACCGTCAGTGAGGCGATGGGCCGAACGGGCCTGCTGGGCCCGGGAATTCGCCCCGTCCAGCAGGGAGTGCGGGTCGCGGGCACCGCAGTCACCGTGATCGGCTGGCCCGGCGACAACCTCATGATCCACGCGGCCGTCGAGCAGTGCGGCGAAGGCGACATCCTGGTCGTCACCACCACCTCCCCGTGTACGGACGGCCTGTTCGGCGAGCTGTTCGCGACCGCTCTGCGGCAGCGCGGGGTGCGCGGGGTCGTCACCGGCACCGGCATCCGCGACACCCAGGAGCTGCGGGACATGGGCTTCGCCGCCTGGTCCCGCGCGGTCTCCTCGCAGGGCACGGTCAAGGCCACCGGCGGTTCGGTCAACGTGCCGATCGCCATCGACGGCCAGGTGATCCACCCCGGTGACGCGGTCCTCGCCGACGACGACGGCGTCGTGGTCGTCCCGCGCCTGCGGGTGGCCGCGACGGTGGAGAGGTCGCGGGCCCGCGAGGCCAAGGAGGCCGCCACCCGGGCCGCGTTCATGGACGGCCAACTGGGCCTGGACCGCTACGGGTTGCGCGAGACACTGAAGAACCTCGGTGTCGAGTACCGGTCCTACGAGGAGTACACGGGAGAGCGGTCGTGAACCCGCTGCCCGAGGAGGTGCCCTGCATGCTGATGCGGGGCGGCACTTCCAAGGGCGCCTACTTCCTCGCCGACGACCTGCCCGCCGAACCGTCCCTGCGCGACGAGCTGCTGCTGCGGATCATGGGCAGCCCGGACGACCGGCAGATCGACGGCCTGGGCGGCGCCCACCCGCTCACCAGCAAGGTCGCCGTGGTCTCGCGGTCCGTCGACCCGAAGGCCGACGTCGACTACCACTTCCTCCAAGTCGCTGTCGACAGACCCGAGGTGAGCGATCGTCAGAACTGCGGGAACATCCTCGCCGGCGTCGGCCCGTTCGCCGTCGAGCGCGGGCTCGTCCCGGCGGGGGAGCGGGAGACGGCCGTACGGATCCGCATGGTCAACACCGGCGACTACGCGACCGCCACCTTCCCCACTCCCGGCGGCCGCGTCGACTACACCGGGGACGCCGAGATCTCGGGCGTGCCGGGGACGGCCGCGCCCGTGGTGATCGAGTTCCCGCCGGGCAAGGGGGAGTTGCTCCCTACCGGCAACGCGGTCGACGTCGTCGACGGCGTCGAGGTGACCTGCGTGGACAACGGCATGCCGACCGTCCTCATCGCGGCATCCTCCCTCAAGGTCACCGGCTACGAACCGCCCCGGGACCTGGAGGAGGACGTGGCCCTGGCCGACCGGCTGCGCACCATCCGGCTGGCCGCAGGCCCTCTGATGGGCCTGGGTGACGTGTCCGACGCCACCGTCCCCAAACTCACCCTGCTGGCCCCGCCCCGCGACGGAGGTGCGGTCAGCACCCGCACCTTCATCCCCGTGCGCTGCCACACGTCCATCGGTGTCCTGGGCGCGGCCGGCGTGGCCGCGGGACTGCGGATCGACGGCAGTGTGGGCGCGGGACTCGCGAAGACGGATCCCGCGAGCGCCCGCGTGCGCATAGAACACCCCACGGGATTCATGGACATCGAGAGCAGCCTGGCCACCGGCCCCGACGGCCCGCCCGTGGGCCGCCGTACCGCCGTGGTCCGCACGGCCCGCAAGATCTTCGACGGCACCGTCTTCCCCCGGGCCGCCGACCGACCCACAGGAGGTCACTGATGACTCCGCCGCTCGGCGACATCGCCCACATCGGCCACACCCAGCTGTTCACACCGGACCTGGACGCCAGTGTCGCCTTCTTCACCGACTTCCTCGGGCTGACGGTCAACGGCCAGGACGGCGACACGGTCTATCTGCGGACCTTCGACGACTACGAGCACCACAGCCTCGTCCTCACCGCCCGCGAGCAGCCCGGCCTCGGCCGGCTCGCCCTGCGCACCTCCAGCGAGGCGGCACTCCACCGCCGTGTCAGGGCGGTCGAGGAGTCGGGCGGCACCGGTACCTGGGTCGAGGACGAACCCGGCCTGGGCAAGCTCTACGTCACCACCGACCCGGACGGCCACGAACACGCCCTCTACTGGGAGAGCGAGCACTACCGGGCCCCGGACGAGCTCAGGCCGGCGCTGAAGAACCAGCCGCAGGCCAAGCCCAACAGGGGAGTCGGCGTACGGCGGTTGGACCACGTCAACTTCCTCGCGGCCGACGTGCTCGCCAACGCCGAGTTCCAGCAGCACGTGCTCGGCGCCCGGCCCACCGAGCAGATCCGGCTGGACAGCGGGAAGATCGCGGCGCGCTGGCTGACGTACACGAACAAGTCGTACGACGTCGTCTACACCTCCGACTGGACCGGCAGCGAGGGGCGGCTGCACCACATCGCCTTCGCCACCGACACCCGCGAGGACGTGCTGCGGGCGGCCGATCTCGCCATCGACACCGGGGTGTTCATCGAGACGGGACCGCACAAGCACGCCATCCAGCAGACGTTCTTCCTGTACGTCTATGAGCCCGGCGGCAACCGGGTCGAGCTGTGCAACCCGCTCACCCGGCTGGTCCTCGCGCCGGACTGGCCGCTCGTCACCTGGACCGAGGAGGAGCGCCGGAAGGGACAGGCCTGGGGTCTGAAGACCATCGAGTCCTTCCATACGCACGGGACGCCTCCGGTGGCCTGACCTGCGTTGTTCCGAGCCACTCCCTAAGTGTCGATGAGATTGTTGACAAAAACGTTGACACCTAAGGGGGTGGCTCCTTAGCGTCTGGCGCACCACGTACGAGAGGTAACCAACGATGTCTCCCTCCCCCTCCCCGCTGTCCGCCCGCGGCGGCAGACTGGCCCTCCTGGTCGTCGGCCTGTGCTGGCTGGCCGTGCTCTTCGACGGCCTCGACATGTTCATCTACGGCTCGGTGCTGCCCCACCTGCTGGAGACCGGCACCTTCGGCCTCACCCCGGACCAGGCCGGCGACCTCGGCAGCTACGCCACCTTCGGCATGCTGGTCGGCGCCCTCGTCGCCGGCACCGTCGCCGACCGCATCGGCCGCAAGAAGCTGATGGTCTCCTGCGTGGTCCTCTTCTCGCTGGCCTCCGGCGTGTGCGCGCTGGCCGACGGCGTCGCGGTCTTCGGCCTCGGCCGGACCCTGGCGGGCGTCGGCCTCGGCGGCCTGCTGCCGACCGCGATCAGCATGGTCTCCGACTACGCCCCGCGCGGCCGCGGCGCCCTCGTCATCGGCCTGCTGATGACCGCCCACCACGCCGGCGGCATCCTCTCCGCCTACGTCGCCAAGTGGCTCATCGACCCGGTCGGCTGGCGGGCCGCGTTCTGGGTCTGCGTGCTCCCGCTGCTGTTCGCCCCGGTGCTGGCGAAGCTGCTTCCCGAGTCGCTGAGCTTCCTGGTCGCCAAGGGCCGCGGCGAGGAGGCCAGGGCCCTGGCCGAGCGCTACGACGTCGAGGTGCCCGCCGCCAAGGCCGGTGGCGCGGGCGACCGCTGGACCAACCTCGCGCACCTCTTCCGCGGCAACGAGTGGATCCAGACCCTGCTCTACTGGGTCGCCTCCTTCGGCGGTCTGCTCCTCGTCTACGGAGTCGCCACCTGGCTGCCCACCCTGATGCGCGCCGAGGGCTACGCCCTGGGCTCCGCCCTGTCCTTCGTGGTCGTCTTCAACCTCGGTGGCATCGTGGGCATGCTGGTCGCGGGCCGGGCCGCCGACCGCTTCGGTGCCCCGCGCATCTCCGCGCTCTGGTTCGCGCTGACCGCCGCGGGCGTCTTCCTGCTCAGCGTCCACATGCCGATGACCGTCACGATGATCGTCGTCTTCCTCACCGGCGTCTTCCTCAACAGTGCCCAGACGATGATCTACGCCACGGTCTCCATCCGCTCCACCGCGGACAGCCGCGCAACGGCCGTCGGCTGGACCTCGGGCATGGGCCGCTTCGGCGCCGTCTTCGGACCGTGGCTCGGAGGCCAGCTCCTCGCCTCGGGCAACGGCGACCTGGGCTTCACCGCCTTCGCTCTCGCGGGCCTGTCGTCCATGGTCTTCATCGGCATCGCCGCCCTGCGCAGCTCCCGGCAGGCGCCCACCGGCAGCGAGCGGGAACTGGTCGCCTCGCACTGAGCCGAACGCGACGTCGGGCGGCGTAACGGTGAGCGGCCCGGGCCGCGGCACCCCACCGCCGCCGACGTCCGCGTGAGGTAGGGTTTCCCTGCGCGATCACACGGGTATCCCCGTGCTCTTCGCGGCCGGGACGTGGCGCAGCTTGGTAGCGCACTTGACTGGGGGTCAAGGGGTCGCAGGTTCAAATCCTGTCGTCCCGACGGCACGAAGGGTCTTCACGGGCGAGAGCCTGTGAGGGCCCTTCTTCTGTTGGGGACGAGGTGCGGGGCAGGGACGTGCATCCCGCTCCGCCTCCCGGGACTCGTGCCGTGTCATCACGGCGCGCGCCCGTTCCCGGGAGCCTCAAGCGTGCCGGTCCAGGGGACGGCATCCCAGTACGCGGCCCGCCCGAGGTGGGCCCATCGGCCCCCGCGCAGGGCGGTCCGGCCCCTGTGGAGGGGGACCAGTGGGTCTTCTGCGTCAGGTGCATGTTCGGGAAGCATGTAAAGCTGAGCGAAGGGGGGGCGCTGCCCAGGACGTGACGAGACATGGTGGTGAGCGCCGTGGTCACACGCGACAGCAACACCGTCGTACCGGCCCGAGGCCGTGTCGATCCCCTCGGGGACCCGTTCCTGCGTACGCGCTTCGCGGTGCCGTCCCGGCCCGCCACCTTCCTGCACCGCGAACGCCTCACCGAGCACCTCGCGGAAGGGCTCCGGACGCCGCTGACCATGGTCAACGGCTCGGCCGGCGCGGGGAAGACCCTGCTGGTCGCCGACTGGACCGCGGGGCTCGACCGGCCCGTCACCTGGCTCACCGTCGAGGCGGAGGAACAGCGCCCCGGCATGTTCTGGGCGTACTTCCTGCAGGCCCTCAGCGCCTCCGGCACTCCGCTGTCCGACGCGGTCCACTGCCCGGCGGACCCGAGCCGGGTGAGCCACAAGGTGCTGTCCGAGATCGCCGAGGACCTGGTCGGACGCGACCCCGCCCCGGTCGTCGTGCTGGACGAGTTCGACCGGGCGGCCGCGTCCGAGGTGGCGGAACAGCTGGAATTCGTGCTCCAGCACGCGGGCGACGGGCTGCGTCTGGTCCTCGTCACCCGCAACGAACCGATGTTCTCGCTGCACCGGTACCGCGCGGCCGGAACCCTGACGGAGATCCGCGACGCCGAGCTCGCCCTGACCCCCGAGGAGGCCGCGGCGCTCCTGGAACTGCACGGGCTCAGCCTGCCCGCCGACGCCGTGCGCGCCCTCGTGGACCGTACCCGCGGCTGGGCCGCCGGCCTGCGGCTGTGTGCCCTGGCCGCCCAGCAGAGCCCCGACCCGGAGAGGTACCTCAAGGAGTTCGAGGCCGACCACAGCACGGTCGCCGACTTCCTGCTGGCGGAGGTCCTGCGCCGCCAGCCGCCCGCGACGCAGGACCTGCTGCTGCGGGTCAGCGTCCTGGACCGCTTCTGCCCCGACCTGGTGGACGGGCTGACCCACCGCACCGACGCCGAACCCATCCTGGCCGAGCTGCACCGTGACAACGCCTTCGTCGAGCAGCTGGGACACGGGTGGTACCGGCTGCACCCGTTGTTCGGGGAGATACTCCAGACCCACCTCCGGGTGCGCCACCCCGGCCTGGAACCCGATCTGCACCGCTCGGCCGCCCAGTGGCTGCGCAGCCACGGCACCCTCCCGGAGGTGCTCGCCCACGGAGCCGCGGCCGCCGACTGGGACTTCACCGCCGCCGCGCTGGTCGACGACCTCGCCATCGGGCAGTTCTTCACCGGTCTGCGCTCCGAGGAGCTGAACGAGCTGTTCTCCCGCATGGGCCCCGAGGCCACGGGCCCCGCGACCGAGCTGGTCCGGGCGGCTCGCGACCTCGCGCGCAGCGACCTCGACCGGGGCCTGGCCCACCTGCGGCAAGCCGAGGCACGCCCGGCGGGCGAGGAGGTCGATCCGGCCGCCGCCCAGCTGAGCCGCGCCCTCCTGGAGGCGGTCGCCGCCCGGCTGAACGGCTCGCCCGCCCGGGCCGAACAGGCCGCCGAGACCGCCGACGGGATACGCCAGGAGGTCCCCGCGCACCTCCTGGACAAACACCCCGAGCTGCCCGCCCTGCTGCTGACCCACCTGGGCTCCACGCGCCTGTGGGCCGGCCGCTACGAGGACGCGCGGGCCGCGCTCGCCGAGGCGGCCGACTGCCCCGGCGAGATCCTGACGGTGCGGCCCCGGGAGGACTCGATGGGCCACCTGGCGCTCCTCGACTATCTGGACGGCTGGCCCGGCAGGGCCGAGCACAGGGCGCTGGCGGCGCTGACCGAGACCGAGCGGTTCAGCCTCCCGCCGGACTCCGGCTCCGGCATCGAGCGGCTGGTGCTGGCCGCCGTCGCGGTCGACCGCCACGAGCTGGCCCGCGCCCAGGCCCTCCTCGACGAGGCCGACGAGCACGGTCTCGACACCCAGGACCCGGTGAAGGCCGCCGGACGGGCGATCGCCACCGCCCGGCTCCATCTGGCACGGGGCAACGCGCGAGCGGCCATGGAGTCGGCGGCCCCGGCCCTGTCCACCGCCGTGGCCTCACCGTGGGCGGACAGCCTGGAGCGGCTGGTCACCTCCACCGTCCATCTGGCCGAAGGACGGTCCGAGACGGCCGTCGAGATGACCCGGCACCTGCCCGACGACCGGCCGGCGTGGCTGGTGGAGGCCGCGCGCATCCAGCTCGCGGCGGGCAGACCGGGCGACGCGATCGGCCTTCTCGACGCCGTGCCCGCCGACAGCCGGCCCGGACCCGCGGTGACCGTGCGCGCGGCGCTGGTGAGAGCCCGGGCCGCACAGCTGGCGGGTGACACCGAGGCCGCCCGCAGGCTCGTCGCGCAGGCCCTCCTGCTCGCCCGGCGCGAGCGGCTGCGCGGCCCCTTCCTCGACGCCGGACGCTGGATCAGGCCCCTCCTGGCCGCGGCGCCCCTGCGGGGGCTGGCCGCCGGCTGGCTGACGCCCGGCCCCGCGGCCGACGACGGACCGGCCGCCGCCCCGCACCCCGCACCGATCGTCGTGGAGGAGCTGAGCGAGCGCGAGCAGGACGTCCTGCAACGGCTGGCGCAGATGATGTCGACCCAGGAGATCGCCGTCGACCTGTACCTCTCGGTGAACACCGTGAAGACCCACCTCAAGAGCCTGTACCGGAAGCTGGCGGTGAACCGGCGCAGCGAGGCGGTACGCCGCGCGCGGGAGCTGCGGCTCCTGTGAGACGGCCGGCTCGCCCGCGGCGGGTGAGGCACCGCACGCCGGTCTCGGCTGACATGGGAGAGCGGACCGCCTCAGGGCCGTCGAGCTGTGCGGCCGATCCTCGCGCACGCCCCAGGGGAGACCGCGTGGACAGGCACCGGCCCCGTCGGCCGGACCCGCGCGCCGACCGACAGGAGCACCGATGTCCATGACCGACCACCCGACGCTTCGCGGCACCGGTACGGAGCGCCGGGCCCGTGGCGACTACACCGGCGGCGTCTACGGCTCCATGCTCGCGGCCTCCGTGGTGATCGGCGCCGGCACCCTGGGCTCCTTCCCCCGGGTGGAACTGGTGGTGCTGTTGCTGCTCACCGGCGTGGCGTTCTGGATCGCCCATGTGCACGCCCAGCTGTTCGGGGCGCGGCTGGCGCAGGAACCGCTGGACCACCGGGTCGTCCTGCGCGCGTGCCGCGAGGAGTGGCCGATCGTCAAGGCCGCCGTACCGCCGGCGGTGGCGGTGGCGGTGAGTCCGCTGCTGGGCCTGGACGTGCAGGGCGGCCTCTGGCTGGCGCTGTCCGTCGCGGTGGCCGGGCAGGTGGGCTGGTCTGTTGCGGCGGCCCGGCGCGCCCACGCCTCCTGGCGCCTGGTCGCAGCCACCGCCGCGGTCAACCTGCTGCTCGGTCTGCTGATCATCTCCTTCAAGGTGTTCCTGAAGCACTGACCCGGCCGTCAATCACCTTCGCCGGGTGAGGCCGCCGGCCGGTTCCGAGCGGACCATCTCAGGACAGGGCACAGACCGCCTTCCAGACCGCCTCACGGGCAGCCCGCGGGAGTGGAGCCCATGCGCTACGAGATCAGAGTCGACGGACACATGTCGGACACCATGGCCGAAGCCTTTCCCGAACTGGAACGCGTCGTCATGTCCGGCCAGACCGTCCTGTTCGGCTCCGTCATCGACGAGGCGCAGCTGTTCGGCCTGCTGGCCCGCTGCCAGTCACTGGGCCTGCACGTGGTGGAGATGCGGCGGATGCCGGACTGAGGGAGCGGGGCCCGGCGGTGCCTCGTGGGCGCGAAGAGCCCGGCATGTCGGCCCGCACCCGGAGTCCGATCACCCGCGCCGGGTGAGGCGGTCAGGACCTGGTCGTGGGCACGCTGAGGTCGGCACAGACGGGCGGCCGGGCGAAGGCCCCGCACGGAGGAGACAGACATGAGTGCGTCCACGTACCTCGCATACGACTATCCGCTGCTGAGCGTCTTCTGGTCCATGCTGTGGTTCTTCCTGTGGATCATGTGGTTCATCCTGCTCTTCCGGGTCGTCGTCGACATCTTCCGCGACGACGCCATGAGCGGCTGGGCCAAGGCCGGCTGGCTGGTGTTCACGATCCTCCTGCCCTTCCTGGGCGTCTTCGTGTACGTCATCGCCCGCGGCAAGAACATGGGCCGGCGTGAGGCCGCCCAGGCACGGGCCCAGCAGCAGGCCTTCGACTCGTACATCCGTCAGACCGCCCAGGAAGGCGGCACCAGCAGCGTCGACGAACTCGCCAGGCTCTCGGAGATCCGGGCCAAGGGCGACATCACGGACGCGGAGTTCGCCCGGGCGAAGGAGCTGGTCCTGAGCGGCCACGGCTCCGGGACCTCCGCCGGCGCCACCTCCCGGCACTGAGCACGCCGGCCGATCGAAACGAGGATGCAGGATGACCGCCACACACACCACTCACCGGTCCACGGCCAAGCAGGACTGGGCCGCCGGCACGATGGTCTTCGCGGCCGTCATGCTGATGATCGCGGGACTGCTCGACATCTTCCGGGGCATCATGGCCATCGCCGAGGACGACGTCTTCGTCACGACGCGCAACTACGTCTTCCAGTTCGACCTGACCAGCTGGGGCTGGATCCACCTGGCCCTGGGTGCGATCGGCGTGCTGGTGAGCCTCGGGCTCTTCCGCGCGGCCACCTGGGCGCGGGTGTCCGGCGTCGCCATCGCCGGGCTCATCATCATCGCCAACTTCCTCTCCCTGCCGTACTACCCGGTCTGGTCGGTCGTGATGATCGCGTTCTCGGGGTTCGTCATCTGGGCGCTGTGCACGGTCCGGCGTGACGATTCCTTCGAACCGTTCGAGAGCCCGGGACGCGACATCTGACGGCCTGTCGCTCCGGGTCCGTGCGGTGGCAGGTCCCGGACGGCGGAGGGCCGGGTGCTGGGCGCCCGGCCCTCCGCCACCGCCGTACGGGAGCCTGCCTCAGGTCTCCTCGCGCACCAGCCCCGCGTAGGCGTCGCCCAGTCTGTCCGCGAGCTGGTCGACGCCGAGGGTGTCGAGGCCCCGCTGTCCGGACACCGCCGCCCGGGCGGCCGAGCGCGCGGTGGTGAACAGGGCCCAGGAATCCGCCGTGTAGTGGGCCCGGTCCGGGGAGCCCACCGCCTCCAGGGCGCTGCGCAGCGGTGCCGTGTCGACCGGTCCGTCGACGTCGCCGGAGAGCGCGGTGAAGGCGTCGAGGACGATCTTCCCGGACTTCAGGGTGAACGTCACGGTGTGCCGGCCGTCGGGCAGACCGCGCAGCGAGTACGTCGCCTGGCGCTTGTCGGTGGCGGTGGTCCTCACGTCCCGGGCGACGGGCCGGCCGTCCACCGAGACGTCGAGGACGGCGCTTCCGTCGTTGCCGCCGATGACGTCGACGCCCGTGCCGCGGAACGGGACGGTGACCGTGGCGCCGGCGGTGCTGCCGGTCGACGTGGACCGGTACCAGTTCATCGCGTCACCGAGGGAGGCGTTGCGGCTCCAGGTGCCGGTGTAGCCGACCGCGCCGTCCATGTTGTCGGTCAGCGTGGTGGCGTACGGGGTGTATCCGGCGACCTTCTCGACCTTCAGGTTGTCGAACGCGGTCCGGTGGAAGTCGGTGCCGAGCTTGACGCGACCCTCGGTCACGGGCGCCGGGTCCTGGTAGGAGGCGACGGCCTCTCCGTCGACGTAGGCGGTGACGGTCGCGCCCCTGGCCTCGACGGCGAGGCGGTAGCCGTCGGACGCGGCGACCGAACCGGTCCGCACGGCCGTGCCGTACCGGTAGAGGGTCCAGCTTCCGGACGGGCCGATCCCGATGCTGTACGCGGCGTCCGTCGCGGCCATGCCCTTCTGCTGGCGTACCCCCAGGGTGGCGAGGCCGCCCTGCGGGTCGGGGAAGGACACGTCGACCGAGGCCCGGTAGTTCTCCCAACGGAAGTCGCCGACCGTGGTGTTGGGGGTGTTCCGGTTCCAGGCGCCGGTGTCCTTCATGGACTGGTCCAGGTACTGGTAGAGCACGTTGTCGCCGTCGGCGTCCTCGCCGACCTCCCAGGCACCGGTCTGGTCGACCAGGTAACGGGGCTGGTTGCCACGGGACGTGAGGTACGGCTGGGACACCTTGCGCGCGCCGTTGGCGGTGCCGACCTGGACCCGGCCCTCCTCCGCGTACCCGAAGTCGTCGGCGTACAGGACGGAGTCGCGGGTGTCGTGCCTCTTGCCCGTCGCGTCGGTGTCGAGAACCGTGCGGGGCGCCGAGGAGGGCAGACGCTGGTTCGTCGTCTTGTCGTGGCTGCGGTCGAGCGTGGTGAACGTGACGATCGAGCGCGGCTTCATCGTGTACGTGTAGTAGCCCTCGCCGTCCGGGCGGACCTCGGCGGCCAGGTGCTTGAAGTTCGCGTCGTAGGCCTGGCCGGGATCGGCCGCGCGGGTCTCCCAGACCTCCATGGTGGGGTCGTCGCCCAGGTTCATGTTCGCGGCCCTGATGCGGTAACTCCTAATCCGGTCACTGTCGTTGACGGCGATCGTGGAGAAGTCCCTTTTCCCCGGGTCGGCGAGGGTCATGTAACTGGGTGCGCCGTTCGAGCCGTCGACGTTCTCGGTGCCGCTCACCCCGCTGTAGCTCGCCTCGGGCACCGTGCGCCAGATGCCGGCCGTGTTGGCGGAGTTCTCCCAGCCCGTCCTCGCGAACTGGGTGAAGTGCTGCATCACGTACACGGCGGCGTCGTAGTGGATGCTGCCCGACCACGGGTCGCGGGCGCTGACCAGCTCCTTGTGGCTGTACTGGGCGCCCTCGTAGAAGGCGCCGATCGCCGGCTGGAAGATGTAGTGCGTCCGCTTGGAGTTGGCGTAGCTCTTCACGGAGCGGTTGGCGAGGTCGAGGGCGCTCTGCACGCCCCCGATGCCGGTGCTCGCGCCGCCGGGCCCCTCGGTGTTGTGGACCCGGTAGTCCGTCCAGCCGAAGGAGCCCACTCCCTCGCTGTACCAGACCTCCTTGTCCTGCCCGAGGGCGGTGTCGCCGGTCGCCAGCTTGGTGTACGGACGGTAGGTGGGGCTGTCGGGGGTGCCGTCGAGCCGGTCGTCGGTGGTGTAGTGGTAGCCCACCGCGTCGACCATGCCGAAGAGTTCGGTGTCCGTGAGCATCGCCGGGCCGATGTTCTTCGTGGTGTTCTCGTCCGAGGCGACGATCTTGATGTCGTGGTAGGCCTTCGCCGCCGCCTGCTGCTGACGTGGCGTCAGCCCGTAGCGCGGGTCGTCGAACCCGGTGTCGTTCACCAGGGCGTTCTTGTACCACTTGACGAAGGAGATGTCGGGCTTGGTGGTCTCGTTGGTGTCCGGATCGACGTAGTCGACCATGTACCCGTACTTCTGGTACGCGTCGAGGATCGTCTCCTTGTACCACTTGTACATCTCGTCGGTGCCGGTGCCCTTGTTCCACTCGGTCTGCACCCACTGGGGCATCACCCAGCGCAGGATCGAGACCTTGAGCCGCGGGTTCACCGTCTTGGCGTCGGCGGCCAGTTGGAACCCGGGGGAGCGGGAGGCGTCGGCGAGCTCGTCCGCCGTGCGCATGGTCGCCGGGTCGGAGCCGGTGGAGGTGTTGGTGTCCGACCCCATCTCGACCTTGACGTGGTTGATGAGCGGGTTCCTCCCGCCGAACAGCACGCGGACCAGCTGCCAGTAGCGGTCCGGGTGCTCGGCCTTGTAGTCCATCAGCAGGTTGCTCGTGCTGTTGCAGCTGAGCAGGCCGAGTCCCTTGTAGGTCAGGCCGTTCACGTTGTCGGCGCGTACGTCGTTGCCGTCGACCACGATCTGCACGGGATCGTCCGCGGAGTGGGCGGCGGGGGCCGCGGTCACCCCTGCCGCCAGTGCCATGGTGGTCGCCGCGGCGAGCGAGGCCCAGCCGAATCTTCGCTGCATACCCATTCGGGGGACCGTAGGCGGCAAGCGCTTTCTACGTCAATCCCCTTGCGTCACTTGAGATTTGACCGGCCCCGACCGGTGTGACCTGCCGAAAAACGCGTGGACCGGGCGACCGGGGCCGCGGGACACTGCCGAACTCGGAAAGCTACTCCCCAGACACACAGGGTTACGATGCAGACGCCTGAGGCACCGAAGACCACACCGCGCAAGGGCGCGGTGCTCCTCGCACTTCGCTACTACGGACGGGAGTTGGCCCGGCTGCGCCGGCTGACCGTGCCCGCCATGCTGCTGTCGGCGCTGGGCAGCACCGGCATCAACTACATCGCGCCGCTGATCGTCGCCAGGCTGGCCGGCGACATCGCCGACGGCGACGAGTTCACCGTCGGATCGGCGCTGCCGTACGTCGCGGGTTTCGCCGGTGTCCTGCTGTTCGCGGAAGCGCTGTGGCGGGTCGCCCTGCACTGCCTGAACCGTCTCGACGCCCTCGGCGTCGAGCACCTGTACGTGATCGGGATGGACCAGCTGTTCGCCAAGGACGCCGCGTTCTTCCACGACAACTTCGCCGGGTCGCTGACCAAGCGCGCCCTGAGCTTCGCCACCCGTTTCGAGCCATTCGTCGACACCCTGGCGTTCCAGATCGTGGGCAGTCTGGTGCCGCTGCTGTTCGGCTCGGTGGTGCTCTGGCGCTACGAACCCCTGCTCGTCGTCGGGCTGTTGGTCATGATCGCGCTGACGGCCCTGTGCGCGGCGCCGCTCATCCGGCGTCGCCAGGAACTGGTCGCCGAGCGCGAGGCGGCGGTCGCCCGGGTGGCCGGGCACGTCGCCGACAGCCTCATGAACATGGACACGGTCCGGGCCTTCGGGGCGGAGGAGCGCGAGGCCGCCGAACACCGCTCCCGCGTCGCGGTCTCACGCCGGCTCACGCTCAGGTCCTGGGACTACGGCAATCTGCGCATCGACACCTTCGTCGCGCCGATGTCCGTGCTGACCAACGCGCTCGGCCTGCTGCTCGCGGTCGCCCTCGGCGGGGGCGAGCACGGCGTGGAGGCGGTCGTCGTCGCGTTCACCTACTACTCCAACGCGACCCGGATCATGTTCGAGTTCAACCAGATCTACCGCCGTCTGGAGAGCTCGATGACGGAGGCCGCACAGTTCACCGAACTGCTGATGACCCCGCCCACCGTGGTCGACCCGCCGTCGCCCGAGCCGCTGCTGCCCGGGGCGGCCGACGTGCGCTTCGAGCGGGTGAGCTTCGCCCACGCCGGTGCCGAGCGGCTCTTCGAGGGGCTCGACCTGGTCGTGCCCAGCGGGACCAAGGTCGGGCTCGTCGGCCGGTCCGGCGGCGGCAAGACCACCCTCACCCGGCTGCTGCTGCGGATGCAGGACATCGACGGCGGCCGGATCCTCGTCGGCGGGCAGGACATCAGCAGGCTGCGCCAGACCGACCTGCGCAGTCTGATGGCCTACGTGCCGCAGGACCCGGCGATGTTCCACCGGACCCTGCGGGACAACATCGCCTTCGCCCGGCCGGACGCCACCGACGCCGAGATCCGCCGTGCCGCCGAGGCGGCCCACGTCACCGAGTTCGCCGACGCGCTGCCGGAGGGGTTCGACACCCTGGTGGGGGAGCGCGGCGTCAAACTGTCCGGCGGGCAGCGCCAGCGCGTCGCCCTCGCGCGGGCGATCCTGCGCGACGCGCCGATCCTGCTGCTCGACGAGGCGACCAGCGCGCTGGACTCGGAGAGCGAGATCCTGGTCCAGGAGGCGCTGTGGCGGCTCATGGAGGGGCGGACGGCGCTCGTGGTGGCCCACCGGCTGAGCACCGTCGCGGGCATGGACCAGCTCGTCGTCCTCGACCGCGGGCGGATCGTGGAGCAGGGCAGCCACCAGGAACTGCTCACGCTGGACGGCCCGTACGCGAAGCTGTGGCACCACCAGTCGGGCGGGTTCCTCGAAGACGACCCGGTGGAGGCCCAGTTGAGCTGAGGCCGTTCCCTCGCGGGCTTGCCGTTCGCAGAGGGCTTCGCGGGCGCGAGTCCGTGGGGCCCTTTTCCGCCATTCCGGCCACCCCGCAGTACGCCGTCCCGCGCCCGGGCAATCCCGTCGTCGCAGGTCACGAGGTCGGGCTTCGCGCCGGAAGTGCCTGTTGAGGTGGCTACTCCCTTCCCTCATCTCCAAATAGTAGGCACATATTCCACACATCCCCCTCTGCAGACGGGGGTCCATGGTCTAGATTGACCTTGCTGCCCATGCTGGGACACGAAGCGACAAATAGTGATGTGTTGGGTCCAAGGCTGTGGACACTGAGCAGAAACGTCTCGGCGCCAGGCTCGGGGGTGATCAGTACTTGGAGCCCTAGGGGGGTTCGGATGCGGGGAGCATCCGGGGTTCTGGTGGGTTCCCGTGCGACTCGAGGGGGCCGGCGGGACGGGTAAGTCCGCTGCCGCCAAGGTGAGTTGCTCGCGCAGCTGCCAACGATCCGG
>NZ_RSAJ01000155.1 GCF_003933965.1 Streptomyces sp. RP5T
CAGGGCTCCTGTGCTGCTGAGTTGAGACGTCGAACACCTCTCTCAACGGCACGGGAGCCCTGTCCGTTGCGCACACCCACCGCATGACCCCGGCGTCACTCGATCGGTGGCCACGTTGAAAAGGCTCCTTGTCGCGGTGACCGTTGCGGACGTTGGTCCGTGTCGGCGTGTGCTCGTTCCACTCCGCACCGATGTGAGCACTTGCTTCTGCCTCGATCAGCTCCTGCACCATCCGCTCGGCGATGGCACGGATGAGCTCGATTCCGTCCGTCGAGCGTAGTGACTCAAGCAGCCGTATCAGGTCAAACTGGGACAGGGCCATCGTGCACTCCTCGTGGTTGAACTGGGCGTTCACCAAGGAGAGTTACGCGATGGCCCACCTCCCGGTCAGGGAGCGGTACTCACCGTTGGAAGTGCGCCCCAGGCAGACGCCCGCGCACTCCTGGCCACTGATCCCGTACACCACGACAAGGGACACCATCGGCGTCCAGAACGAGAGGTGTCTCCTTCGACGTGGCTGCGGACCAGCCGACGATACGGCGGGAGAGGGTCGCCACGACGAAAGCGCCATAGACGACGCCGACGAACGTGGCGACTGGGTGGAGTCGGCGACCCGGCACCGGTTCAGAGCAGGGGCGACGAAGTCACGGTCCACGAGTTCGGGAGCCCGCTGGACGCTCGCGTCGGGGACCGTGGTTATCACACTCTTGCCGCGGACCGCGCCGGTGATCTCGAGTTCGCGCATGAGGCGTTCGGCGGTGCGGCGGGCCACCGCGCCATCCTTGCGGTTGAGGTGCCGCCAGATCTTCCGGGCGCCGTAAACCCGGTAGCTGGCCTCGTAGGCCCATGTGATCAGGGTCTTCAGCTAGGCGTTGCGGAGGGTGCGGGCAGCGGGTGCGGCCTGGCGTTTGTGGTGGGCGTCGTAGGTGGACGGGGCGATTTTGCAGTCGTGGTCGGTGAGGATGCGGCAGATCGGCTCGACGCTGCCGAAGCGGTCTTTGTGCTCTTTGATGAACGCTACGAGCGTGTGTGTGGCCGGTCGAGCTTGGCCGCGACGAAAGACGCCGCGGCTCTGAGGATGTCGGCCTGCTTCAGCTCGGCGTTCTGTTTCTTCAGCTGCTTGAGCTCGGCCAACTCCTCGCTCGTCGTTTCCCGGCCGGGAGCCGGCGTCGATCTGGTCCTGCCGCACCCACTTGCGCAGCGTCCCGGTCGCGCCGATGCCCCGCTTCCGGGCGACCGCTTTCATCGCGGCCCACTCGGTGTCGTAATCCGGCAGCACCCCAGCGTCCATCCGCACCGCACGACGGCGCAGCTCAAGCGGGTGCCGGGAAGGACGTGCCATAACTCGATCGGGCCTTGACCCAAGGCCGGGTAGTTAGCGTCTTCGCAGGTCACGCAAGTGAGACTGGGGACCATGCTGTTGCGGCGTAGAGGCCGGGGCCGAGTTTGTGGATGAGGACGCTGGCGGCCCATCGATTCAGTTGTCTGTACATGGTTTCCAGGGTGACATCGCCGAAGTGGGCGGCGATCTCACGGGGTTGCCACAGACGCGTGGGGTCTTCCTGGAGCAGGGCCAGGATGCGGTGTCGGCGCCGCGCGGAAGGGCTGGCGTGTCGGTCGTCCCGGGAGGCCGTGGGCAGCGCGGGCTGATCCACGGGTTCGATGACGGTGACGTCGAGTCGGGTGACGGTGCGGCTGGTGTCGGGCCGGCCGTCGGCGTGGCGCTCGCTGTAGCGGGACATCGGTGACTTGACCTTGCGGGTGCTGACCCGTTGCCGACGGGGAGGGAGCAGACCGGTCAGGATCCGACGGCCGATCATCCCGAGGAGAGTGTCCCGATCGGTGTCCGCGGCGACGATACCGTTGGCCTGGATCACCTGGTCTCGGGCGGTGTGGAGCGTGATGCTGAAACTGCAGCGGTCCGGATCGGTGCCCCGGAGGGACTCGGCGGCAGTGACCATCACGGTGCGTAGGGCCTGGTAGAGCGTGAGCAGGGACCACATCTCCTGCTCGATGCCTGCCGGGTCGCCCGAACGCAGGTTGCGGCCGTTCATGATCGTGTGGCGGAGCGCGTAGTACGCCGATTCGTGTTCCCACCGCTGGTGATAGAGGCCCACCAGCGCGGTGGCGGGGTAACGGCGGGCGTCGGTCAGGGTCGTGACCAGTCGGTAGGACCCGGTGAAGGATGTGCCGTCCGCGCAGGTCACGGCGATCTGTGCGTCGATGATCCGCACCTTCACGGTGCCGATCACCGATAGATAGGAGCCGTCAGCGAGGCGCGTGAGGAGCGGCGTGCGCCGGATGCTGCGGAGCCGGCCCAAGACCTGGGCGCCGGTGTCTGTGACCTGCGCGAGGAAGGCGTTGCTGTCGAATCCCTTGTCCCACAGCACCAGCATGTCCGGCCGCAGCAGATGCAGCAGCCGGCCGGCGTAGCTTGTCTCACCCTCGGCGGTGGGGCCGAACACCGCGCCGACCAGGGCCCGGGTGCCGGTCTCGACCAGCGTCATCAACTCCAGCGTCGGATAGCCATGATGCGAAGTCCTGCCCAGCCAGGCCCGGTTCCGCTCAGAATCGGGAACCCTCAGCGAACTGCAGCCGTCGAACGACACCATCCGGTACGAACTGAAGCGCACACCTGGCGTCGTCGGCTGGGCCAGCAACCCGGCCAGCACCTCAAACAGCGCCCGCACCGGCGCGCTGCCGATCCGCCGGCGCAGGTCACGCAACGCCTTCGCCGACGGACAGACCACCGGCATCCCGGACAGACCGGCGGTCAACTTGTCCCAGACGAGGCGATAGCCGACCTCAGGGAACAGGCACATCGCCAGCAGGAAGTAGACCCCGACCCGCGACGGAAGATCACGCAGCCGCTGCTGCACCGTCCTCGTCTCCACAAGGACCGCGTCCACCAGCTCAAACGGCACGACCGCCGTCAGCTCCCCCAGATGCCCAGGAGCGAACCGGCCTCCGGCCACGGTGACCGTTCGGGTGATGGCCGTCAGCGCAGACGGCAGGACACAATGACGGGGCAACGGAGCTCCTTCGGGACAAGCTGTCTTGGTCGACTGCCTGTACCAACGAGCTCCGTTGCTCTGCGTCGGGAATCCTTCAACTCACTTGCGTGACCTGCGAAGACGCTAACTACCCGGCCTTGGGTCAAGGCCCATCCTCTCAAACGATCGAGTCCCTGCCGAACCCGGAACGGTTCAGCGCCTTTCGTGTCGTCTGTGTGGGCCGAAAAGCCTGGCTGTACGTAGTGAAGGAGGAGCGGGGGATGGTGTTTGCGTGCGACTTGAGGAGTTTTGATGGCGTACACGGATGAGGAGTTGGCTGCTGCAGTGCGGAGCCACGATTTCGAGGTGCGTGACGGGCAGCCTGTCCTGCCGTCAAGTAGCGCCGGCTTTGGGAAACGTCTGCGCCACGCGACCCTCGAACAGGACGGGACTCTGGCGAGCGGGCTGGGTCCGCGAGCGCAAGCGGCTTTGCGGGCGAAGGGTTTCGTCCTTGCCTACGACCGGTTTAACGACAGGGTGGGGCTTGCTGCCGACACACTCCGGACCGGCCGCGGACCCAACCCTGCTAAGGATGCCGAACTGGCTGCTGCAGTGCGGAGCCACGATTTCGAGGTGCGTGACGGGCAGCCTGTCCTGCCGGCAGCAACCAGTCAATTTCGGATGCGGTTGCACAACTCGATTGTCAGGGATGGGACCGTGTCGTCTCAACTGGGTCCGCAATCGCAGGCGGCTCTACAGGAAAAGGGTTTCCGCCTAATGCAGACCGAGGCTGGCAAAGTGGGGTTGGCCGCCGACACGCGCCGGGGCGGCGATACTAAGCGAGCGCCTGCAGCGAACATGGGGCAGTACGCGCCGCCTGCACCATCGGCGTACGCACCGGCCTATGCACCGCCTGCACCGTCGGCGTACGCACCGCCTGCACCGTCGGCGTACGCACCGCCTGCACCGTCGGCGTACGCACCGCCTGCACCATCGGCGTACGCACCGCCTGCACCATCGGCGTACGCACCGCCTGCACCATCGGCGTACGCACCGCCTGCACCATCGGCGTACGCACCGCCTGCACCATCGGCGTACGCACCGCCTGCACCGTCGGCGTACGCACCGCCTGCACCGTCGGCGTACGCACCGCCTGCACCGTCGGCGTACGCACCGCCTGCACCGTCGGCGTACGCACCGGCCTATGCGCCGCCTGCAGCGGCTGGGAGGTTTGGGGTGCCCGTTTTCTCTGGAGAGCAAGCTCCGGTGAGTGGTGTCGCGGCTGGGGCTGCTTGGCAGTCTTCACAGCGTAATTTGCCGTCTCTGCGGAGCCTCGGTCTGTTTCCGGAAGAGGGGCAGGGTGCACAGCAGGCAGGACCGTCAGCCCCTTCTTCTTACCGTCCGAGTACACCGGAACATGGCCGGGGAGGCCGGACAAGGTGATGATGAAAAAGCGCCGGCATGTGACAGGCCGACCGCGAACCGCACTCTCACACACATCATCCGGGATCGGGGCTGTCAAACGAGTGGTGCCACTGAGCCTCTTTCATCCTGAATAAGAGAGCATCTGATCTTAGTACTCCAGTGAGATTTCGTGTCCTGAGCTGGTTCTTCTTCGGTAATGACAGCGGCGGGCTGTGGCCTGGTGGCGTCTGCGCCAGTGGGACCGGCTCAGGGCATGCAGGCGTCTGTCCTGGTGGGGTCGGGGGTGCGGCAGGAGAGCGTCCAGCAGGCGCCGGATCTCTGCCACGATAAGTGGGGCAAGGGCTGATCCGTTTCTGCTGCCCCCCTTGCGGTGCCGTCGGCCTGGGCAGCAAGAGCGGTGAGGACGGCGTGGGCGAGCATGGCCAGGGTGATGTGCCGATACCAGCCGGGATAGCGGCGGACTTCGTACTCGTCGAGGCCGCACTCGTTCTTCGCCGCCTGGAAACACTGAACCTCTTCAGAACGGCCACCGATCGGGTGACGCCGGAAGCAACGGCCGGCATCAGCACGGCGGCAATCTCCCTGCTCGGGAGCGTCGTCAACACCTGCCACGACATCACCCTCACGAGGCACTACTGAAGAAGCTCACTCCTCGATCGCCCAGCGGGAGCCGGCGATCCGGACCAAATCGGCGATCTCGATGCCGACGGGTGCGTAGGCCAGGTAGGAGGCGATCTCGCCGGGGTCGGACAGGCTGCGGCGGGCCATCACCCACCGATGGTGGGTCGGCGGGTCGGGGTCGAAGATCAGGTTGGAGGGCAGCTTGGCCGCGGCCCAGTCATAGATCCGCGGCCCCTTGGCCCCGTCGCCGCAGGACAGCAACGACCGAATCGTCATACCGGTCACCCCCGACCAGCACACCTCAACAAGATCGTGTTACGAGCTCTTAGGGCTTGCAGAAGAACAACACGCTGATGTCCGATTCGCGTGCGCCGTCATGTGGTAGGCGGCTCGCTGATCTGCAGCATGGGGCTGACCGCGTCGTGGACGCCACGCTCTACAGCGACGGCTGACGCCGCATCCTTCCTGGTCACCAAGGACTATCACAACGATCGACCCAGAACTGGAATCAGCGTGTTGTTCTTCTGCAAGCCCTTAGAACTCCTATCGGAATGCCCAACGTGGACTTGAGGTCCACGCCGGGGGCGTGGGCGAACGCGGTTGCTAGTGTCCGGGCGTGACCCTGACTGACCTCAACACCGGCTTCCGTGACGACGAGCAGCGGCGGCGCGTCCAGAGGGTCATTCATGACCGCCTCGCAGACGATCGTGACCCGCAGGAGTGCCGCTTCCTCATGCGGTTCTGGTGGCAGCTGGTCATGTCGTACCAAGAGGTGTCGATGGACGAGCTCAGCCGGAACGTCGGTAAGCCGAAGCTGAACGTGATCGAGGCGCTGATCAGCGCGATCAGGTCATCCCATACCGAGGTCGATGCCTGGATCGCCGCTACACAGCGCGTCTTCCCGGTGATCCAGGATCGCGGCTTCAGGGCTGCCCAGGACACCGATAGTTAACCTCGCGCTTTCACGGGGTGGGGTGCCCGAGGCTTGATCAAATAAGCGGAGAGTGCTCCTGACCTGCAACGATGGGACTTGTCTAGGGTCCTGTTGGCTGCACGGAAAGAAGCACTCTCCAGGTGAAGAAGCGTATCGGGTCGTACCCGCGTGTCCGCATCGAGGGCGGCGGCCGGACGGTGGTCTCGCAGGCCGGGGGCGTGCTGCTGGTCGAGACCGTCCGCAAGACCGGCTTGGGCACCGCGATATCAGCGGCGCTGACGCCGTGGCGGAAGGTTCGGGCGGTGCACGATCCGGGCAAGATCCTGCTGGACGTGGCCCTGGCGGTCGCGCTGGGCGGGGACTGCCTCGCGGATGTCGCCATGCTGCGGGCCGAGTCGGCCGTGTTCGGGCCGGTGGCCTCCGACCCGACGGTCTCCCGCCTCCTCGACGCCCTTGCCGCCTCCGGAGAGAAGGCCCTGCGGGCCATCCGTGCCGCGCGGGCTGAAGTCCGCCAGCGTGTCTGGCGGTTGGCCGGCCGGGAAGCGTCTGATGCGGGCGGGACGGTGACCGTGGACCTCGATGGGGTGCTGGTGATCGCGCACTCGGACAAGGAGGACGCCGCACCCACATGGAAGCGAACCTACGGCCACCACCCACTGATGGGGTTCGTCGACCACGGGCCGGGCGGCACGGGTGAACCGGTCGCGGCTCTGCTCCGACCAGGCAACGCAGGCTCGAATACGGCCACCGACCACATCACCGCCGCCCAACTGGCCTTGGCTCAGCTACCGAAGAAGTACCGGCGCGGGCGCCGGACGTTGATACGGACCGACTCCGCGGGCGGCACCCACGACTTCGTCGCCTGGCTCGCTCAGCGGGGACGGTGGCTGTCCTACTCGGTCGGCATGGTGATCACCGAGCAGGTCCACCAGCATGTGCTGAAGGTTCCGGCATCGGCCTGGACGGCGGCCGTCGAGGCCGACGGCGAGATCCGCAACGGCGCCTGGGTCGCTGAACTCACCGGCGATGTCCTGGACGGCTGGCCGCAGGGCATACGGCTAATTGTCAGGAAGGAACGGCCGCCCCCCGGGGCCCAGTTGCGGCTCACGGATGCGGACGGCATGCGGCTGACCTGCTTTGCCACCAACACCTTGGGCCGGCCGATCGCCGAGCTCGAGCTCCGTCACCGGCTGCGGGCCCGGGCCGAGGACCGCATCCGCGCCGCCCGGGCCACCGGCCTGCGCAACCTGCCCCTGCGCCGCACGGCCCAGAACCGGATCTGGCTGGAGATCGTGCAGATCGCTCTCGACCTGCTGGCCTGGATGCCGATGCTCGCCCTGACCGGCAAGGCCAGGTGCTGGGAGCCCCGCCGACTACGGCTCCGCCTGTTCACCGCGGCCGGACAGCTCGTGGCCACCGGCCGCCGGCGAATCCTCCGCCTGGCCCGGCACCGGCCCTGGACCGGTCACATCACCGCAGCCCTCAACCGGCTCACCCAACTGCCCGACCCTGGCTGACCAGCACATTCCCCGTCCCTTCGACAGCACCCCAACACCCGGAGCAGTGGAATCCGGCGCCAACCCGAGGCGACACTCGGCTCTTCGGCCTCCACAGCATCAGCCCACAGCACGAAAACGGTCCACCGACTCCGTCGGCGGACCGTCACGAAACTTCGAGGTTAACGGAGTCGGCCTCCTCTTCCCGTATGCGTCACCCGAGGAGGTGGCTGACGTTGCCGAGGAACTGGTCCACCGGCGCCTGCCCGATCACGGTTTCTGGACGGAGTGCCACCGTGCCCAGGTCACGTCCCGCGGAGTGGTGTAGTCAGGGCAGCTGTTTCGGTTCCGGTTGTGGAGTGATCTGCGGTTCAGGTTCGGCTGGTTTGGTGGTGAAGATTTCGGCCATGGAGGCTTCGGAGAGGTAGCGGCGGTCGAAGACCTGCCACTCGTCGTGGAGTTCGGCCAGGACCGCGGCGGCGAGCCGGTCCAGGGCAGCGGGGTTGGGGAAGACCTGGACGACGTCGGCCCGCCGTTTGATCTCCCGGTTCAGCCGCTCCAGCGGGTTGGTCGACCAGATCTTCTTCCAGTGCGCCGGCGGGAAGTCAGCGAACGCGGTGATGTCCGTTGCCGCATCCAGCAGCATCTTCTTGACCTGCGGGAACTGCCGTCCGAGCATGTCGGCGACCACGTTCAGCTGAGTGCGCACCTGCTCGCCGGTGGTCTGCGCGAAGATCGTGCGGATGGTCGCGGCGACCATCTCCCCGGAGCCCCGCTCGATCACCGAGAACACGTCCCGGACGAAGTGAACCCGACACCTTTGCCAGGCCGCACCGAGGAAGACCGTGCGGATCGCGGCCACCAGTCCGCTGTGGCTGTCGGAGATGACCAGCTGGACGCTCTCCAGGCCGCGGGCCCGCAGACTGCGCAGGAACTTCGTCCAGAACGGCTTCGACTCGCTGTCGCCGACCTCCCCCACTCTCGGCTCCGCTCGAGCGGGGGGACCCCCATGCCCGAGGATCTCGCGGTGGCCGGTGGCGGAGATACCGGTGGCGATGACCACGGCCTGGGAGACGATCCGGTGATTCACCCTCGCCTTGCAGTAGGTGGCGTCCAGGAAGACGTAGGGGAAGACGGTGTGGTCCAGCGGCCGCTCCTTGAACGCGGTCAGTTCCGCATCCAGCTCGCCGCAGATGCGGGAGACCTCGGACTTGGATATGCCGCTGTCCGCACCGAGTGCTTTGACCAGGTCGTCGACCGAGCGGGTCGAGACACCGTGCACGTATGCCTCCATCACCACGGCGAACAACGCCCGGTCGATCCGTCGCCGGCGTTCCAGCAGCGACGGGAAGAACGACCCGCTCCGCACCTTCGGGATCTTCAGGTCCAGGTCGCCGGCCTGCGTGGTCAGCAGCCTGTCCCGGTGTCCGTTGCGCCAGGTCGTGCGCGTCTGGGAGTGCTCGCGCGGCGCGGCACCGATCACCTCGGTGGCCTCGGCCTCGATCAGCTCCTGCAGGATGCGCTCGCACACCACCCTGATTGCTTCAACTCCATCGACCCTACGTAGTGACTCAAGCAGTCGCATCAGCTCAGACTGGGACAAGGCCATCGCGTGCTCCTCCGGTCGAACTGCCCGTTCACCAGGGAGACTTGCGCGATGGCCTGCCCTTGTTCAGGGAGCATGCACCGCCAGCGGATGCACGCCCCGGGCAGACACCCGCGCGTTCCGGGACCCTGCCCGCCTACACCACTTCATGGGACGCGATCCGTGCCCACGCCGGTGCTCGACTGCCAAGCAGAGCTCGACCAGGATTTTCACCCACTCGTCCGTGCACAGCACCGCGTCGGTGAGCTCGAAGAGCGCGTCCGCGCGGCTATACATGCAGTCGTAGAACTCGACACGAAAGTGGGACAGGACGCCCAGTGCGGCGTCGGCAGGATCTGCAGGAGCGAGACTCTTCACCAGCAGCCGTTTCTTCACGCGACGTTGCTCGACACCTCGAAGCGTGAAGAACGACCGTCCTGCTGTCCCTCGAAGGCCACGAGATCAGTGGGTCGAGTGAACCGGCGAGGTTAAACGCCAAGCTAAGCAAGTGGATTGCGCCCGCGGGGAGCCGGGGCGCACGTTCATCCGTCCCGAGACTGGACGCTTACCTACCCGTGCTTGCCTGCATAGTCCCCTCATCCCCCCGAGAAGCTCCACTGATGGTCGTCGAGGTCGCTACAGGTGAAGACCGTGACATTGGTGTGCGCAGCCTTCTTGTCTGCTCGCGCCAGGTCGAGGCACATTTTTCCACTCTTCTGGTTACGGATCCAGTACGTATCATTGGGACGCTTGTCCAACTGCCAGAGCTGGTTGTCCTTGTCACTGGGGTTGCAATGAAATAGCCCCACGGGTGACGCTTTCGCATCCGGGCCATAGTTAGGCAGGTCCAGACAGAGGCCGGACCGGGCGTTGCGAATGAGGTATAGGTCAGTCCCAGCGGCGCCACTGCCTTCGGAGGCCAGGTCTAAAACCCACCCCTGGTTCCCTCCGCCAAATGCACGGCAGGTGCTGTCTTTGACCTGCCTCTTAGGGGTGCCCTTACCGATCCCGGGAACATCAAGGCAAAAGCCGTACTTCCTGTTCTTGATCTGAACCTCGCCGCTGGGGATACCGCTCCTGGTATTCGGATGGTGTGTCGCCGTCGGCGCACCTGATGTCGAGGCGGCAAGAGATGGGGGCGGCAGAGCACCGGCCGTGACGTGGGTCGGCGAGGGCTTGAGCGTTGCCGACGTCGTCCTGTTGCTGCCTTCGTCGCTTCCCGAGCTGCCGAGCATGATTAGTGGAACGATGATGACGGCCGCCGCAACGACACCCACCACCCCTAACCCCAAAGGCCGCTTGAGAAAACTGGGCGGCTCGTACTCGTCGCCCGACTGGCGAGAATGCCTCCTGCCGGAAGGCTCCGATCCTCGGCTCGGAGCTAGAGGGTGTTCTGAGGTTCTCTGCTCTATGAGTTCCGTTATTTCAGCCGTTTCACTATCCCCACCGATAAAGCTGGGGTAGTCGACGGGGCCGGTGAGCCCAGCAGACGCATTAGTCTTGGCGGACTCAGATTTTTCCAGAAATTCCGCAGAGTCGGCGGACCCGATACCGGTCCACTCGCGAGGGCCAGCAAGGCTGGTGCCCCTGCCCCTTTGCGCCTCCCCGAACTGCTCCTCCTGACGCTGCTCCACAAGCCTGCTGGAACCGTCCGGTTCAACCTGGATAATCGCCACATAATCCACAGACGGGTCAGATATGGCCGCTCTGACAGAAGAGTTCCGGCTGCGCGCATATCCGTGCAGAATTTCGAGAATTGCGGTGTCGGGTGCTTCACCTTCAACCAGCGGCACGGACATGCCATCGATGGCAACGGAGCCGTCGGGGGAGACGATCACAGGGAAAAGAGCTGGCAGATCGGGCGTCTCCCCAACGGGTTCACGCCTATCGAGATCCGTCGGTTCGCCGAGCGTGGGAGATTTACCCTCTGCGCTCGACTTGTCCGATTCTTCGTCCAGGCTCATGCCCACCCCTTCCTGGTGCGCTGTCCGCGTGGCCTCGCTCCTGGTCCGCTGCGGCTGCGAGCGGCCATGGAGAGGGAGCCACAGCGGATCCCTCAGCCTCGCAACGAACTGTGGTGCGAATCAGTTCAAGTCGAACACTGCGCTGGGTTGGGCGATGGAGGCAGCCGGTTGCGTCCAGGGAAGTGATGTACGGGTTTGACCTGATCCGGGGGTTTGCTCCGGCATCGGGATGGGGCCCGCATAGATGAACGGCCACCGGCTGATCTTCGAAGTGTCGAAGCCTCGAAGGAGATCAGCACGATGACCGCACCAGACAGTCTGCCCCTGCACGCCCTCGCCGAGGACAACCTCGCCGCGGCGAGTCCCGATCTGCTGCGCGCGATGGTCAAGACGTCGGGCGAGCGCGAGCACGGCCTGGACGTGACGCTTGCCCTCGGCTCGTTTGCGGTCGTAATACTTACGCGAGTTGGGGTCGAATCGGATGCTTACCAGCGCGGACGTGTAGAAGACCCGCTGCAAACGCCGGTGGTATCGCTGAGGCCGGTGGAGATTGCCGCTGATCTTCCCAGAGTCACGGGGTGCGGGGGTCACGCCAGCGAAAGCAGCAAGACGGTCCGGGGTGGGGAAGGCGTCCAGGTTGCCGCCGACAGCAACGAGGAACTCCGCACCGAGGACCGTGCCGATGCCCGGCAGGGACTGAATCACTTCAGCGAGTTCGTGTTCGCGAAACCGACCCTCGATGAGCTTGTCGGTCTCGGCGATCTTCTCGTTGAGGGCTATCACCTCCTTCGTCAGCGTGTGCACCATCATCGCGATGGGGCTCTCGCCCGCCACGGCGGTGTGCTGCCGTTCAGCTGCCTCGACAGCCTTGGCCGCCAGGGCCTCCGGGGAACGGACCTTCCGGTTGCGAAGCCAGGTGGTCAGTCGGCGCAGGCCAGTGCTCCGGATCGCCGCTGGGGTCTGGTAGCCCGTCAACAGATGCAGTGCCCCGCTCGTACCGATGTCCAATACGCCTTCCAGGGCCGGGAACATACTGTTCAGCAGGCCCTTGAGGCGGTTGGTGGTGCGAGTGCGGTCGGCGACCAGATCCACTCGGCGTTCGGTCAGCAGCCGCAGTTCGATGCCCGCGTCATCTCCCGGACGGATGGGCTGCAAGTCTCGCCGCATGCGGGCCTGGTCGGCGATCACACGCGCGTCCCTGGCGTCGGTCTTGCCCGCGCCGCGGTAGCTGTCGGAGGCACGGTTGACCGCGATACCAGGGATGTAGACGAGTTCCTGACCGTGGTTGACGAGCAGAGCGATCAGCAGGCCGGGCCCGCCGCCCGCCATGTCCAACGCCCACGTGACCTGCCGGCCACCAGCGAGATCCAGGACGTCACCGATCAGCCTCAGCAGCTCGGGCTCGTCGTTGGCCACCCGCCGCGACAGCAGGGTCTCACCCTCACTGTCCAGGACCAGAGTGTGGTGATGGGTCTTGCCGCAGTCGGTTCCGGCCCATATCCGGCTCATCGTGCTCCAGCTCGTCGTACGTGCAGTACAGACCACAGACGACCTCGCCGGCATTGCTCTACACAGCGACCTGTTCGCATTTCCCAATCGGCGGCCGAGTCGTCGTGGGGAGCCGGGCGGCCAAGCGTCTCAAGCCACAAACGGCAGCCTGATGAAAGCCACACCCAGCTCCCTTGGGTGCCTCAACCCTACGAATGGCTGGGGCAAGCCCAGCAAGAAGGTAGAGCCTGATGACTGCCGAGGGACGTGCGATCCCACAGCCGGAGTACCGGGACGTGCTGGGCTGGTGGAAGGTCGACCGTCCGGAAGGGCCCGGCCCGGAATCGACCATAGGCACCATCATCGTCGAGGCGTGAAGCTGCTGGTCAGCCTCTTCGGCCAACCCCCATGACCTCGACCGAGCTCGGCATGGTCTCACCGCCGACGTCGATCGCGGCTCAGCGGGCCCGCCTCACCCGCCAGGGTGGCGGGCCCCGGGGAGTACAACAGCCGGCCCCGGCCGCATGTGGCGGTCAGCGTATCTGTCGGCAAACGATGGCGAGCTCAAGCCGTCAGCGCATCACCGCTGTTCAGGAGGTCAGCGTAGCCCTCTGCCGGAGTGCGATAGCCATGGGTCCTGCGCGGGCGATGGTTGAGCTCGTGGGCGATGGCGTCCAGGTCGGCCTGGCTGAATGTGCGGAGGTCCGCGCCCTTGGGCAGGTACTGCCGAAACAGCCGGTTGGTGTTCTCGTTGGTCCCGCGCTGCCAGGGGCTGCGTGGCTTGCAGAGGTAGATCGGCATCCCGGTCTCGGCGGTGATGGCCTGGTGCTCGGCCATCTCCCGGCCCCGGTCCCAGGTGAGCGTTCGTCGTAGCTGGGGCGGGATGCCGAGGAGCCTCCTGGTGAGGTGCGGAGTGACCTGCTCGGCCATGATGCCGTCGGGCAGCGCGACGATGGCCGTGTAGCGGCTGGTGCGTTCGACGAGCGTGGCGACGGCCGAGGGCCGGGTGCTCATCACGAGGTCGCCCTCCCAGTGGCCGGGAACCTTGCGGTCCTCGACCTCAGCGGGGCGGGCGGTGATGGACACCATGCCGCGGATGATGCCCCGCCCGGTGGGTCGGCGGGCGATCTTCGGACGACGCATGGGCCTGCCGCTGCGTGAGGCTGCGGTCGATCACCTGACGCCGGCGAGGGTCGTAGAGGGAGAGGTAGATCGCTTCGTGCGAGATCTGCATGGATGCGTCACCAGGAAGACTGCCGTCGCAGCCATCCTGCGATCTGCTCAGGTGACCAGCACAGAGCCAGTTTGGCTTCCACCAGAGCGCGTAGAGCGGGACGTTGGGCGAGCTTGGCCTGCTTGGGGCGGCGCCCGCGTTCGTAGGCGGCTGCATCGGCCAAGGCTGCTCGGTAGCGGTCCCGGCCGCCGTTGCGGGCGATCTCGCGGGAGACGGTCGAAGGGGATCGGCCCAGCCGCTTGGCCAGCTGCCGGGCCGATTCCCCGGCTGCGATACCGCGCGGGATATCTCCTCGCGCTCGCTGCCGCTCAGATGCCGCTCTGACCGCTTCTGCGGCGTGAGGCGGACGCCGCCGCTCTGGTTACAGGAAGCGACGGGCGTGCTGCATTGGTGCCCCAAGTGCCCGCCCGATCAAGCTGAGCGACTGCCCCTCGCGCCAGCGTCTCCAGATCTCGTCCTGTTGAGCTGGAGAAAACCCATAGTCACGCACCTGTGCCTCCACGATCACGTGATCATCCGTAGGTGGTGCGTTGATCACTTGAGGGTGCCATCCTTTGATGACAGGCCGTCCGTGTGTCCAATGAACCCGTGCAATCAGGGGGTCCGCGGCGGCGCGAATCCAATCAGATCCGATGGCCATTGCTGACAGGGTTTGACGACAGATAGGGTCCGAGCCTCCGTATGGAAGGGGCCCTCGGTGGCGAACCTGGTCTACAAGCGGGTCTCGACCGACCAGCAGTCCACCGCCCGGCAGGATCTCGTTCTAGCCGAGGCCGGGATCGAGGACCCGGTCGTCTTCGAGGAGGCGCCGGGTACCTCCAGCCGCCTTCACCCGTTCCAGCGGCCGAAGTTCGGCGAGCTGCTGACGTACGCGCGGCCTGGCGACACCGTGCACATCTCCGAGATGTTCCGCCTCGTGCGCGGACACCAGCACATCCCCGACGTGCTCGACGTCCTGCACCGTGACCGCCTCGCCCTGCGCATCCACGACGGCGCGTTCTCCGCGATGGACCTCACCGCCCACCACCCGCGCACCGGCGAGCTGCTCTCCACCGTGAAGTTCATGGTGCAGACCCTCACCGCCGGCGAACTCCAGCGCGACCTCCAGCGCGAGCTGACCTACGACGGTCTGCGGCGGCCGAGGCCAAGGGCAGCAAGGGCGGGCGGGCGCCGCCCCCGCCGTGGCGGCCGAGAAGTCCGGTGATGTACGCACCGCGTACCTGGAGGGCCACTCCATCGCCGTCCTGGCCCGCGACCACCGGGTCAGCCGCGGCGCGATCCGCACAGCCGTCGCCGACCTGCTTCCCGACCACGCCGCCGCCGAGGAGAGCGCGCCCGCCCCGGAGTTGCCGGTCACCCTCGACATGCCGGGCAAGGTCGCCGACTACCTCCGCACCACCGACCTGGAGCCCGCCGAGCGCGCCGCGCTCGACCAGGGGACGACCGTACGGCGCGGCCAGGGCTACACCCTGCGCGTCAGCGCCGTCCCCGCCGTGCACCACCAGTTCCTCGCCCGCTGCCAGCCGCTCGACGGCGGCCAGGGCCTGCCTGCGGTCCCGGCCCAGCGCAAGGCCCGCCGCGAGTATGAGAACCGGGTCGGCGCACTCACGCCTCAACCATGATCCTTCTCAGCGCCAACCGCTGTACGGATGTTCCCCGAGGCCGGTCACCACTCCGCGATGGCTGGCCCGCCTCCCGCTCACCCGTCCCGACCACCTCCGGGACAAGGACACAAGTCTCCTCGCCGAACTCACCAAGGCCTGCCCAGAGATGGCCCAACTGGGCGCATTCATTCGCGAGTTCGCACAGCTCCTCACGCCTACCGCAGGCAACGACAAGAAGCTCGCCGCTTGGATGGCTGGGGTCCGCATGGCCCAGCTGCCCTACCTCCACGCCTTTGCGAACAGTCTCGAACTCGACCGTGCAGCCGTCAACGCCGGCCTCACCCTCCCGCACCACAATGGACGGACCGAAGGCGTCAACACCCGCACCAAACGCATCATGAGGCAGATGCACAGCCACGCGGGTTTCGACCCGCTCCGCCACCGCGTCCTCCTGCAATGACCGACCCCCTCCGTTACCACCGATTACGGGACAGAGTCACTCGTTCGGTGTAACTCCCGATCATGGAAGATGCATCGATGACCGGTGAGAACGTGGCCGAGTAGGACGCTCTCGAGTCGGCAGTGGATGTGTCGGTGAAGGCTGTGACGACCAGCTGATCGACCAGGCACTATTGCATTACTAAACCGCCCGCGCACTACTCTGGGACTCTCCCAAGGTCCTGCGGCTTCTGATCATCAAGGATGCCAGCGGCCGGGCGGCCGTGGCCCTCGGCCCAGGTCAGTGGGGCGCTCTCGACGGGCTTGAACCATCAGTAAAGCAACGCATAACCGGCCGTGGTCGGTCAGGAGCGAGAGCCGGTTATGGCGGCTGGTCCGCTCTGGGAACGTGGGGTCTTCTCCCCCACTTTCTTCACTTCGATGGTGCGTGGGTCGACGGCTTCGCCGGGGGCGCCTTCGCGGTAGAGGCCACCGGGGAGGCTGTCGCGGTCGTGCGGGAGAAGGAAGAAGACGCGGCGTTTGTACAGGCCGCTGTCGGGGTCGGGTTCAGCCTGGTCGTCGAGGAGGGCGTAGCCGACCATGCGGCCGTCACGCGCGTAGGGGGGTTTGGTGTTGCGGCGGCGGGTCTTGTCGAGGGCCTGGCGGACGTAGTCGAAGTTTTCGGGGTCTTCCAGCCACACGACCTGTTCTTCGTGGGTGAGATCGCCCTCGGTCAGTAGCGAGCTCATGGCTGTTGCCCCTCCTTCGTCTGCGGGGCCGGCCGACGGCCCGCCTCGTGGTGTGGTGTTCCGCCCGTTTGTGGACGTGGTGCTGCGGTTCCATGGTAGGTGGGGCG
>NZ_RSAJ01000156.1 GCF_003933965.1 Streptomyces sp. RP5T
TCTCCGGGTGATCCGACCCCCTTTCCCCACCCAGGGCCCGCGCTGTTCAATGGGGCTGCACAGGAGAGGAGGGTGCTCGTGTCCCCTGCGCCCGTGCCGTCCGTCGGTGCGCGGATTCGGCTGGCGCGGCTGGAGCGTGGTCTGGGACTGCGCGCCCTGGCGCGTGAGGTCGGTGTCTCCGCGAGCCTGGTCTCCCAGATTGAGACCGGGAAGAGCCAGCCGTCGGTCAGAACCCTGTACGCGATCACCACGGCACTCGGCATCTCCGTCGAGTCCCTCTTCGAGGGCCGGCAGACCACCGCGGCGGTGCGTACGGGCACCGTCCTGCATGCCCTCGCGGCCTTCGCGGCCGACCCCGGACGCCGCATAGGCCCCCTGGTCACCGCCGGTGAGCGCGAGGTGCTGGAACTGGACTCCGGCGTCGTGTGGGAGCGGCTCGGGCACGTCCCCGGTACCGACGTGGACTTCCTGCTCGTCACGTACCGGCCCGGCGGCTCTTCCTCCGGCTCGGGCGGCCTGATGCGCCATGCCGGCACCGAGTACGGCTACCTGACCTCTGGCGAGCTCGTCCTCACCCTCGGCTTCGAGGAGCAGGTCCTGCGCCCCGGCGACGCTGTGTGCTTCGAGTCCACCACCCCCCACCGCTACCGCAACGACGGCGACGAACCGGCTGTGGGCGTCTGGTTCGTGGCGAGCCAAAGTGTTCAGTGACACTTGACACCCCTCGGGGACGGTCGTTGACTCGATGGTGGGGGTGGTCGCGATGGCGATCCGCACGTACGGCCCCAACGCCGTCGACTGGGAAGAGCGCGTCGACCTGGACCGGCTGCGCAGGCAGCGCCTGGCCCGGCTCCACGACACGCTGAACCGCTCCGAGCTGGGCGCCGTGCTCAGCTTCGACTTCGCCAACATCCGCTACATGACCGCCACGCACATCGGCACCTGGGCGATGGACAAGCTGATCCGCTTCGCCCTGCTGGTCCGCGGCGGCGAACCGGTCGTCTGGGACTTCGGCTCCGCGGCCCGCCACCACCAGCTCCACAACCCGTGGCTCGACTACAGCGACGGCAAGGAAGGCCCGCCCACCGGAGCCCGCGCCGGCATCTCCACCCTGCGCGGTGCCTTCCACCCGGACGCCGGGATCGCCGAGGACGTCGCCGCGAAGATCGCCGCCGAACTCCGGGCCCACGGCCTCGCCGGTGAACCGCTAGGCGTCGACGTCGCCGAGATGCCCGTCCTCGCGGCCCTGCGCGCCGAGGGCATCGACGTCGTCGACGGCCAGCAGGTCTTCCTGGAGGCCCGCCGCATCAAGACCGGCGACGAGATCTCCCTGCTCGCCCAGGCCTGCGCGATGGTCGACGCGGCCTACGAGGAGCTCTACGCCCACCTGCGCCCCGGAATCCGCGAGAACGAGTGCGTCGGACTGGTCAGCAAGGTCCTCTACGACCTCGGCAGCGAGTACGTCGAAGGCGTCAACGCCATCTCGGGAGAACGCTGTTCACCCCACCCGCACGTCTACAGCGACCGCCTGATCCGCCCCGGCGACCCCGCCTTCTTCGACATCCTGCACAGCCACCTCGGCTACCGCACCTGCTACTACCGCACCTTCGCCGTCGGCAGCGCCTCCCGCGCCCAGCGGGACGCCTACGTCCGCTGCCGTGCGTACATGGACGAGGCGATCTCCCTCGTCCGGCCGGGCGCGACCACCGCCGACATCGTCCAGGTGTGGCCGCGGGCCGAGGAGTTCGGCTTCGCCGACGAGACCGCCGCCTTCGCCCTCCAGTACGGCCACGGGGTCGGCCTGTCCATCTGGGAGAAGCCCATCTTCAGCCGCCTGGTCTCCCTCGACCACCCCGAAGTCCTCGAAGAGGGCATGGTGTTCGCGCTGGAGACCTACTGGCCCGCCGCCGACGGCTGGTCCGCCGCCCGCATCGAGGAGGAACTGGTCGTCACCGCCGACGGCTGCGAGGTCATCACCAAGTTCCCGGCCGAGGAACTCCTGGTTGCGGGCCGCAAGTACTGGACGGTGGGCGGCGAGCTCAACACCGCCCGCGAGGCGCAGTCCCACCTGAACACCGGACACGAGGGGACCGGCGATGGACAGCGCTGAACTCCTCGCCCTGTACGAGCGGATGGTCCTCATCCGCCGTACCGAGAAGGCCGCCCACGACCTGTTCCTCCAGGGCCTCGTCAAGGGCACCACCCATCTCGCCGCCGGGCACGAGGCGATCGCCGTCGGAGCGAGCGCCGCCCTGCGCGACGACGACTACGTCTTCGCCACCTACCGGGGCCACCACCACGCGATGGCCCGGGGAGCCACGCCCGAGGAGTGCCTCGCCGAACTCATGAGCAGGGCAACGGGGTTGTGCCGGGCCAAGGGCGGCTCCATGCACCTCACCAAAGCCTCCGTGAACATGCTCGGCTCCTACGCCATCGTCGGCGCCCACCTCCCGATGGCGGTCGGCGCCGCCTGGTCGGCGAGGCTGCGCGGCACCGGACAGCTCGCGGTCGCCTTCTTCGGCGACGGCGCCACCAACATCGGCGCCTTCCACGAGGCGCTGAACCTGGCCGCCGTGTGGAAGCTGCCCGTGCTGTTCGTCTGCGAGAACAACCTGTACATGGAGTACACCCCGATCGCCGACGTCACCGCGGTGTCCCGGCCCGCGGCCGACCGGGCGCCCGCCTACGGCATCCCCGGCGAGGTGGTCGACGGCAACGACGTCGTGCGTGTCCAGGAGGCCGTGGCACGGCTGGCGCGACGGGCCCGGGCCGGAGACGGGCCGGCCGTGCTGGAGGCCGAGACCTACCGCCACTTCGGGCACAGCAGGACCGACCCGGCGACCTACCGTCCGGCCGAGGAGGTCGAACGCTGGCTCAAGCACGACCCGTTGGACATCGCGCGCGGGCGGCTCGTCGAGGACGGGGTCCCCGAGGAGACGGTCACCGCGGCCGACGAGCGCGCACGGACCGTCGTACAGGAGGCGGTCGAGGCCGCGAAGAGTGCGCCGCCGCCGGATCCGCGGGAGGCCTTCACCGACGTATGGGCCGACGGAGGTGCCGCATGGCGGACGTGACGCGGGAACGGGCGGACGACCCGCGGCCGATCAGCTACCGGGACGCCGTCGCCGAGGGCATTGCGCGGGAGATGCGGCGCGATCCGTCGGTGGTCTGCCTCGGGGAGGACATCGGCGCGGCCGGCGGGGTGTTCAAGACGACCGCCGGGCTGCACGAGGAGTTCGGGCCGGAGCGGGTGTGGGACACGCCGATCTCCGAACAGGCCATCGTGGGAGCGGCGATGGGCGCCGCGATGACCGGGATGCGGCCCGTCGCGGAGATCATGTTCTCGGACTTCTTGGCCTGTTGTTGGGACTACCTCGCCAACGAGATACCCAAGGTGCGTTACATGACGGGCGGTCAGGTCACCGTGCCCCTCGTCGTGCGCACCGCCAACGGCGGCGGGCTCGGTTTCGGCGCCCAGCACTCGCAGGCCACCGAGAACTGGGCGCTGACCGTGCCCGGGCTGAAGATCGCGGCACCCTCCACTCCCGCCGACGTCGTCGGGATGATGGCGGCCGCGATCCGCAGCGACGACCCGGTGGTGTTCTTCGAGCACAAGGGGCTGCTGGCGCGCAAGGGAGCGCCCCCGCCGCCGGACCACGTCGTCGAGCTGGGCCGCGCGGCCGTCGTCCGTGCGGGCGCGGACGTGACGCTGGTCGCGCTCGCCTCGATGGTGCCGGTCGCGCTCGCTGCAGCGGAGCGGCTCGCCGAGGAGGACATCGACGTCGAGATCGTCGACCTGCGCTCGCTCGTGCCGCTGGACACGGCCACCGTCCTCGCCTCGCTCGGCCGGACCTCCCGGCTGGTCACCGTCGAGGAGAACCCGTACCAGGGCGGCTGGGGCGCGACCCTCGTCTCCGTCGTCGCCGACGAGGGCTTCGGACTGCTGGACGCGCCGGTGCGGCGGGTGGCGGGGGAGTGCGTGCCGCTGCCCTTCGCGGACGCGCTGGAGGAACAGGTCATCCCCACCGTCGACAAGGTCGTGGCGGCCGTCAGGAGCCTCGCCGCGTACTGAACACCCCTGAGGAGGAAGCGCGATGACCCATCGGACACTCCTTCGCGCCGGACACGTGCTCTCCATGGACCCCGGCATCGGGGACCTGCCGCGGGGGGACGTCCTCATCGAGGACGGCAGGATCGCCGCGGTGGACCGCGAGATCAGCGCGGACGCCGAAGTCCTCGACATGACCGGTCGCATCGTGATTCCCGGCTTCGTCGACACCCACCGCCACACCTGGGAGGCCTCGATCCGCAACGTGGCGCCGGACGCCACCCTCGACGACTACTTCGTCGACATCCTGGACACCTTCGCCCCCCTCTACACCCCCGAGGACGTCTACGCGGCCAACCTCGCGGGCGCCCTGGAGTGTCTCAACGCCGGCATCACCACGCTCGTCGACTGGTCCCACATCAACAACACCCCCGAGCACCCGGACGCGGCGATCCGGGCCCTGAAGGAGACCGGCATCCGCGCCCAGTACGCGTACGGCAGCGCCAACACCTCCCTCGCCGACTACTGGTTCGAGAGCAAGATCGCGATCCCGGGCGACGACGTACGCCGGATCCGCACCGAGTACTTCCCCGCCGACTCCGACGACGGCCTGCTCACCCTCGCCCTCGCCACCCGCGGCCCCGGCTTCTGCGTCAACGACGTCGTCACCTCCGAATGGGCCCTCGCCCGTGAACTCGGCATCCCCCTCACCGTGCACGTGGCCATGGGCCGCCTCGCCGGCCGCTTCGGCATGGTCAAGCAGCTCCACGACCTGGGCCTGCTCGGCCCCGACACCACCTACATCCACTGCTGCTACCTCAGCGAGGAGGAGTGGCGGCTGGTCGCCGACAGTGGCGGTACGGTCTCCATCGCGCCGCAGGTCGAGACGCAGATGGGGCACGGCTGGCCGCCGGTGATGAAGGCGATCGAGCACGGCCTGCGCCCCTCGCTCAGCATCGACGTCGTCACCACCGTGCCCGGCGACATGTTCACCCAGATCCGCGCGGCCTTCGGCGCCGAGCGCGCCCGCGTCAACGCGGCCAGCTGGCAGGCCGATGTCCCGGTCCCCGACACCATGTTGACGGCACGTCAGATGCTGGAGGCAGCCACCCGCAACGGTGCCCACGTGGCCGGCCTGGAGGGGCGCACCGGATCCCTCACCCCGGGCAAGCGCGCGGACGTCGTCGCGATCGACGCGACGGCCCTGAACGTGGCCCCCGTTCACGACGCGGCCGCCGCGGTGGCCCTGAGCGCCGACGTGTCCAACGTGGAGACGGTCCTCGTCGACGGCGTCGTCCGCAAGCACGACGGCAGGCTCACGGCCGACGTGGCGCGCGCCCGGCGGCTTGTCGAGGAGTCCCGCGACCGGCTGCTGGCCGCGAAGGAGGCCCGGACGTGACACGGCACCTGGTGCGCCGGGCCACCGACCTCCCGAAGCCGTCGTACGACGAACACGGCTACCGGCGACGGGAGTTGGTCGGCGAGGCCGACGGCAGCTCGCACACCGGTTTCGGGGTGTGCGAGCTGCGCCCCGACGGCGCGGTCGCGGCCCATGTGCACTCGTACGAGGAGAGCTTCCACGTCCTGGACGGCACCGTGGTCCTCGATGTGCCCGAGGGGTCTTATCTGCTGGAGGAGGGCGATTACGGGCTCCTGCCCACCGGTGTCCCGCACGCCTGGCGCGGTGCCGGGGACGGCGTCGCCCGCTGGGCGGACATGCTCGCGCCGGTGCCGCGGGCCCGGTACGGGCACGACACCCAGGCGGTTGCTCCGTGGCCCGTGCGCCCGCCTGTCCGGATCGATGTCCGTGATCCGCGCACCCGGTCCTTCGGCCGCTTCGAGCCCGCCCAGATGGACCCCGGCAAGCAGTCCCAGGACCTGCTCGCGGTGTCGGCGAGCATGCGCACCGCGCTCCTCGTCTACAGCGGGATCACCGTGAAGATGATGGTCGACGGCGATCTGGGCGCGGTGGCCTCGACGATGTTCATGGTGCAGTACGCGCCCGACGGCGTCGCCGGCACCCACGACCACCCCTTCGAGGAGACCTACCTGTTCCTCGACGGCGTGGCGGACGCGGTCTTCGACGGCTCGCGGTACCGGCTCGGACCGGGCGACTGCGCCTGGGCGGGCGCCGGTTGCGTGCACGGCTTCTCCAACGCCGGTGACGGCCCGTTGCGCTGGCTGGAGACACAGGCGCCGCAGCCGCCGGTGCGGCACTCCTACCGGTTCACCCGGGACTGGGAGTACCTGAGGGAGGCTTCGCGATGAGCGGCGTGGTGGTGGTCGGCGGCACCTCGGGCATCGGGCGCGCGTTCGCCCGGGTGCGGGCGGAGCGCGGCGACGAGGTGGTGATCACCGGACGGGACGCCCACCGCACCGACGCCGCGGCCGAGGAGATCGGCGCCCGGGGCCTCGCCCTGGACCTCGCGCGGCCGAAGGGGATCGCCGACGCGCTGAGCGGGGTGGGAACCGTCGACCACCTGGTGATCGCGGGCATCTCCCGCGACGAGAACCGGGTGGCCTCGTACGACATCGACGCGGCCCTCCACCTCGTCACGCTCAAGCTCGTCGGCTACACCGCCGTGGTGCACGCCCTGTGGTCCCGCCTGCACGACGACAGTGCCATCGTGCTGTTCGGCGGACAGGCCAAGGAGCGGCCCTACCCGGGAGCGACGACGGTGGCCACCGTCAACGCCGGGGTGGGCGGGCTGATGCGCACCCTGGCCGTCGAACTCGCCCCGGTCCGCGTCAACGCGATCCATCCCGGGGTGGTGGGGGACAGCCCCTACTGGCGGGACAAGCCGCAGGAGGTCCTGGCGGGCCTGCGGGCCAGGACCCCGACCGGGCGGCTCGCGACCATGGCGGACGTGGTGGACGCCGTGGACTTCCTGCTGCGCAACGGCTCGGTCAACGCGGTGGAGTTGAACGTGGACGGCGGCTGGCTGCTGGGGTGACGGCTCAGCGCTTGACGCCGACCGCCCCGTACAGCGACACGGGCTCGCCGTCCTCCCGCTCGTCCGGACGCCACTGCGACAGGGGCACGATCCCCGGCTCCAGCACCTCGAGTCCCTTGAAGAGACGGCTCACTTCGTCGTGCGAGCGCGCCACCAGGGTGACCCCGCTCGCCGTGTAGGCCGCGATGCCCGCCTTCACCTTCTCCGGGTCGAAGTCGGCCGTCATCGCCGACAGCACCAGGCAACTGCCCGGCGCCAGCGCGTCGAGCAGCGTGTCCACCAGCTCCTGGGCGCCGTCCTCGTCGGAGATGAAGTGCAGCAGCGCGACCAGCGACAGCGCGACGGGCTGCTCGAAGTCCAGGACCGCGGAGGCGCCCTGGAGGATCCGCCGCGGTTCGCGTGCGTCGGCCTGGAGGTAGTGCGTCGCCCCCTCCGGGGTGCCGTGCAGCAGGGCCGCCGCGTGGGCCAGGACGATCGGGTCGTTGTCGACGTACACGACCCGGGCGTCCGGCACGGCGGACTGGGCGATCTGGTGGAGGTTGGGCTCGGTGGGGATGCCGGAGCCGATGTCGAGGAACTGGCGGATGCCCGCCTCCCGTACGACGACCCGGGTGGCCCGCTCCATGAACCGGCGGTTGGCGCGTGCCTGGCGGGGCGCGTCCCCCTGCGCGGTGATCCGGCGTCCCAGCTCCTCGTCGACGGGGTAGTTGTCCTTCCCGCCGAGGAACCAGTCGTACACCCGGGCCGGATGCGGCCTGCTCGTGTCGATCCGTCGGCCGGCCGACTCGGTCCCGGTCACTCAAAGCTCCTCTGCTCGACAGGATGTGCGAGCAGTGTGCCATGTCACCCGGCGCGGCGGAGGCTGTCCTCGGCCACCTCGTCGTCGATCGCCGCCCGCACCAACGCCGCTGCCAGGACGTCCGGTTGGACGTCGCCGGCCAGCTCGCGCAACCGGTCGGGATCCTCCGGCAGGCCGAGCCGCCCGGCCCCCGCGAGTGCCTTGCCGTCCAGATGGGGCGCGACCTCGGGCCAGACGCCCTGCACCTCGCGCAGGAAGATGTCGGCGCCGGCGGGACCGATGCCGGGGAACTTCCGCAGCAGGCGCCGCAGTTCGCCGACGTCGCCGTCCGCCTCCGCGCGCAGCCGGCGCAGATCGCCGCCCCACCGCTCGGTCAACAGCTCCGCTCCCCGGCCGAGTTGGGTCGCCGTACGTTCGTCGTAGCGTCGGTAGCCGCCGCGGCCCAGCGCGTCCACCCGCTCCTGCCAGGAGGCCCGGGCCATGCTGCGCGGATCGCGCAGTCCCGCCCGGTGCAGTTGACGCGCGGCGGCGATCGCGACGGAGCCGCGGATGCGGGCACTGAGCAGCAGGGACAGCACCAGCAGCCGGTACAGGGGCTGCGGGGTGTCCTTCAGCGTGATGCCCGCCTCCGCGGCGTACGTCCGTCCGTGCGCGCCGACGAGTTCCCGTACGACGCGCTCCGCCCTGGTCATCGCCTGAGCGGGTCGTGGCCGACGGACATCAGCCGGTGCCGGCGGCGCCTCTCCTCGGCCTCGGGCTCCTTCTCCACGTCGGCCTCCGCGGTGACGGTGTCCACCACCTCGTACATGACGTCGATGTCCTCGTCGGACAGGTCCACGCGCCGCTTCTGGAGGATGGCGAGGACGTGCTGCCCGATCGGCTCACCCGCGTGCTCCGGCAGCGGCTCCGCGGACTCGTCCGCGTCGCTCACCCGCAGCCAGGCGGCCAGCTCCTGCGAGGTCATGTTCACCGCACGGTGGAAGTCCTCCCACAGCGCGTCGAGTTCGAGAGCGTCGGTCATCGCGTGCGCCTTTCCGTGGGTGCTTGCCGCGGTCAGTCCCGGGGCCAGTTCTCGGCCTCGAACATCCAGCGCTGCTTCTCCAGCTCGGCCGTGATGCCGATCAACAGGTCCTGGGTGACCGGGTCGGCCTTCTCGGTGGCCTCGATGCGCTCGCGCAGCCGTCCGATGGCCGCCTCCAGCGTCTCCACGATCAGCCGGACGACGTCGTCGTCCCGGATCCAGCCGCTCTTCGAGCCGGGCAGCGTGTAGGCGGAGGCGATCGTCTCGGGGCGGCCGTCCGGCGCCACCCCCAGGGCCGCGGCGCGCTCCGCCACGGTGTCGGAGAACGTCCGCGCCGTCGTGACCACCTCGTCCAACTGGAGGTGGATGGACCGGAAGCGCGGGCCCACGATGTTCCAGTGCGCCTGCTTTCCGATCAACGACAGGCCGATCAGATCCACCAGGGTGCTCTGCAGGGCCTCCCCGGCCGTCTCGCGGGCCGAGTCGGACAGGGTGCTCCTGACCACAGTCATACCGTGCTCCTCCTTCTGGCATGGTCGATGCCGGTACGGAGCAGCTCGTCGCGTTCCTGTTCGCAGGTCCCGCCCCACACGCCGGAGGTCAGCCCGCTGCCGAGCGCCGGATCGAGGCACTCGGGGGCGACCGGGCAGCGGGCGCACACACGCTTCGCCGCCGCGATGTCCCGCAGCGCGGGGCCCTGCCTGCCCACGGGGAAGAACAGCTCGGGGTCCTCTCCCACGCAGGCCGCGCGACACAACCACTCCATGGGGGCGCGGGTGCCCCGGGCATACGCGTGCAAACAGCGCTGTCTCAGCGTGTGAGCACCTCGTCGAGGAAGTCCGTCACGTCCGCGAAGACCTCCGCCCTGTTCGTCTCGTGGAACACCTCGTGCCGGGCCCCGGGGTAGATCCGTTCGGTGAGCGTCTCGCCCCTGAGATCCTCGACCCCGACGCGGCTCCCCCCGAGCGGCACCAGCCGGTCGTCGTCGCCGTGCAGCCACAGCAGCGGGAGCGGGCCGACCCGGCCGCCCCGGGACACGGTGGCCAGGGCGCGGGCGAACGCCTCCACCGTCGGCCGCTTCATCGGCCCGTGCCAGACCAGGGGATCCGCCCGGTAGGCGGCGCCCACCTCCGGGTCACGGGAGAGCGCGGCCGGACTGATCGGCGTGTCCGGGATCTCGTCGAGGGCGAGCAGGGCCCCCGGCAGCTGCCAGGCGCCGATCACCGGCCCCGACAGCACGAGCGCGGACAGCTCGGCGCCGTACCGCTGGGCGAAGCGGGCGGCGATCAGCCCGCCCATGGAGTGCCCGACCAGGACGAGAGGTGTACCGGGCCAGGTGGCGCGGGCCAGGTCCGCGACCGTGTGCACGTCCGTGACGACGTCCTCGAAGTCCTCGATCAGGACGCGTTCCCCGGCGGACTTCCCGTGCCCGGTGTGGTCGGGCCCGACGACGGCCGCGCCGTGCGCCGTGAGGATCCCGGCGAGCTCCTCGTACCGGCCGACGTGCTCCCCGTAGCCGTGCACCACCAGGGCCACGTACCGGGGGTGGTCGTGGGGCCACTCCCGCACGGTGAGGTGGCCGTTGGTTCCGGCGAGGACGTGCTCGGCCATGTCTGCTCCCGCTGCGCTATAGTCCGAAACTAGCAGTGCTAATTAAAGCTGTTCGGAACCCCGATGACGACGGTCAGGAGTCCTCCCGTGCGCCCCGTCCACTTCGCGGCCGCCCGCCGCACCCCCATCGGCAGACTCCGCGGTGCGCTGTCCGCCGTACGCCCCGACGACCTCGCCGCGACCGTGATCCGCGCCCTGGTCGCCGACGTGCCCGCGCTCGACCCGGCGCACGTCGACGACGTCTACTGGGGCGCCGCCAACCAGGCCGGCGAGGACAACCGCAACGTCGCCCGCATGGCCGCGCTGCTCGCCGGACTGCCCGAGACCGTGCCCGGGGCCACCGTCAACCGGCTGTGCGCCTCCGGCCTGGAGGCCGTGACCACCGCCGCCCGCACCATCGCCGCCGGCGAGGCCGACATCGTGCTCGCGGGCGGCTCCGAGTCGATGAGCCGCGCCCCCTTCGTGCTGCCGCGCCCCGACGAGGCCCTCCCGCACCGGATGGAGACCCACGACACCCGGCTCGGCTGGCGTCTGGTGAACCCGGCCATGAAGGAACTCCACGCCCTGCTGCCCATGGGCGAGACCGCCGAGGAGGTCGCCCGGCGGTACGGCATCGGGCGCGAGCGGCAGGACGAGTTCGCCCTGCGCAGCCACCGGCTCGCCGCCGAGGCCCGCAAGAACGGCCACTTCGACGACGAACTCCTGCCCGTCGAGCGCCCCGACGGCGTGCTCGTCGACAGCGACGAGTGCATCCGCGAGGACACCTCCTACGACAAGCTGGCCCGCCTCAGGCCCGTCTTCCGGGCCGACGGCACGGTCACCGCGGGCAACGCCTCACCGATGAACGACGGCGCGGCGGGACTCCTCCTGGTCAGCGAGGAGGCACTGAACGAGCTGGGGCTGGAGTCCCTGGGCCGCTACGTCGCCGGCGCCTCGGCCGGTGTCCACCCCGACGTGATGGGCATCGGCCCCGTCCCCGCCACCCGCAAGGCGCTCGCCCGCGTGGACTGGAGCATCGACGACATCGAGGAGGCCGAGTTCAACGAGGCCTTCGCCGCCCAGGCCCTCGCCTGCGTCGACGAACTCGGCATCGACCCCGAGCGCGTCAACCCGACCGGCGGCGCGATCGCGCTGGGCCACCCGCTGGGCTGCTCGGGCGCCCGCATCCTCACGACCCTGCTGCACCGGATGCGACGCACGGGGGCGGCGCGCGGGCTGGCGACGATGTGCGTGGGCGTCGGGCAGGGCAGCGCCGTCCTGGTGGAGCGGCACTAGCCCGAGGGCGTCACCAGGACCACTCGGCGAGACGGCACTTACCGGACCGGTTGGCTGCACATAGCATCGGTCTCCGCATGGACACGATGACGCTCTGGCACATTTCCGGCTGGGGGTTCGCCGCGCTCGCCGCCGCGGCCCTGCTCGTCGGCTTCTCCAAGACGGCCGTCAGCGGGGCCAACACGGTCAGCCTCGCGATCTTCGCCGCGGTGCTGCCCGCCCGCGCCTCCACCGGCGCGCTGCTGCCGATCCTGATCGCCGGGGACGTGCTCGCGGTGCTCACCTACCGGCGGCACGCCCACTGGCCCACCCTCTGGCGGCTGTTCCCGGCGGTCGCGGTCGGCGTGGTCGCGGGCACGGTCTTCCTGCGGTGGGCGGACGACGGGATCGTACGGACGTCGATCGGCGCGATCCTCCTCTTCATGGCCGCGGTGACGGTCTGGCGCCGCCGCACGGCCGACTCCGGGGAGGAACCCGACTCGGTCGCCACCCGGACCGGCCGGGTCAAGGCCCGCTCCTACGGCGTCCTCGGCGGCTTCACCACCATGGTCGCCAACGCCGGCGGCCCGGTGATGTCGATGTACCTGCTGTCCGCGGGCTTCCGCAAACTCGGCTTCCTCGGCACCTCGGCCTTCTTCTTCCTGATCGTCAACGTCTCCAAGGTGCCCTTCAGCGTCGGCCTCGGCCTGATCGACGGCCACTCGCTGCTGCTCGACCTCGCCCTCGTGGCGTTCGTCGTGCCCGGCGCGCTCCTCGGCAAATGGGCGGTGAACCGCATCAACCAGCGGCTCTTCGAACAGCTGGTGATCGCCGCGACGGTCGTGGGCGGCCTTCAGCTACTGCTTCGCTGACCCGCCGAGCAGCGTCGGCAGGTCCGCGAACGACTCGATCACGTGGTCGGGCCTGCCACTGGCCGAACGGTGCGTCTCAGGAAGGTACTTGCCGGTCTTCACGAGCACCCCGGTGAGCCCGGCGCGCTGCGCGGCCAGCACGTCCGACTCGATGTCGTCCCCCACCATCAGCGCCTCGTCCGGCCCGGCCCCGAGCCGGGCGAGCGCCGCCTCGAAGAACGCTGGCGAGGGCTTGCCGGTGATCTCGGCCTCGGTCCGGGCGGCCTTCTCCAGACCGGCCAGGAAGGCCCCGGCGTCCAGTTGGAGCCCGTCGGCGGTACGCCAGTACAGGTTGCGGTGCATCGCCACCAGCCGGGCCCCGCGCTGGAGGTGTCCGAAGGCCCGATTGAGCGCCGCGTAACCGAACTCGGGCCCGGCACCCCCGAGCACGACGACGTCGACCCCCTCGCCCTCCTCGGCCGCGTCACCGACCAGCGTGACGCCCGCCAGATCCTCGGCGATGTCCCCGCTGTTCAGCAGCGCGCAGCGGGCACCGGGACAGTGGTCGGCCAGATACGCGGCGGTCACCGTGGGCGCGGTGAGGATGTCCTGCGCCGACACGTCGAAGCCCGCCCCCGTCAGCACCGAGGCGATCGACGCCCGCGTCCGCGAGGTCGTGTTCGTCACCAGCGCGACCTGGAAACCGGCCTCCCGCACCTCCCGCAACGCCGCCACCGCCCCCGGCAGCGGCTCCCACGAGACGGTGAGAACCCCGTCGATGTCGATCAGGACCGCGCGCACGGATGCCATGCCCGGACCATAGCCTTGAAGGGGCGGGCACGCCTGTTGACGTGCGTCCCGGGTGTGCTGTCGGAGGAGGCGGACGCGGGCCGAAGCCGCACACCCGCCGTGCTGCCTCCCGCCCCTGACCTCGTACGCTGCCTGCCATGTCCCCGCACATCCTGATCCTCGGCGGCACCACCGAGGCCCGCGCCCTGGCCGCCGCGCTGGCGTCGCGGCCCGGCGTGCGCGTCACCACCTCCCTCGCGGGGCGGGTGGCCCGGCCGGGCGCGGTCGCGGGTGAGGTGCGGATCGGCGGGTTCGGCGGTGAGGAGGGGCTGGCCGCCTGGCTGCGGGAGGAGCGTGTCGACGCTGTGGTCGACGCCACCCACCCCTTCGCCCGCACGATCACCGGCAATGCGGCCCGGGCGGCCGCGGTGACCGGCGTGCCCTCCGTGGTGCTGCGCCGCCCGGGCTGGCGGCCGGTGCCGGGGGACCGCTGGCATCCCGTCGATTCCCTCGACGAGGCCGCGCAGTTGCTGCCGAGCCTCGGCCGGCGGGTGTTCCTGACCACCGGCCGCATGGAGCTCGCCGCCTTCGCCCACCTAGCCGAACTCCACTTCGTCGTACGGTCGGTGGAGCTGCCGGAGCCGCCGATGCCCCCGCACACCGAAGTCCTTCTGGCCCGCGGCCCGTTCACGGTGTCCGACGAGTCGGCGCTCCTGTGCCACCACAACATCGAGGTCCTGGTCACCAAGGACAGCGGGGGAACGGCCACCTCCGCCAAACTCACCGCTGCCCGCGAACTGGCCCTGCCCGTCGTGGTCGTACGCCGGCCCGCCCTCCCGGACGGGGTGACGGCGATGCCGGACGTGGCGGCGGTTCTGCGGTGGCTGGACCTCGGCTGACGGTGACGGCGACGCCGAGACACCGCCGGGCGACGCGTGAGCGGACCGGCGGGAGCACGGCCCTCGGACCGGACACACGGGCGGTCCGCACGGATGCCAGCCGGCCGTCTCCGTGGCCACGGCTGGTGCCACGTGCCCTGCTCGTGCCTCCCGTGCCTACGGCTGCTTCGGATGCCGGCGCAGCAGATACGTGTCCATGATCCAGCCCTTGCGCTCCCGGGCCTCGGCGCGCAGCCGCTCGATGCGGGGGGCGGCCTCGGCGATCGGGCCGGAGACGAGGATCTCGTCCGCTGTGCCTATGTAGGCCCCCCAGTAGATGTCGATGTCCTGGTCGGCGTAGGCGCGGAAGGCCTGGTGGGCGTCGAGCATCACGACCACGTCGTCCACTCCCTCCGGGAAGCCCTCGGCCAGGCGCCGACCGGTGGTGATCTGCACGGGCCTCGCGACCCGGTTCAGCCCGGTGCGATGCCGCGCCACCAGCGCCGACACGCTGCTGATGCCGGGCACCACGTCGTACTCGAAGGACACCGAGCCCCGCTCCAGGATCTCCTCCAGGATGCCGAGCGTGCTGTCGTACAGCGCGGGGTCCCCCCACACCAGGAACGCGCCGCTCTCCTCCTCGCCGAGTTCCTCGGAGATCAGCCGCTCGTAGATGTCGGCACGGGCACTGCGCCAGTCACCGACGGCGGGGGAGTAGGCGGACCCGCCCGCCTTGCGGTCGCGCTCCGGGTCCCTGGCCTCCACCACCCGGTACGACCCCTTCGGTATGTGCGCGTCCAGCATGTCCCGGCGCAACTGGGTGAGGTCGCCCTTCACCTCGCCCTTGTCCAGGACGAAGAACACGTCCGTGCTCCGCAGCGCCCTGACCGCCTGGAGGGTGAGCTGCTCGGGGTCGCCGTCGACGATCTCGCCGCGCTGCTGGGCCGCGGCGACGGCACGCTCCAGGGAGCCCACCGTGCGGTCGATCGCGGTGGCGATCTGCTCGGCGGCGTCGGGCTCGTGCTTGCGGGCGTACATCAGCTCCAGCAGCTCGGCGTTGTCGATGGCGAAGCGGAGGTAGGCCCGGGCGAGCGTGGTGAGGCGGTCCTGGAGGGCGAGCCCCGGTTCGTCGGCGGCATCGAGCGCCTCGGCCATGCGGTCGTACCCCACCAGGGCGAGCGCGTTGAGGAGGGCCTGCTTGTCCTTGAAGTGCCGGCCGGGGGCCGCGTGGCTGACGCCGATGTCGCGGGCGAGCTCACGCAGCGAGAGGGAGGCGGCGGTGCCCTTGTCGCGGAGGGGGCGTTCGGCGGCGGCGAGGAGGGCGGAGCGCAGGTCTCCGTGGTGGTAGGGGCGGGGCCCGGGCTTCTCGGCTGGCATGGACGTCATGGTATCCGGATGTAGGCGTTGCCAGCATTGTTGTCACCGGCTGCATTGTTGTCATTGACAGCATTGTTGGCGGCGCCTACATTCGCCGTATGGCTACCGATGAGCAGCAGAAGTGGAACGTGACCCGCATCCCCGACCAGACCGGCCGCACGGCCGTGATCACCGGGGCGAACAGCGGGATCGGGCTCCGGGCCGCGCAGGCCCTCGCCGGGGCGGGCGCGCATGTCGTGTTCGCCGTCCGGGACCCGGAGCGCGGTGAGGCGGCGGCGAGGAGCGTCAACGGCAGCACGGAGGTGCGGCGGCTCGATCTGGCGGACCTGTCGTCGGTCCGGGAGTTCGCGGCGGCGTGGGACCGGCCGCTGGATCTGCTGATCAACAACGCGGGCGTGATGATGGTTCCGCAGCAGCGGACTGCGGACGGCTTCGAGATGCAGTTCGGCACGAACCATCTGGGCCACTTCGCGCTGACGAACCTGCTGCTGCCGTATGTCACCGACCGGGTCGTGACGGTCTCCTCGGGCGCGCACCGCTGGGGTGACGAGCGGATCCACTTCGACGACCTGAACCGGACGGCGGACTACGACCCGAGGGGCGTCTACGGCCAGTCGAAGCTGGCGAACCTGCTGTTCGTGCTGGAGCTCCAGCGGCGGCTGACGGAGTCGGGCTCCCGGGTGCGCGCCCTCGCGGCCCACCCCGGCTACTCGGCCACCAACCTGCAGAGCCACGCGGCGAGTGCGGCGGCGCGGGTCTTCATGAAGTTCGGCAACAGGTTCCTGGCGCAGGACGACCGGGCGGGCGCGCTGCCGACGCTGTACGCGGCGACGCAGGATCTGCCGGGGGCGAGCTATGTCGGGCCCGACGGGCTCGGGGAGTTGCGGGGCGCGCCGACCCTGGTGGGCCGGAGCGCGGCCGCGAGCGACCCGGCGGTGGCCCGGCGCCTGTGGACGGCGTCGGAGGAGCTGACGGGGACGCGGTATCCCCA
>NZ_RSAJ01000157.1 GCF_003933965.1 Streptomyces sp. RP5T
GGTCAAGATCTGGACCCCGCTGCTCATCCTGCTGGTCGTCGTGTTTGCGATCGTGCAGTCTCTGCGCCCGCTCCCGGAGCCCACGCTCAGCCTCACCGCCGAGGACTCCTACACCTTCGACGGCAGCGAGGCCGCCCTCCCGTGGCCCACCCAGGGCCAGGGCTGGCTGGACGTCAACGGCATCGGCACGATGGGCGACTTCGGCAAGCAGACCCCCGTCGCGATCGGCTCCGTGGCCAAGGCCATGACCGCCTACATCGTGCTGAAGGACCACCCCCTCAAGTCGGGCGAGGAGGGCGCGAAGATCACCGTCGACGCGCTCGCCGAGAAGGAGGGCGGCTACAACAAGGACGGCGAGTCCACCCTCAACACCGTCAAGGAGGGCGACGTCCTCACCCAGAAGCAGGCGATCGCGGCGATCATGATCCCCTCCGCCAACAACATCGCCCGGCTGCTCGCCCGCTGGGACGCCGGTTCCGAGGCGGCGTTCATCAAGAAGATGAACGCCACCGCAAAGGAACTCGGCATGAAGAACACGACGTACACCGACGCCTCGGGCCTGAAGGAGACCACCGTCTCCACCGCCGAGGACCAGGTGAAGCTCGGCAACGAGCTGGTGAAGATCCCGGCGCTGGTGGAGATCACGTCCATGGGACAGTGGATCGATCCGTCCGGACAGAAGTGGTACAACTACAACTATCTGGTCCCCTACACCGGCATCGGCATCAAGACCGGCACCACCACCGCGGCCGGCGGCAACCTCCTCTTCGCGGGCCGCAAGGAGGTCGGCGGGGAGACCGTCACCGTCGTCGGCGCGATCCTCGGCCAGCACAAGGCGCCGATCATCAAGACCGTCAACGACGTCAGCAAGGTCGCGCTGCTCGCCGCGGAGGACGCCCTGACCTCGGCGAAGATCCTCAAGAAGGGTGACGTCGTCGGGTACGTCGACGACGGCCTCGGCGGCCACACCCCCGTCGTGCTGACCAAGGACGTCACCGCCGTCGGCTGGGCCGGCTTCAAGGTGAAGCTGTCCTTCGCCGCCGACGACGTACCGCACACCGCGAAGGCCGGCACCAAGGTCGGCACCCTGACCGTCGGTGACGGCGAGGGCGGCGCGGTCAAGGTGCCGGTCACCCTCCAGAAGGATCTGGCCGAACCCGGTTTCACCTCCAAGCTGACCCGCGTCGGCTGATCCGGGGACGGGAAGGACGGCTCGCGCGGCCCGTCGTCCGGACCCCGCCCGGGGTTCCGGACGGCGGGCCGCGTGCTAGCGTCACGAACCGGGGCAGGTCGACGCTGGGGCGCGGCCGAGAAATGAAGACGGGACACCACGGGGAGTGCCTTCAGGTGGCCACTGCGGAGCCGACACGCGCCGACGACACCGACCCGGGCCCGGGTAACGGCCCGCGAATAGACGCGCCCGCGGACTCAGGCACCGGTGCCGGTGGAGGACCCCCGGGCGTCCCGGGCAGGACCCGGACCGCTCTGCTCGCACTGCGCGAGCGGCTGCTGCGGCACCCCGTCCTCTCCATGACCGCGCTCTCCGGCGTCCTCCACATCGCCTGGTTCTTCACGTTCGCGAACAGCGGTGGCGACCTCGCCGCGCAGGACGCGTGGGCCGAGTTCGTCGGCCGGCACCCGGACTCCGCCTACAACCTGGCCTGGTACGGCGGCATGCATCCGGTGTCGTACAGCGTCGTCTCGCCGTACCTGATGTCGGTGCTCGGCGTCCGTACGACGATGATGCTGGCCGGGACGGTCTCGGCCGGGCTGCTGACGCTGGTCCTCATCCGCAGCCGGGCGGTGCGGAACCCGCTGTGGGCCTCGCTGGCGGGCGTGTACGCCCTTCTGTGCAACGCGGCCTCGGGCCGGGTGACCTTCGGTCTCGGCACGGTGTTCGCGCTCGGCGCGGTCGCCGTCGTCTTCTGCTGGCCGTACCGCTGGCGCTACAAACGCTGGGCGAAGGCCGCCTGTGCGGCCCCGCTCGCCGCCCTCGCGACGATGGCCTCGCCGGTCGCCGGACTCTTCGTGGGTCTGGTCGCGGTCGCCCTCTTCCTGCAGAAGCGGCGTCCGGGCGCCTGGGCGCTGGGCCTCGCGCCCACGGCCGTGGTGGCCCTGTCCGCCTGGCTCTTCCCGTTCGCCGGCACCCAGCCGATGAAGATCGGCTCGGTGCTGCTGCCGCTCGCCTACGGTCTCCTGGTCTTCCTCCTGGTCCCGCGCGAGTGGACGACGGTCCGGATCACCGCCGGCGTGTACAGCCTCTCGGTGGTCCTGGTCTGGCTGGTCAGCTCCCAGATCGGCTCCAACATCTCGCGCCTGTCGATGCTGTTCGCGGGGGTGGCCCTGGCGGCCGCGCTGCCGTTCACGGTGCCGCGCTCGCGCAAGTGGTACGCCACCGTCGTCGCCTTCGTCGGCTTCACCGTCTGGATCGGCTTCAAGTCGGTGGACGACGTCGTCCACACGACCCCGACCGCGTCCTGGGCGCGCGAGCTGGCCCCCCTCGTCAACGAGCTCCAGGAGGTCGGCGCCGAGAAGGGCCGCGTCGAGGTCGTACCGGCCGCCTCCCACCGCGAGGCGTCCGCGCTCGCGCCGTACGTCAACCTCGCCCGGGGCTGGAACCGGCAGGCCGACATGGAGCGCAATCCGCTCTTCTACGACGACACCCTGAACTCCGCGAACTACCACGAGTGGCTCCAGCGCTGGGCCGTGCACTTCGTGGTCGTGCCCAAGGACGAGCCCGACGGGGACGGGGGCGAGCGGGAGCGGGAGCTGGTGCAGCGCGGGATGCCGTATCTGCGGCAGATCTGGGGCGACGCGAACTGGCAGTTGTTCCGGGTGACCGACCCGGCGCCGCTGGCCTCGCCGAACACGGTGGTCGACCGGGCCGCGCAGGGCGAGATGACCATGCGGGTGAAGAAGGCCGGGCGGATCCTGATCCGCATCCCGTACTCGCCGTGGCTGTCGATCATCGACGCGGAGGGCAAGAAGGTGAAGCCGCCGCAGGAGACGGAGGAGTCCAAGGAGCGGGATGCCTCGCCGAAGGTCTTCGAGAACGTCGACGGGTGTCTGATGGAGACGCCGGAGGACGCGGACGGGGACAAGTGGACGATGTTGCTGGCGCCGCGTGCGGGGACGTATCGGCTGGCGGCGCCCTATACGGTGCCGCGCGGGACGCCCTGTCCTGATGAGCTGAAGTAGTTCGTCGGCTGCGGGCCGGTGGGGGCCTTTCGCGCAGTTCCCCGCGCCCCTGATGGGGCTTACCGCAGCTGGTCCACGTAGGTGTCCGTGCCCGGAACCGTCGGGACGAACGGCGCCAGTAGCTCCACTCTGCCCATGGGCGGGTCTTCCACCCCGGTGAAGTGCTGCTCCCAGCACTCACGCGGATCACTCTCCAGGAACCACAGCAGGGTGAGCCGGGTGTCCACGCCCTCCACCTGCTTCACGTAGGTCATGCGGTCCCCTGGCAGCGGGGTCGGGCGGAACACGGTCACCATCGCCGCCGGTGAGCCCGCCAGGCGCTTCGGCAGGTGGCGGGAGATCAGCCACTCCAGCAACTCTCCACGCCGCTCCGGGGATTCCGCGTCGATCACCTCCAGCACCAGTCCGGCGTACGGGTGGTCGAGCGCGTGGAAGTCCCTGGGGCCCGCCGCTCCGTCCCGGTACACCGTCGCCTCGTGGTCCTGGAACGCCGTGAAGACGTGGGTGCGGTCGCGGTAGACGCGGGCGTCGCGGTTGAGGCGCTTGTTGATGGCGACCGTCCACCGCATGTGGTCGTCGTAGCGGCCCTCGGTGATCCAGTAGGTGGACAGGTAGCAGCCGGCCGTCACCGGCTGTGCCACCGCCGACTTCTCCGGGACGCGCAGGAGCTGGAGGTCCCGGGTGGCCACCCATCGGCGGCCGGCGAACATCCAGGGCATGGCCATCGCCCCTGCGTAGTAGTGATCATCCTCGTACCAACGGTTGTAGGCGTACTCATGGCCGGGGTGCGGTTCGACCATGGTGATCAGCGCGTGGCCGGGTCGGACTCCGTAGGGTCCTGTGGCGGCCAGTTCGGCGTACGTCTCGCTGCGGGTCTCTTCTGACATCGGACCTTCCCTCCTCCAGCGCTCGCCCATACTCTGACGCCCCGTCAGATAATGCGCCAGAGCAGGGAGGCCGCCGGTATGTCACTTCTCTCCGGGAAGACCGTCGTCGTGTCGGGAGTGGGCGCCGGGCTCGGGCGCCAGGTCGCGGCGGCCGTCGTGCGGGACGGCGGCAACGCCGTGCTGGGTGCGCGGACCGAGGCGAACCTCGCCAAGAGCGCCGCCGAGATCGATCCGGACGGGGCGCACACCGCCTACCGGCCGACGGACATCACCGACGAGCAACAGTGCGCGGCGCTCGCGGAGTTGGCGGTGGAGCGGTTCGGGCGGCTGGACGCGGTGGTGCAGGTGGCCGCGTGGGACAGCTACTTCGGCGGGCTTCAGGACGCGGACTTCGCGACCTGGCAGTCGGTCATCGACGTGAACCTGCTGGGGTCGCTGCGGATGACGCGGGCCTGTCTGCCGGGGCTGCGGGCGGCGGGCGGGGGCTCGGTGGTGTTCGTGGGGACGCAGTCGGCGGTGGCCGCTCCCTCGCAGGTGCGGCAGGCCGCGTACGCCGCCTCGAAGGGGGCGCTGACGAGCGCGATGTACTCGCTGGCGCGGGAGCTCGGGCCGGACCGGATCCGGGTCAACACCGTGCTGCCGGGCTGGATGTGGGGGCCGCCGGTGCAGGCGTACGTGCAGTTCACGGCGCACACGGAGAAGGTGCCGGAGGCGGAGGTGCTGAAGCGGCTGACCGACCGGATGGCACTGCCCGAGCTCGCGACCGACGGGGACGTGGCGGACGCGACGGTGTTCCTGGCCTCGGACCGGGCGCGGGCGATCACCGGACAGTCGTTGCTGGTCAACGCCGGGGAGCTGATGCGATGAGTTCACATAGGTGAACGCAGGCCATCACCTCGAATATTTTTACCTCCCTTTGACCTTACGCCAGCTTGTCGTGTCCACGCGGTGGCACCCACGATGAGCGCCGGGCTGATCCCTGGGAGGGCGCATATGAACGGTCTCGACTGGGCCGTACTCATCGGCTATTTCGGTGTGATGGTCGCGATCGGCGTCTGGTCGCACAAACGCGTCGACGACGTCAGCGACTTCTTCACCGCCGGCGGCAAGATGCCCTGGTGGCTGTCCGGTATCTCGCACCACATGTCGGGCTACAGCGCGGTGATGTTCACCGGGTACGCGGGCATCGCCTACACCTACGGCGTCACCTCCTTCGTCACCTGGTCCTTCCCCATCGCCCTCGGCATCGCGATCGGCTCGAAGCTGTTCGCGCCGCGCATCAACCGGCTGCGCTCACGGCTGCATGTGGCGTCCCCGCTCGAATACCTGAAGAACCGCTACGACCTGAAGACGCAGCAGGCGCTGGCCTGGTCGGGAATGCTGCTGAAGATCGTGGACGTCGGCGCCAAGTGGGCGGCGATCGCGACCCTGTTGTCCGTCTTCACCGGGATCTCCCTCAACCAGGGCATCCTCATCACCGGCGGCATCACGGCCGTCTACTGCACGATCGGCGGGCTGTGGGCCGACGCGCTCACGGAGCTCGGCCAGTTCGTCATCCAACTCCTCGCCGGTGTCGCGATGTTCGTCGCCGTCGTGCTCAAGCTCAACGACAAGGGCATCGGCTTCTTCGGCGCCTGGGACGAGCCGGAGCTCCAGGGCCACGGGGAGCCGCTGGTGGGGCCGTACGGAACGGTCTTCCTGCTCGCCTTCCTCTTCATCAAGCTGTTCGAGTACAACGGCGGCATGCTCAACCAGGCCCAGCGCTACATGGCCACGGCGAACGCGCACGAGGCCGAGCGCTCGGCACGGCTGTCGGCGATCCTGTGGCTGGTGTGGCCGGTCGTCCTGTTCTTCCCCATGTGGATGTCACCGCTGCTGGTCCAGTCGCAGAAGCCCGACGGCTCCGACTCCTACGGCCTGATGACCGAACAGCTGCTGCCGCACGGACTGTTGGGCCTGGTGATCGTCGGCTTCTTCTCGCACACCATGGCCATGTGCTCCTCCGACGCCAACGCGATCGCGGCCGTCTTCACCCGCGACTGCGCCCCCGTGGTGTGGCGCCGGGCGCGCAGTTGGAGCCAGGGGCAGGGCCTGCGGGTCGCCCGCATCGCGACGGTCGTCTTCCTCGGCCTGTCGATGGCGGCGGCCACCCAGGTCAACTCCCCCACGTTCAAGGACATCATCACCGTGGTCATCAAGTGGGTGGCCGGCCTCATGGGCCCGATGGCCATCCCGATGATGCTCGGCCTGCTCCGCCCCTTCCGCCGCTCCGGCCCGACCGCCGCGCTCACCAGCTGGTCGATGGGCCTGCTCGCCTTCTGGCTGGTCAACTACCCGATCAACTGGAACGTCGAGGGCGGGGTCCCGCTCCAGTACCAGGTCTCGATCCCGCTGGCCGTCTCCCTGGTCCTCTACATCCTCGTCGGCTTCATCAGGCCCGAGGACACCCCGGAGCGCCTCGCGATCATCGAGAGGATCAACACGGACGGGGACGGGGACGGAGCCGCGGCCGCCGCGATCCCGGCCCCGGCGGGCGGCGTGCAGGACGTGATCGGCACGGGGGTGAAGGACCAGCCGCGGTCCTAGGGCCCGCTCAGGCCCTCGGGTAGCGGACCAGCCACCCCGGGGAGGCGCCCGCGGGCCCGTGCAGCGCGGGGCCCTGGGTCATCTCCATCGCGAAGTCGTCGGCGAGTTCCAGCAGGGTGGGACGGCCCTCCAGCTCGGCCAGCCAGGCCGGCGGGAGGGCCGTCTCGCCGTGCAGGGCCCCCAGCAGGCCACCGGTGAGGGCGCCGGCCGCGGCGGAGGGGCCGTCGTGGTTCACGGCGAGGCACAGCCCCTGCCGTACGTCCTCCCCGACCAGCGCGCAGTACACGGCGGCGGACAGCAGCCCGTCCGCCGAGCCGTCGGCCGCGAGCTCCGCCACCCGGGCCGGGGTGGGCATCCCCTGCCGCACGGCCCCCAGCGCGTGCTGGAGCGCGTCCGACACGGGCTCGTGCCCGGGCCGCGCGGACAGCAGCGCGAGCGCCCGCTGCACGGCCCCGTCCAGGCTGTCGCCGAGGGCCAGCGCGTGCACGATCACGGCGTAAGCGCCCGCCGACAGATAGGCGACGGGGTGCCCGTGGGTCTGCGCGGCACACTCCACGGCCAGCTGTACGACGAGCTGCGGCTCCCATCCCACGAGCAGCCCGAAGGGCGCGGAACGGGCCGTGGCCTCGGGCCCGAGCTCGTCCGGGTTCTTGGGCGACTCCAGCGTCCCCATGGTGTCGTCGCCGAACCCGATGAGCAGGGACCGGGCCGGGTCGCGGCGGGCGTACAGCCACTCCTCCCGGGCCAGCCAGCCGTCGTCCTTGCGCCGCTCGTCCGGCCCCCAGTCCCGCTGGGTGGCGGCCCAGCGCAGGTACGCCCGGTGCAGGTCGGTCGGCGGATGCCAGGCACCGGTGTCCCGGCGCACCTGGGCGCGGATGAGCCCGTCCACGGTGAAGAGGCTGAGCTGGGTGAGGTGGGTGACGGCGCCGCGTCTGCCGTACCCGAAACCGAGGTCGACGAGCCCCTCGGCGCCGTACGCCTCCCGGATCTCGTCCAGCCCGAGCCCGTCGACCGGGGCGCCCAGCGCGTCACCGACGGCCACCCCGAGGAGCGTCCCGCGCACCCGGCTCCGGAAGTCCTGCTGCTCGGCCCGCCCCCAGACGACGGCCCCGGCTGTCGCACCCACCAAGACCTCCCGTGGCGACCGTCCGTATGTACGACGCTCAGCACTGTAATCGAAGGGGGGTGCGGGGTTCAGGGGCGTACGGGTATGCGAGGTGCGACCCGATTGCCCTGGAGGGCCGGTTCTCGGCCAGAATTCCGGGTGGAGTCGCGGCCCGAATCAGCGTGTCAGCGAAAGGCGGAGGCGTTGCGGGTCGCCCACTCTGCGTAGGAGCGCGGCGCGCGGCCGAGGACCCGCTCGACGTCCCGGCTGACGCCCCGCAGACCCGGTGACGGGTCGCCGAGCATGTCCAGGGTGGCGTCCGCGACCGGCTCCGGCATGAACCGGATCATCTCCGCCCTGGCCTGGTCGCGGCTCTGCTCGGCGAACCGCACCGGCTCACCCAGCGCGTGCCCGATCGCGGCGGCCTGCTGTCGGGGGGAGATCGGGGCGGGCCCGGTCAGCTCGTGGACCCACGGCGGCGACCGCGGCGATGTCGTCCGGGTCCACGGTCGGCAGCGCGACGTCCCCGAACGGTGCCGCCACCGTCCGCTCGGCGCGCACCGCACCGGCCCACCGGAGGGTGTTGGTGTGGAAGCCCGCGGGCCGCAGCATGGTCCACCCGAGCCCCGACCGGCGCACGGCGTCCTCCGCCGCGGGGGGATGGTCGCCGGTGCCGACGCCCTGTGAGGACAGCAGCACGACCCTCCGGACACCGGCGGACCGGGCGACTTCGAGGACCGCGCCGAGGTCGCCGCCCTGCGCCATGAAGTCGCCGGAGGTCAGGAGGAAGAGTGCCTCGGCCCCGTCGAGGGCGGGTTCGAGGGTCCGGGGCGCGGCCAGGTCGGCCCGGTGATGCCGCGGGCCCGCCGCGTCGTCCCGGGGGCCGCGCCGGGACACGGCGGTCACCCGCTCCCCCGCCGTGAGCAGCGCCCGTACGAGGGGCCGGCCGACGTTCCCCGTGGCACCGGTCACCGTGATCATGTCGTTCTCCGTTTCCGAGGCCCTGGACTGGTTCCTGTGGGCACACGGCGAAGCTACTATCGAAAAGTCAGTAGGTACCCAGAGGAAAGTAATGGCGAAAGGCCCGAGTGTGACCGAGACCACAAGGCGTGCCCCCGGCCCCGGCCTTCCCCCGGAGAACGCCTGCCCCATCGCCCCGGTGGTCGACATCGTCTTCAGCCGCTGGACCACACCGATCCTGTGGACCCTGCACACCTACGGCCGTCAGCGCTTCGTCGAACTCCAGCGCCGGATCGCCACGATCACCCCCAAGGTCCTCACCCAGCGCCTGCGCCAACTGGAACGCGACGGCCTGGTCCGGCGCACGTACCACGCGGAGGTCCCGCCCCGGGTCGAGTACGAGATCACCGAACTGGGCGGCAGCCTGGCCCCGCTGTTCGCGACGCTGGCGGAGTGGTCACCGAACCTGGAGAAGGTGGAAGCTGCCCGGCGGGCCTACGACGCCGAGGACTGAGGCGGCGGCCGGTCGGCGTGACGCCGGGGCACCGGTCCCCCGCGCGCCGCGTGCGGATCCACGACCGGACGCGTCATCCGGCCGCCTCCCGCACCCGGTCCCGCACCGCACGCGCACGCTCGTCGTCCGGGCTCAGCGCGCACGCGTGTTCCGCGTCGGCGAGGGCCAGGTCGTACGCGCCGAGGGCGAGGTGGGTCTCGGCTCGGCGGCACAGGGCCCAGATGTAGGCGGGGTCGAGGCGCAGGGCGCTGTCGAAGGCGGCGAGCGCCTCCTCGTGGCGGCCGAGGCCGGCCAGGGCGGCGCCCCGGCTCGCGTGGGCGGAGGCGTAGTCGGGGTCGAGGGCGAGCACGTGGTCGTAGTCGAGCAGGGCCTCGTCGACGCGGCCGGCGGTGCGGAGCGCGTCGCCGCGTTCGCAGCGGCCCCAGGGCCAGTCGGGCTGGAGCGCCACCGCCCTTTCCAGGTCGGCCAGTTGGCGGGCCGGGTCCCCGAGGCCACGCCATACGCGGGCGCGGCGGACCAGGGCCCAGGTGTAGTCGGGGTCGAGGTCCAGGGCACGGTCCAGGTCCGCCTGCGCGGCGTGGAGTCTGCCGCGCATCAGGTGGACGGCTCCTCGGGAGGCCCAGGCGAACGGGTGGGTGGGGTCCAGTTCGATCCCCCGGTCGAGGTCCCGGAGCGCTTGGTCGCCGTGGTTCAGCACCCGGTGGTACTCACCGCGCACCGAGTGGGCGGAGGCGCTGTCCGGCTCCAGGGCGAGGGCCCGGTCGAGATCGTCGACGGCCGCCTCGTAGTCGCGCAGTGAGCCTCGCACGTACGCCCGCCCCCGGTGGGCGCGCGCGAGGCCGGGGTCCAGGGCGACGGCCAGGTCGAACTCCCGCAGGGCCTCCTCCAGGGCGCCGATCCGCCGCAGCGCGCTGCCCCGTACCGCCCTGACGTGCGCCTGGGCCGGCGCGTCGAGGCCCGCCCGGGACAGCAGTCGGGCGAGCGCCGCGGGTACGCCGCCCTCGGCGAGCGCGCGGGACAGTTCGCTCCCCCACCGGGACACGGCCTCCGTGTCGCCGTCCCGGCCCGCGTCGAGCAGGACCCGCGTCCACCGGGCGGCGGTGGCGTCGTCCGTGTCGCAGGCGTCCACGAGGTCCCGCAGCACCTCGGGCAGTGCCTCACGGGGCTGGGCGCACACCAGGTGGTAGGACTCGGCGAGCCGCAGCTCCCGCCACTTCTCGTCCGGCCACAGCTCCCGCTCCTCGCGGCCCGCCGCGTACTCCGCCCGCCACGCGCCGAACTTCTCTGCCAGCCGGGCGTGTTGGTGGGCCCAGCCGCGCGGCGAGCGGGCCCGCTGCATCCGCAGCATCGCCTCGCGCACCAGGTCGTGGTAGCGGAGCCGGTCACCGCGGTCGACCACGAAGGGCAGGGCCCGCAGCCAGGCGAAGAGCGCGTCGGCCTGGTCGTCCGGGCAGTCCACGACCGCGCGGAACACGTCCATGTCCAGGTGCCGGGGCAGGGCGCAGGCCAGGGCCGCGGATCGCCGTACCGGATCCTGTTCCCACTTCAGGAAGCGCTCCACGGCCGTGGCGCTGGGGTCGCCGACGTCGTCGGGGTCGGCGGGGCGCTGCTCGGCGAGGGTGGAGACCAGGACGGGCAGGCCGCCGGTGAGGCGCAGGACCTCCGCGACGACCGGCTCGGAGACGACCCCCTTGCCGGCCAGCAGTCCCCGGGCCTCCGCCTCCGTGAACGGCCCGAGCGGCAGGTCCGTCATGAAGTCGGCGAAGGCGCCCCAGCGGGCGGTGTCGAAGGGCCGTTGACCGGCCGTCACCGCGACGACCGTCGCGGGGAGGGTGCCGTGTCGGTCGCCGGTCATCATCTCGTGCAGCCAGCCGTCGAGGAACGGGCCGGTCCGCTCGTAGGTGTCGAAGAAGAGGACGATCCAGGGGGCCGTGGCCGCCGCCTCGGTGAGTTCCCTGAGCAGGACCGGGGTGAGCACGCGCTCCGGGTGCAGGACCAGCTGGACGTCCTCCTGGGTGCGCAGGCGAGCACTGAGCCCGGCCCGCAACCGGTCGGCGCCCTGAGCCAGTTGAGCCGCGTCCAGGGCGCCGGCGAAGGCTCCCACCCCCGGCACCATCCCGAGTCCGACCAGTCCCGCCCGGGCCACCGCCATGCTTCCGGCGGACGGACCCTCGGGCTCCGCCTCAAGGGTGGCGAGGGCGGCCGCCTCGGCCTCGTGCCTGCGTTCCCGGTGGGTGGCGAGGAGGCGTTCGAGTTCCTTGAAACGACAGCCCTGGGCGCCGAGTTGGCGACCGATCGCCGCCATCGCCTCCGGCAGGCTGTCGACGCTCTCGTCGACGTACGCCGTCAACGCGCCCTTCTCGCGAGCCACTTGCTCCAGCTCCCGGAGAAGAAAGGTCTTCCCGACACCGGCGTTGCCGTGCACATGAAAGAGGAACCGGTGCCGTTCGTCCTCGGGCGGGAGGTCGAAGTTCTCGCGGAACGCCGCTCGTTCGGCACCTCGGCCGACGAAGCCGGCCCGTCTGCGCCGGGCGATCAACTCCTGCATCGACAGCCGTCCCCTGTTCATGTCCGCCATTCTGGCCCACGTTCTGGATCACACCCTCGGCCACCGGGGAAGATGGCCCCCATGGCATCGACACCCCCACCCACCACACGAACCGCTCTCCACCTCTCCGCCGCTCTGCTCACCGCGAGCGTCGCGCTGTACATAGCGCTCGTCGCGTTCGGGAACATCACGGACTTCGGGACGAACCAGGCGTTCGTGCAGCATGTTCTCGCGATGGACACGACGTTCAAGGACGACGACCTGATGTGGAGAGCCGTCACCAGCAAGGGACTTCAGAACACGGCGTACGTGGCGATCATCGTCTGGGAGACGCTCGCGGCGCTCGTGCTGATCTACGGCACCTGGCTGTGGGCGCGCCGGGACGACCGGGCCGCCCGGCGGTTCTCCACCTACGGCCTGCTCATGCTCATGCTGCTGTTCGGCGCCGGGTTCATCGCGATCGGCGGCGAGTGGTTCTCCATGTGGCAGTCGGACACCTGGAACGGGCTGGACGCGGCGCTGCGGGTGTTCGTGTTCAGCGGGATCGCCCTGCTGGTGGTCAACCTGCCGGACCGCAGCGCTAGTTGACGACGACGACCTTCGTCCCCGTCTCGCCGAACGTCCACAGCGCCGAGCCGTCCGCCGCCTTCATGCGGATGCCGCCGGTCTGCGCGCCGTTCGCGGGCGGGGGCGAGGAGCCGTCCACCGCGTTGGAGAAGGCGACGTTCACGCCGCCCACGGCGGTGAAGTACACGATGTGCTCGATCCGCACGCCGTCGGACCCGGTCGTCGGCTCGCCCCGGCGCAGCGAGACGGAGTAGGTGCCGGGGGCGGGCTCGACCGTCCCCGGCCAGACGGCGAAGGTCCGCCGGGCCGCCTCGCTCGCGTCGATGAGCCACACCCGCTTGTCGCCGAGCGAGTAGACGATCCGGCGGCCGGTCCCGGAGCCGTCCGGGACGGCGGTCGCGGACGGAGCCGGCTGCACGGACGCGCGGGGGGACGCCGACACGCTGGGCCGGGTGGTGACCACCGCGCTCGGCTTCGTTCCCTTGTCGGCCTGTACGGCCAGGGCGACGACGGCGGCTATCGCCCCCACGGTCAGACCCGTCACCCAGACCTTCGGGGCTGGCACGACACGCATCTCCTCGGCTCAGGATCCCCGTCGAACGGGGGTCGGATCATCGTACCGGCCCCCGTCCGGCACCCGTCCCCGCCGACGCTCAGTCCAGCACCGGCAGCAGCTCCGGCAGGTGCCCGTCGGAGGCCCGCGCCGCCTGCTGCCGCTCCTCGGGCACCTCCCCGTACAGCGTGGTGCGCGGACGGGCGGGACGGCCCGCCGCCTCCGCCACCGCGATCAGGTCCTTCACCGACTTGTACGAGCCGTACGACGACCCCGCCATCCGCGAGATCGTCTCCTCCATCAGCGTGCCGCCGAGGTCGTTCGCGCCGGAGCGCAGCATCTCGGCCGCACCCTCGGTGCCGAGCTTGACCCAGCTGGTCTGGATGTTCGGCACCCAGGGGTGGAGCAGCAGGCGGGCCATCGCCGTGACCGCCCTGTTGTCCCGCATCGAGGGGCCGGGGCGGGCGATGCCGGCCAGGTACACCGGGGCGTTGGTGTGGATGAAGGGGAGCGTCACGAACTCCGTGAAGCCGCCCGTGCGTTGCTGGATGCCCGCCAGCGTGCGCAGGTGGCCCAGCCAGTGGCGGGGCTGGTCGACATGGCCGTACATCATCGTCGAGGAGGAGCGGAGGCCGACCTCGTGCGCGGTCTCGATCACCTCGATCCAGGTCGCGGTCGGCAGCTTGCCCTTGGTCAGCACCCAGCGGACCTCGTCGTCGAGGATCTCGGCGGCCGTGCCGGGTATCGAGTCGAGCCCGGCCTCCTTGGCGGCGATCAGCCACTCGCGGATGGACAGGCCGGTGCGGGTCGCGCCGTTGACGACCTCCATCGGCGAGAAGGCGTGCACATGCATGCCGGGGACGCGCTCCTTGACCGCCTTCGCGATGTCGAAGTACGCCGTCCCGGGCAGGTCCGGATGGATCCCGCCCTGCATGCAGACCTCCACCGCGCCCACCTCCCAGGCCTGTTGGGCGCGGTCGGCGACCTGGTCGAGGGAGAGCGTGTAGGCGTCGGCGTCGGTGCGCCGCTGGGCGAAGGCGCAGAACCGGCAGCCGGTGTAGCAGACGTTGGTGAAGTTGATGTTCCGCGTGACGATGTAGGTGACGTCGTCGCCGACCACCGACCTGCGGACGTCGTCGGCGATCCGGGTCAGCGCGTCCAGGGCCGGTCCGTCGGCGTGCAGCAGCGCGAGGGCCTCGTCGTCGGTCAGCTTCGTGGGGTCGTCGGCGGCGGTCCGCAGCGCGTCCCGTACGTCCGTGTCGATGCGCTCCGGGACCATGCCGGGGGCGGCCGCCTCGCGCAGGGCGCCCCAGTCGCCGTAGACCTCGTCGAAGTCGTCGCGGCGGTCGGACGTACGGCCCTCGGTGTCGATCGTGGCGTGCAGGTCCGTGCGGCCGGACGGGACGAAGACCTCCTCGGGCTCCTGCCAGGGCAGCCCTCGCGGAAGGACGTCGGGGCGGGCCAGTCCGGTGGCCGGGTCGGCGAGGGCTGCCACGTGCGGGCGCAGCCTCGGGTCCAGCCAGGGCTCGCCGCGCTGGACGAACTCGGGGTACACGCACAGGCGTTCGCGCAGCTCGAAGCCTGCGGCGCGGGACCGCTCGGTGAGCTCCTCGATCTGCGGCCAGGGGCGTTCGGGGTTGACGTGGTCGATGGTGAGCGGGCTGACCCCGCCCCAGTCGTCGATCCCGGCTCCGATCAGGCGCTCGTACTCGCTGTCGACGAGGTTCGGCGGGGCCTGGATGTTGGCGGCCGGGCCCATGATGAGACGGGCGACGGCCACGGCGGCGACCAGTTCGTCCAGCTCCGCGTCGGGCATGCCGCGCATCGCGGTGTCCGGCTTGGCGCGGAAGTTCTGGATGATCAGTTCCTGCACGCTGTGGTACGACCGCGCGACGCGCCGGAGCGCGAACAGGGAGTCGGCGCGCTCCTCGTACGTCTCCCCGATGCCGATGAGGATGCCGGAGGTGAAGGGGACGGAGGAGCGGCCGGCGTCCTCCAGCACCCGCAGCCGTACGGCGGGTTCCTTGTCCGGGGAGCCGTGGTGCGGGCCGCCGGGCTCGGACCACAGCCGGGTCGCGGTGGTCTCCAGCATCATGCCCATGGAGGGCGCCACCGGCTTCAGCCGCTGGAAGTCGGTCCAGGACAGCACGCCCGGGTTGAGGTGGGGCAGCAGGCCGGTCTCCTCCAGGATGCGGACGGAGATGGCCCGGACGTAGGCGATGGTGTCGTCGTAGCCGTGCGCGTCCAGCCACTCCCTGGCCTCCGGCCAGCGGTCCTCGGGCTTGTCGCCGAGGGTGATCAGGGCTTCCTTGCAGCCGAGCGCGGCGCCCTTGCGGGCCACGTCGAGGACCTCGTCGGGGGACATGAACATGCCGTGGCCGGCCCGGCGGAGCTTGCCGGGCACGGTCACGAAGGTGCAGTAGTGGCACTTGTCCCGGCACAGCCGGGTCAGCGGGATGAAGACGCTCTTCGAGTAGGTGATGACACCGGGGCGCCCGGCCTGTTCGAGTCCGGCGTCCCTGACCCGGGCGGCCGACGCGGCGAGGTCGGTGAGGGCCTCGCCGCGCGCCTGCAGCAGGACCGCGGCCTCGGCCACGTCCAGGGCGACGCCGTCCCGGGCCCGTTTGAGAGCGCGACGCATGGAGTTCTCGGTGGGGCCGGTTCCGCCGGGGCGGTCGGTGGGGCCGGTTCCGGAGGTCGCGGAAGTCGTCATCCTTCGAGCATACGAGCGGTGTGATCAGCGCGGTGCCGCCTCCCGGAGGTGGGTGACGTCACACGCCTGCGGTGCCGTCCTGGACATAGCGGGCATACTCGTCGAGCACCTTCAGCACCTCGCCCTCCCCCGCCGGGGGCAGCTGGAGCACGACCTCCTCGATGCCCAGCTCGGCGTAGTGGGCGAGCTTGCCGGGGGTGGGCAGGACGGCGTACGGGACGACCTGGAGGGCGCCCGGGTCGCGGCCCGCGTCGGCCCAGGCGGTGCGCAGCACGGGCAGCGTCTCGCCCAGGCCGCGCCCGCCGATCGGCAGCCACCCGTCGGCGTACGCGCAGATGTGGGAGAACAGCTTGGGCCCCGCGGCCCCGCCCACCAGGGTCCGCCTCTGCACGGGCTTGGGGAAGGCGTGGCTCGCCCGGACGCTCCCGAACTCCCCTTCGTAGGCGGTCGGTTCGTCCGCCCACAGGGCGTGCATGAGCGCCATCCGGTCCCGGACGAGCTCGCGCCGGGTGCGCCACTCGACGCCGTGGTCGGCGGCTTCCTCGACGTTCCACCCGAAGCCGAGCCCGAGCGTGAACCGCCCGCCGGAGAGGTGGTCGAGGGTGGCGATCTGCTTGGCGAGGTCGATCGGGTCGTGCTGGGCGACGAGCGTGATGCCGGTGCCGAGGCCGAGCCGCTCGGTGACGGCGGCGGCCTGGCCGAGCGCCACGAAGGGGTCGAGGGTACGGCCGTACTCGCGCGGCAGGTCACCGCCCGCGGGGTACGGGGTGACCCGCTCGACGGGGATGTGGGTGTGCTCGGGCAGATACATCCCGGCGAAGCCCCGCGCCTCCAGCTCACGGGCGAGCCGGGTCGGGGTGATGGTCTCGTCGGTGAGGAAGATCGTCACGGAAATACGCATGGTGCATCTGTACCGGGC
>NZ_RSAJ01000158.1 GCF_003933965.1 Streptomyces sp. RP5T
GCCCCGCCCCTCGGCCGCGAGCAGTGTCCGCGCCTCGGCGGCCCAGCACTCGACGGCGCAGGCGGACGGAACCCCCAACTCCGGTGCAGCTCGGGATAGTTCACGGGCAGGGGGCTCACCCGACCCCGACCGCTCCCGCAACTCCAAGGCCCTGGACGCGTCCCACAGATGCCGGTGCAGATCCAGCCGGAACCGTCGGTTCGGGCGCGGATGCGGATGCCGTACGGCGTCACGAGCGGACCGGGACCAGAGCGCGAGGCTGATCCGCTGGCCGGCGTCCGCCCAGGCCGGTGCCGTCCGGGCCACGAGATGCACCGGGCCCTCGACGGAGTCGTACCGCGCCAGTGCCAGGGTGAGCCCGGGCCGCAGCAGCCCGTCCGGGGCGATCCTCGGCATGTGCCAGCGCAGCAGGTCGGGGGCGAGGGCGCGCAGATCGGAGCGGACCCGGGACGCGAGATCCCGGCCGTGATCACGTGCCACCGCACGGAGGTTGAGGTCGACGTCGAAGCCCGCGGCGGCACACGCCCCCGCCCAGTCCCCGGCGAGACGCCGGGCGGTCGCGGACTCGATCATGGAGGCCGGCACGGCGAACTCGCGCACGCGCGGCCAGAAGGACGTACGGATGTCCTCGTTCGCGGTCGAGGTGAGCATCAGCGCTCACCTTGCGCGGACGGGACCCCCCATCGTTCAGGAGTATGAGTCTTCATCGCCGAGCAGCGTAGGCCGCCGGACCTGCCACCGCCACGTGTTTTTCACCGGGTTAGCCTGGGGCGTGATCGGATTCCCGCTCGGCGCCGCCACCACCGCGGCCGAACTCGCCCGTGATCCGCACCCGCGCCTGGCCGAACTCCGCGCCCGGGAACCCGTGTCCTGGCTGCCCGAGCTGAACGGCTGGCTGGTGACCCGCCGCGACCTCGCGCTCGACGTGATGCGGGACGCCGAGACCTTCACCGTCGACGACCCCCGCTTCTCCACCGCCCGGATCGTCGGCCCGAGCATGCTCTCCCTGGACGGCGACGCGCACAGCCGCCACCGCGAGCCGTTCACCGCCCCCTTCCGCCCGCGCGAAGTGCGCGACGGATTCGCCGGGTTCATCGAGGGGGAGACCGACCGGCTCGTCACCGCGCTCGCCCCGGCGGGCGCCGCCGAACTGCGCCGCGCCTTCGCCGGCCCGCTCGCCGTGGCCGTCGTCACCGAGGCGCTCGGCCTGGTGGGCGCCGACACCGACACCGTGCTGTCCTGGTACGAGGCCATCGTGCGGTCGGTCTCGGACATCACGGAGGGCCGCGCGCCCGGCCCCGCGGGCCCGCAGGCGTACGCACAGCTGCGACGGGCGGTCGAGGCCACGGTCGCGGAAGGGGCCGGCTCCTCGCTCCTGGCCCGTGCCGCCGGCCGGCTGGAGCCGCCGGAGGTCGCCTCCAATGCCGCGGTGCTGATGTTCGGCGGCATAGAGACCACCGAGGCGATGATCACCAACGCGCTGCTGCACCTCCTCGGCCATCCCGATCAACTCGCGCTCGTCCGTGCCGACTTCGCGCTGCTGGACGGTGCGATCGAGGAGTCGCTGCGCCTGGAACCCGGCGCGGCCGTGGTGGACCGTTACGCCACCCGCGACATCACGCTCGGCCCGGCCGCGATCCAGCGGGGCGACCTCGTCACGGTCTCCCTGACCGGCGCCAACCGCGACCCCGAGGTCTTCCCGGACCCCGACCGCTTCGACGTCCGCCGCGCGAACGCCCGCCTCCAGCTGGCGTTCGCACACGGCCCCCACTACTGCCTCGCCGCCCACGTCGCCCGCCTGGAGACCCGCATCGCCCTGCGGCAGCTGCTCGACCGCCTCCCCGGCCTCCGTCTCGATGAGGCCCACCCGGCCGCCCCGCACGGCCTGGTCTTCCGCAAGCCGCCCGCGCTCCACGTGCTCTGGGGCTGACGGCACGCACGGAGCGCCTCACCCGGCCCGGGTCACCTCCAGCGACAGGTCGTTGTCGACCGTGTAGTAGGGCCGCACCACGGCTTTCCCGGCCGTGGCTCCGGGATAGACGAAGACGTGCTTGCGGTGCGCCACGTCGTCCAGGAGACGGGCGAGCCGGATCAGCGGGGCGTCGGCAGCGGGCCGGACGAACAGGTCCCAGATGCCGCTGTCCAGGGTCTCGTCGGCGACCGTGAACGAGAAGCTCCGGCCGTCCCCCGCGACCAGCGGCTCAAGCGTGCGCACCACCCCTCCGCCCCGCCTCAGCCGCAGCCGCACCTCGGCACCCTCAAGGAGCGAGGCACCGTACAGCCGGGCCGCGAACGTCAGCGTCCCGCCCGTGACGTCCACGCGGCCGACCTCCGCGTGCGCGGGCCGCACCCAGGTCCGCAGTGCGAGGTAGCCGTCCTTGGTGACGTAGGGGACCCGCACGGCCAGCGGCCCACGCCGCTCATCCGGCTGCCCCCCGACCAGCGCCCGCAGGTCACGGGGTCCCGGACGCAGACGCGTGCGCTCGGACCCGTCCAGCAGGTACACGTCCCACCGGCCCTCCGCGAGCACGGGGTCCGCGTCCAGCAGGGCCCGGGCGCGCCCCCCGCCGACGGGGTCCAGGCCGAGGGCGTGCAGGGTGTCCTCGGGCTGCCCCTTCTTCGGGCGCAGCCGCAGCAGCAGGGACTGCCCGTTAGCCGCCGGCAGCTCGAAGGCGATCCGGCCCTCCGCGTCGACCGCGCACCCGGCGCGTGGCGTGATCGTCATGACCGTCCCTTCCTCACGAGGCGCAGCGCGCCGCTCGCCGCGACCAGCGCGGTGTCCCTGGCTGCGGAGCCCCGCGCGGTCAGCGCCGCGCCCTGGCGTTGTTGGACGACCCGTCGGCCCGCCCGCCGCGCCGACACGGCCTCCGTGATGAGCCGCTCGGCCTGTTCGACGACGGGACCGGGGGCGTACCGGCGCGCGTTCTCCAGGGCCGCCCGGCTCATGCGGCGGCGCAGCTCGTCGTCCCCGGCCAGCTCCAGCAGGGCCGCCGCCATCGCGTCCCGGTCCCCGACCGGCACCAGTCGGCCGTCGACCCGGTCCGCGATGATCTCGGCGGGCCCGTGGGGGCAGTCGGTGCTCACCACGGGCAGCCCGCAGCGCATCGCCTCGACGATGGTCATGCCGAAGGGTTCGAAGTCGGAGGCGGCCACGCCGATCGAGCCCTTGACCCACTCCGCCTCCATCGGGGCCGCGGCCCCCATCAGGAAGACGTTGTTCCACAGGCCGAGATCGGTGATGAGCCGCCGCAGCCGGTCCTCTTCCTCACCCTTGCCGTAGATCCGCAGCTGCCAGTCCGGATACCGGGCGGCGACCGCCGCGAAGGCCTCGACGAGCAGGTCGTAGCGCTTCACCCGGACCAGCCGCCCGGCCGCGACGACGACCTTGGCCGAACCGTCGGCGGCCGGCAGCGTGGGATCCGGCACGCTGTTGGGCAGTGCCTCCACCCGTACGCCCGGCAGCCGCATCCGGCGCCGGTAGGCGCCCGCGTCCGCCTCGGTGACCGTGGTGAGCACGTCGAGCCCGCGGTAGGCCCGGCGCAGCGCGGTGCGCAGCCGGGGGGAGTGGTTGTCCAGGGTGAGGTGTTCCTGCCCGATCCGGGCGACCCGGGGCGGTGCCTGGACCGCGAGATGGACGTTGAGCCCCGGACGGGTGCCGATCACCGCGTCCGCGTCGATGGTGGCGAGGGCCTCGGCTATCCGCTGGTCCGTCAGTTCGCTGTACTGGCCGTAGCGGTACTCCGAGCGCGGGAACACCTGGGCCGGTCTCAGGTGTAAGGGGTGCTCCTTCTCCTGCCTGAGATCGACCAGCGGCCGCAGCGAAACCCGGGGATCCAGCACGAAGTTGGGCAGCTCCCGGTGCCGCAGGACGGAGACGATCTCCACCTCGTGCCGTTCGGCCAGGGCCTGCGCCAGGTTGAACGTGGTGGTGATGGTGCCTCCGATCCCGTAGGCGTTGTGGAGCAGGAAAGAGATCTTCATGCCGGGCTAGACCACCCGGCATTGCCTCCGGTTGACCCTCGTTACCCTTTCGTGGCGTCCTCGCCACCCGGACGTCATGCCGTGTACTGGTATGCGGGATAAGTGAGGTAGCCGCCGTCCCCGCCCTGGAAGTAGGTGGCCTCGTCGGCGGGCGCGATCGGCAGGTCGGTGCGCAGTCGCTCGACCAGATCCGGGTTGGCGATGAAGGCACGGCCGAAGCTGATGAGATCGGCGCCGAGGCCGAGCCAGTGGTCGGCCTCGGAGCGCCCGGTCTGCTTGGCGCCCATCGGCTGCACCGGGTTCATGACGAGCGCGCCCGGCCAGGCCCGGCGCAGGGCGAGCAGGGTCTCCTCCGGCGCGGTCGCCTCCAGATGGACGTAGGCCAGCCCGAGACCGGACAGTTCGGTCAGCAGCGCGGTGTACAGCTCCTGGACGTCCTCCTCCTCGACTCCCCAGAACGTGCCGCCCGGGGAGAGCCGGATCCCGGTCCGCCGCGCGCCCACCGCCTCCACGGTCGCGGCGGCCGCCTCGACGGCGAACCGGATCCGGCCGGTCACCGAGCCGCCGTAACGGTCGGTGCGCAGATTGGCGTTGGAGGAGAGGAACTGCGAGATCAAGTAGCCGTTGGCGCCGTGCAGTTCCACCCCGTCGAACCCCGCCTCGACGGCCCGGCGCGCGGCGTCGGCGTACGACTGGGCGTGCCCGGGAACCTCCGCGGTGTCCAACGCCCGCGGCACCGGAGCGGGTTGCGGTCCCGTGGGCGTGAACACCTCGCCGGTGGCCGGGACGGCCGAGGGGCCCACCGGCCGCAGACCGGTGGTGTCCGGGTGCGAGACCCGCCCGCCGTGCATGATCTGCGCGAAGACCCGGCCCCCGTTGGTGTGCACGGCCTCGGTCACCGGGCGCCACGAGGCCACCTGCTCATCGGTGTACAGCCCCGGCGTGCCCGGATTGGACTGCCCGACCAGGCTCGGCTGCACCCCCTCGGTGACGATCAGGCCGGCCGTGGCCCGCTGGGCGTAGTAGCGCGCCATCGACGGCGTCGCCAGTCCGCCCTCGGCTGCCCGCACCCGGGTCATCGGGGCCATCACCACCCGGTTGGGCAGCCGCAGTCCGCCCAGCTCGAATCCCGTGAAAAGCGTCGTCACGTCATGTCTCCTTCGTGATCCGTCGCGCCCGTGACCGGGCACGCGGTTACGCTAAAACCTGACGTCGACGTGAGGGGCAAGTCCCTTCGGGAGGAACTCGTGCGCATCGGGGAGCTGTCGGCACGGGCCGGGGTGAGTGTCCGGGCCCTGCGGTACTACGAGGAACAGGGGCTGCTCACCAGCGCCCGCAGCGCGAGCGGCCAACGCCACTACACACCGGACGCGGTCGAGCGCGTGTCCTTCCTCCAGCGGATGTACGCGGCCGGACTGTCCAGCCGCACGATCGCCGAACTGCTGCCGTGCGTCGAGTCGCCCAGCGAGGAGACCTCCGACGCGGCGCTGGAGCGGATGGCCGAGGAGCGGGACCGGCTCACCGAGCACATCGCCGAACTCGTGCGCACCCGGGACTCCCTCGACGCGCTGATGGCCGTGAACCGGGCCCACCGGAAGACCCTGCGGACGGCGTGACAGGCTGGGACCACCGCGACAGGCCGGACCAAGGAGCCCCACGTGACGTACGACATCGCCGCCCTCCGCTCCCACTTCCCGGCCCTCGCCGCCGGCACCGCGCACTTCGACGGCCCCGGCGGCACCCAGACCCCCGAGCCGGTCATCCGGGCCATCTCCGACGCCCTGGCGCAGCCCCTGTCGAACCGGGGGCGGATCACCCTCGGCGAGCGCAACGCCGAGCGGATCGTCACCGGAGCCCGCCGGGCCATGGCCGACCTGCTCGGGGCCGACCCGGCGGGCATCGTCTTCGGCCGCAGCGCCACCCAGCTCACCTACGACTTCTCGCGCACCCTCGCCGCCACGTGGTCGCCCGGCGACGAGGTGGTCGTCACCCGCCTCGACCACGACGCCAACATCCGGCCCTGGATCCAGTCCGGCGCCACCGTGCGGTGGGCCGAGTTCGACCCGCGGACCGGGGAGCTGACGGTCGACGCCATCCGGGCCGTGCTGTCCGGACGCACCCGGCTCGTCGCCGTCACGGCCGCCTCCAACCTGATCGGCACCCGCCCCGACATCCCCGCGATCGCGCGGGCGGTCCACGAGGCAGGGGCACTGCTGTACGTGGACGGCGTGCACTACACCGCCCACTCCCTCGTGGACGTGGAGGAGCTCGGCGCGGACTTCTTCGTGTGCTCCCCGTACAAGTTCTTCGGCCCCCACCACGGAGTCCTGGCCGCCCGGCCGGAGTTGCTGGAGACCCTGCGCCCGGACAAGCTCCTGCCCTCCTCCGACGCCGTCCCGGAGCGCTTCGAACTGGGCACGCTGCCTTATGAGTTCCTCGCCGGCACGGCGGCGGCGGTCGACTTCCTCGCCGGACGGCTGGACGCGGACGCCACCGGCGGCCGACGGCAGCGGCTGGCCGCCGGGTTCGCCGCCCTCGAAGCCCACGAACACGTCCTGCGCGCCCGTGTCGACGAGGGGCTGGCCGCGCTCGACGGCGTCACCGTCCACTCCCGGGCCGCCGACCGCACCCCGACCGTCCTGCTCACCTTCGACCACCACAGCACGGCCGACGCGTACGGCTTCCTCGCCGAACGCGGAGTCCAGGCCCCGGCCGGCTCCTTCTACGCCATCGAGGCCTCCCGGCACCTCGGCCTCGGCGACACGGGCGGTCTGCGCGTCGGTCTCGCCCCCTACAACGACCTGGAGGACGTCGACCGTCTCCTGACGGGACTGACAGACTTCCTGAAGAGGTGAACTTCCCGAAGAGGTGAAGGGAGACCCGCTCATGACCACGTTCCCCACCGCACGAGACGTACGGACCACCCCGGAAGGGCTGCTGTGGGAGCCCAGCGAGCGCTGGGTGCGCGGCCGCAAGGGGGACGTCACGGTCGTCGACAGCAGGCACCCCGTCCTGGTCTGGGAGCCCGGCGTCCCCGTCCCGCTGTACGCCTTCCCGCGCGCCGACGTCCGCGAGGACCTGCTGCGCCCCGCGAAGAACCCGGCGGCAGGCACCCACACCGGCTCGCAGGTCTTCTACGACCTGGAAGCCGGCGGCGGACTCGTGGAGAACGCCGCCTGGACCTTCCCGGCCGCCGACCTCGCCGACCACATCGCCTTCGCGTGGTTCCGGCGCTGGGGGACCGGCCTCGACCACTGGTACGAGGAGGAGGAAGAGATCTTCATCCACCCCCGTGACCCGCACAAACGCGTCGACGCCCTGCCCAGCAGCCGCCATGTCCAGGTCGAGATCGACGGGATGCTCCTCGCCGACACCCGCCGGCCCGTCCTGCTCTTCGAGACCGGCCTGCCCACGCGCTACTACATCCCGCGCGAGGACGTCCGCCTCGACCTGCTCGAAGCCACCGACCACCACACCGGCTGCCCCTACAAGGGCACCGCCGCGTACTGGTCGGTGGGGACCCACACGAACATCGTCTGGAGCTACCCGGACCCGCTGCCCGCCGTGGGCGCCGTCAAGGGACTCCTCGCCTTCTACAACGAGGTGGTCGACATCACCGTGAACGGGGAGCGCCAGGTGCGGCCGGTCACCCCGTTCACCGGAACCGTGACGTGACCAGGTACCGGACCTGCGCGTCGATCAGGGCCGTCCGCCCCGCTCCAGCGGGATCCGCGAACGCGGTCAGCCGGTGCAGCGCGCCCTCCAGCTCGGACTCGGCCTGCCCGGGTGAGTCGTAGACGTGCTCCAGCCCCTCCACGGCGGCCCCCACGGTCACCGGGCGCGGCTCGTCGTACGGCAGGAAACGGCCCTCGACCACCCAGCGCGGGTCCGGCGCGTAGGCGGACGTGTACGTGAAGGCCCCGCGCAGGGCGCTGTCGGGGTGGCGGGGGCGCAGGACGTCCTGGCCGCCGCGCTTGGCGATCTCCAGGCGGGTCCCGCCCCAGTCGGCGTACACGCTGCCCCGCTCGGCGATCACCCCGAAGTCGTGCCGGCCCCGCACGACCCGCCCGTCGACGGTCAGCTCCTGACCCTCGTCCAGCCCACCTTCTGCCGGTGCCACTCCTCCCACTCCTGAACGAAGCCCATGTCCACTCCTTGGTACGGCGGTGCCCTGTCCTCGGCGACAACCCCCGTACCTGCGCGGATCATCCCCAAACCGTCCGCGACACGTGACCTGACTCTCATGGCCACCGGCCGCCTTTGCCGAGAACATGGGGGCGTCACCGGCAGGCCGAAGGGAACGGGAATGCTCCGCAAGGTACTGGTCGCCAACCGTGGTGAGATCGCGATCCGGGCGTTTCGCGCGGGTTACGAGGTGGGCGCGAGGACGGTCGCCGTCTTCCCCCACGAGGACCGCAACTCACTGCACCGACTCAAAGCCGACGAGGCCTACGAGATCGGCGAACCGGGCCATCCCGTGCGGGCCTATCTCTCCGTCGAGGAGATCATCCGCGCCGCCCGCCAGGCCGGCGCCGACGCCGTCTACCCCGGCTACGGCTTCCTCTCCGAGAACCCCGAGCTCGCGCGGGCCTGCGAACAGGCGGGCATCACCTTCGTCGGCCCCAGCGCCGACATCCTGGAGCTGACCGGCAACAAGGCCCGCGCGGTCGCCGCCGCCCGCGCCGCGGGAGTGCCGGTCCTGGGCTCCTCGGCACCCTCGGACGACGTGGACGAGCTGGTCAGGGCCGCCGACGGCATCGGCTTCCCGGTCTTCGTGAAGGCCGTCGCCGGTGGCGGCGGACGCGGTATGCGCCGGGTCGAGGACCCCGCCCAGCTGCGCGAGTCCATCGAGGCCGCCGCGCGCGAGGCCGCCTCCGCCTTCGGCGACTCCACCGTCTTCCTGGAGAAGGCCGTCGTCGAGCCCCGCCACATCGAGGTGCAGATCCTCGCCGACGGCCACGGCAACGTCATCCACCTGTACGAGCGCGACTGCTCGGTGCAGCGCCGCCACCAGAAGGTCATCGAGCTCGCCCCGGCGCCCAACCTCGACCCGGAGCTGCGCGACCGCATCTGTGCCGACGCCGTCCGCTTCGCCCGTGAGATCGGCTACCGCAACGCGGGCACCGTGGAGTTCCTTCTCGACCGGGACGGCAACCACGTCTTCATCGAGATGAACCCGCGCATCCAGGTCGAGCACACGGTCACCGAGGAGGTCACCGACGTCGACCTCGTCCAGGCCCAGCTGCGCATCGCCGCCGGCGCCACCCTCGCCGACCTCGGCCTCTCCCAGGAGGCGATCCGGCTCCACGGCGCCGCCCTCCAGTGCCGTATCACCACCGAGGACCCCGCCAACGGCTTCCGCCCGGACACCGGCCGCATCAGCGCCTACCGCTCACCCGGCGGCTCCGGCATCCGTCTCGACGGCGGAACGACCCACGCCGGTACGGAGATCAGCGCCCACTTCGACTCGATGCTGGTCAAACTCTCCTGCCGGGGCCGGGACTTCACCACCGCCGTCAACCGGGCCCGGCGTGCCGTCGCCGAGTTCCGCATCCGCGGGGTGGCCACCAACATCCCCTTCCTCCAGGCGGTGCTGGACGACCCGGACTTCCAGGCGGGCAACGTCACCACGTCGTTCATCGAGCAGCGCCCGCACCTGCTGACGGCCCGTCAGTCCGCCGACCGCGGCACGAAGTTGCTGACCTACCTGGCCGACGTGACGGTCAACAAGCCGCACGGCGAGCGGCCCGAGCTGATCGACCCGGTCTCCAAGCTGCCCCGTGTCCCCGACATCGAGCCGCCCGCGGGCTCCAAGCAGCAGCTCACCCGACTCGGCCCCGAGGGGTTCGCCCGCCGGCTGCGCGAGTCCCCGACCATCGGCGTCACCGACACCACGTTCCGCGACGCCCACCAGTCGCTGCTCGCCACCCGCGTGCGGACCAAGGACATGCTCGCGGTCGCCCCGGCGGTCGCCCGCACCCTGCCCGAACTGCTCTCCCTGGAGTGCTGGGGCGGCGCCACCTACGACGTGGCCCTGCGCTTCCTCGCCGAGGACCCGTGGGAGCGGCTCGCCGCCCTGCGCGAGGCCGTCCCCAACATCTGCCTCCAGATGCTCCTGCGCGGCCGCAACACCGTCGGCTACACCCCCTACCCGACCGAGGTGACCGACGCCTTCGTGCAGGAGGCCGCCGAGACCGGCATCGACATCTTCCGCATCTTCGACGCCCTCAACGACGTCAGCCAGATGCGCCCCGCCATCGAGGCCGTACGGGCCACGGGCACCTCGATCGCCGAGGTCGCCCTCTGCTACACCTCGGACCTGTCCGACCCGAACGAGCGCCTCTACACCCTCGACTACTACCTGCGCCTCGCCGAGCAGATCGTCGACGCGGGCGCCCACGTCCTGGCCGTCAAGGACATGGCGGGCCTGCTGCGCGCCCCCGCCGCGGCCAAGCTCGTCTCGGCGCTGCGCCGCGAGTTCGACCTGCCCGTGCACATCCACACCCACGACACCGCGGGCGGCCAGCTCGCCACCTACCTGGCCGCGATCCAGGCGGGCGCCGACGCGGTCGACGGGGCCGTGGCCTCCATGGCCGGGACGACCTCGCAGCCCTCCCTCTCCGCGATCGTCGCCGCGACCGACCACTCCGACCGGCCGACCGGGCTGGATCTGCGAGCGATCGGCGACATGGAGCCGTACTGGGAGAGCGTCCGCCGGGTGTACGCCCCCTTCGAGGCGGGCCTCGCCTCCCCGACCGGGCGGGTCTACGACCACGAGATCCCCGGCGGCCAGCTCTCCAACCTGCGCACCCAGGCCGTCGCCCTCGGCCTCGGCGACCGCTTCGAGGACATCGAGGCGATGTACGCGGCGGCGGACCGGCTCCTCGGGCACCTGGTGAAGGTCACGCCCTCCTCCAAGGTGGTCGGCGACCTCGCCCTGCACCTGGTCGGCGCCGGGGTCGACCCCAAGGAGTTCGAGGAGACCCCGGACCGCTTCGACATCCCGGACTCGGTGATCGGCTTCCTGCGCGGCGAACTCGGCACCCCGCCCGGCGGCTGGCCCGAGCCCTTCCGCAGCAAGGCGCTCCAGGGCCGCGCCGACGCCAAGCCGGTCCAGGACCTGAACGCCGAGGACCGCGAGGGCCTGGAGAAGGACCGCCGCTCGACCCTCAACCGACTCCTGTTCCCCGCGCCGACCCGCGAGTTCGAGACCCACCGCCAGTCCTACGGCGACACCAGCCTCCTGGACAGCAAGGACTTCTTCTACGGACTGCGCCCGGGCAAGGAGTACGCCGTCGACCTCGAACCCGGCGTGCGGCTCCTCATCGCGCTGGAGGCGATCGGCGAGGCCGACGAGCGGGGCATGCGCACGGTGATGTCCACGCTCAACGGCCAGCTGCGGCCCATCCAGATCCGCGATGTCGCCGCCTCCTCGGACATCCCGGCCACCGAGAAGGCCGACCGCTCGAACCCCGGCCACGTCGCCGCCCCCTTCGCCGGAGTGGTCACGCTCGCGGTCAGCGAGGGCGACGAGGTCGAGGCGGGCGCGACCGTCGCCACCATCGAGGCCATGAAGATGGAGGCCTCGATCACCGCCGCGCGGACCGGACGGGTCTCCCGCCTCGCCATCAACAAGATCCAGCAGGTGGAAGGCGGTGACCTGCTGGTCGAGATCGGCTGAAGCCTTCGGCCGCAACGGTGATGCCCGCTTCCCTACAGCTCATCACCCTTGCGGCCCGGCCGACGCGGGCACGGTCCCCTGGCGACGCCGGGGGCCGTGCCTGAGCGAACGTCAGTGGGGCACCGTCCGCGAGTACTCCGAGGACGGCATCGCCGGCGACAGGGAGGAACCGCTGTCATGACGGTGATCCTGGAGGTCAACACCGCTGTCTGGCTGGATGAGTTGAGCCGCCGACACGGTCGCCCGGTCACCCTCGGGGACGTGCCCGGCGAGGTGTGGGACCGCCTCGCGCGGCCCGGCCTCGACTCCGTGTGGCTGATGGGCGTTTGGGAACGCAGCCCGGCCGGACGGGAGATCGCCCTGCGCGACCCGGGGCTCATGGCCTCCTTCCACGAGGCCCTCCCCGACGTCATCGACGCGGACATCGCCGGATCGCCGTACTGCGTCCGCGACTACGTCGTCGACGCCGCCCTCGGAGGACCCGAAGGGCTGGCCGCCGCCCGTGCGCAACTGGCCGCACGCGGAATCCGGTTGATCCTCGACCACGTCCCCAACCACGTGGCACCCGACCACCCCTGGCTCACCTCGGACCCCGACCGCCTCCTGCGGGGCACCGCCGACGACCTGGCCCGGGCACCGGCCGACCACATCGAGGCCGGGGGAGGGATCTACGCCCGCGGCCGCGACCCCCACTTCCCGCCCTGGCCGGACGTCGTCCAGCTGAACGCCTTCAGCGACGCCCTGCGGGAGGCGACCGTCGCGACCCTCGTGTCCATCGGCGACCAGGCCGACGGCGTGCGCTGCGACATGGCCATGCTGATGATGAACGACATCTTCGGAAAGACCTGGGGAGAGCGGGCGGGCACGACACCCGCCGAGGACTTCTGGCCGTACGTCATCCCGCGCGTGCGGGCCCGCCACCCCGATCTCCTCCTCGTCGCCGAGGCCTACTGGGACCTCGAACACGCCCTCCAGCAGCAGGGCTTCGACCACTGCTACGACAAGCGCCTCTACGACCGCCTCCTGCACGGGGACGCCGGTTCCGTCCGCGCCCACCTGGACGCCGACCCCTCGTACCAGCGCGGTCTGGTCCGCTTCCTGGAGAACCACGACGAGCCACGGGCCGCCGCCACCCTGCCCGGCGACCGGGGACGGGCCGCGGCCGTGACCGTAGCGACCCTGCCCGGCGCCACGCTCTGGCACGAAGGCCAGTTCGAGGGCCGCCGGGTGCGGCCGCCGGTGTTCCTGCGGCGCCGGCCCCAGGAACCCGTCGATGAGCCCCTGCGCGACTTCTACGACCGGCTGCTGCCCGCCGCCGCGTCCGTACGCCGGGGCGACTGGCGGCCGCTGACCCCGGCGGGCCCGCCCGACAACGACACCCACCGGCACCTGCTCGCCTGGACGTGGACGCACGCCGATGCCCGCCACCTGGTCGTCGTCAACGACTCGGACGGCCCCGCCCAGGCGAGGCTGCCCCTGCCGTGGGACGACCTCAGAGGCCGCCCGTGCCGGGCCACCGACCTGCTCACCGGGGCGGTGTACGACCGTGACGGAGACGAACTGAGCGACTGCGGACTGTTCGCGGCCCTGGACGCCTGGGGGTGCCACGTCCTCCGGTGGTGACGGCCGCGGCGGGGGCGTACCGTCGAACGGAGATGATGAGCGGCGACCCGCAGGCGAGTTCTGCACCACGCATCACCCCACCGGACTCCGGCGGGGGCGGGAACACCATGGCGCTGCTGGTCATCGCGTCCTGCCAGCTCATGGTGGTGCTCGACATCACCATCGTGAACATCGCGCTCCCGGACATCCAGCGCTCCCTGGACTTCTCCACCACCAGCCTGGCCTGGGTGGTCAACGCGTACACCCTCACCTTCGGCGGGCTGCTGCTGCTCGGCGGCCGGACCGGCGACATCCTCGGCAGACGCCGGATGTTCGTCTGCGGTGTGCTGCTGTTCGTTCTCGCCTCACTGCTCGGCGGACTCGCCCAGAACGAGGGCCAACTCCTCGCCGCGCGCGCCCTCCAGGGCGTCGGCGGCGCCATCGCCTCCCCGACCGCCCTCTCCCTGGTCAGCACGACCTTCCGCGAAGGCCCCGAACGCAACCGCGCCTTCGGTGTGTTCGCCGCGGTCTCGGCGGGCGGCGGCGCGATCGGGCTGCTGGCCGGCGGAATCCTCGTCGAGTGGCTGAACTGGCGGTGGGTGCTGTTCGTCAACGTCCCCATCGGCCTGCTCATCGCACTCGCCACACCCCGCTGGATCCGCGAGTCCGAGCGACATCCCGGCCACTTCGACATCACCGGAGCGCTGACCGCCACGGCGGGCATGGTGCTGCTGGTGTACGGGTTCATCAGAGCCGCCCAGGAAGGCTGGCGGGACGCCCTCACCCTGGCCTCCTTCGCCGCCGCGGTCGTCCTGCTCGGGCTGTTCGTGCTGGTCGAGAAGCGGTCCCGGCAGCCGATCACCCCGCTGCACATGTTCGCCGACCGCAACCGCGCGGGCACCTACGGCATCATGCTCTGCCTCGCCGCCTCGATCTTCGGCATGTTCTTCTTCCTGACGCTCTACGTGCAGAACGTCCTGGGCTTCAGCCCCCTGGCCACCGGGTTCGCGTTCCTGCCGGTCAGCGCGGTCATCGCGTTCGGCGCCGGTCTCGCCTCGCGCTTCCTGCCCGTCTACGGCCCGAAGCCCTTCATGGTGGGCGGCGCGATCCTCGCAGCCGGCGGCCTCGCCTGGCTGACCCTGACCGACGTCCACTCCACCTACGCGGGCAGCGTCCTCGGCCCGATGCTCGTCTTCAGCCTCGGCATGGGCATGGAGTTCGTGTCGCTGACCCTGATGGCGCTCTCCGACGTGCCCGCCGCGGAGACCGGCGCGGCCTCCGGACTCCTCAACGCCACCCAGCAGGTGGGCGGTTCGCTGGGACTGTCCATCCTGGTCACCATGTTCGGCACGGCCAGCGCCAACGAGGCCGAGAAGCAGGTGCCGGGCTTCCTCGCCCAGGCGACCCCGGCCGAGCGCCGTCTCTTCGCCCGTACCGGCCAACTCCCGGGATCCTGGGGCGACGAGGTGCTGACCGCGGGTGTCTCGGCCGCCTTCGTCGTGGCCGCGATCTTCGCGGTGCTCGCCGCCCTCATCGCCGTCCTGGTCATCCAGGTCCGCCCCTCCGACCTGGAACGCCTCCAGGGCGGGACCCCACTGACGTAGGGACGAGACCGAGCCGCTGGGCGTGCAGCACCGTGCTGACGCGGTCGTGCGTGCCCAGTTTGCGGTAGATGTTCGCGATGTGCTTATGGACCGTGCGCTCGGATATCCCCAGTCTGCGCCCGATCGACAAGGCGGTCAGGGCGTCGCCGAGCAGGAGCAGCACGGTCGTCTCCCGGGGGGTGAGCGCCAGGTCGGCGGCCTCCTCGGAAGGGGCGTGGAGCCTTCGCAGGAGCTGCCGCTGCTCGTCCACGGCGGCCAGCAGGGGCTGCAACCGCTCGGCCAGCCGCAGTTCGTCGTCGGTGAAGTCCCGCCCGGAGCGGTACACCAGGCACCCCGTGACGGGGGTGGTCGAGCGGGGCAGCGGGATCCCCAGCACGTGGTCGACGTCGAGGAGGCCGTCGAGCAGCTTGGCGGTCGGGCTCCCCGACCAGGCACGGCCGGCCACCCGGCGGGCCGTGACCGGCGTCCGGTCCGCCCGGCCCGCGTAGTGCCCGGCCAGCGGGTAGCCCGCGCGCAGCAGGCTCGTCTCCTCGTCGCCCAGCGGGCCGAACCCGGTGTCGGCGCCGGGGGACAGCCCGAGCGTGCCCTCGCGCTCGTCCCAGTTGTCCAGCTTGTAGATCAGGGCGTCGCCGCCGCACAGCAACGGCAGCTCGGCCGCCAGCAGGGGCCACAGCCGCTCAGGGTCGCGTTCGTGAAGCGCGGCCAGGGCGACCGACAGCATCCGCTCATACGCAGTTGTACCCATACCGGCCCAGTACCTCGCTGACCCACACTTCATCCGAGCAACATCGACGTTGTCGGATGTACTCCAGCACATGGAAGCTCCGGCGGGCCGCGGTGGGGGAGGCGGCCCGTCGGCTACGCCTGTTTCCCCCGCCGGGACGGCAGCGCCGGCCACGACTCGTACGGGCCGCCGGAACAGGGGACCGGCGGCCCGTACGGGCCCTCGCGCCTACGGGTGCGGTGGGTCAGGCGGGCCGTACCGCGCCGCGGATGATCGACTCGCCGGTCGGGTAGATCGACTCCTCGCGGATGACCGACCCCGGGCCCGGCGCGTGGATCATCATGCCGTTGCCGGTGCACAGGCCCACGTGGCTGAAGTCGTCGTGGAAGAACACGAGGTCACCGGGTTGCATCGCGTACAGCGGTACCGCCGTACCGGCGCTCGCCTGACCGAGGGCGGTACGGGGGAGCGAGACGCCGGCGACCTTCCAGGCGGCCTGGGTGAGACCGGAGTTGTCGTACGACCCCGGGCCCGCCGCGCCCCACACGCACGGCTTGCCGATCTGGGAGCGGGCGAAGGCGAGCACCTGGATGACCTTCGAGTCGTAACCCGGGTCGGGGGTGGGCAGGTCGGGGG
>NZ_RSAJ01000159.1 GCF_003933965.1 Streptomyces sp. RP5T
GCCCCTGACAGGCGGCCTTCCTTGCCCGCCCGGCCCCACGCCCTGCGGGCGGCTCCGAGGACCGACCTCCCCGGGATGCCCCCGAATGGCACCCGCCGGGGGTACCCGGGTGCAGCCGCGCCGGGCTCGGGCGGGGCGCCTGTGAGGTCTCGCGACGTCGTCCGACGGCTGCGGATGTCGGGGGCTGGGCGCAGCCCCCTGCACCCCTGGGCAGGTGCGGTCACCCACGCCGCGACGGACCGCCCCGGACAGACCCGCGCCGGCCGCCGCAGGCGCCCAGGGGCGCGGGGAACTGCGCGAGCAGCCCCCACCGGCCCGCGGACGTCCACGGCCCCGAGCCCCCCACGCCCGGCCAAGGAAGTGACCGTCCAGGAGCCGGGTAACGGCGGTCCTCGACCGGGGATGTTCACTCTTCCGTGGAGTCGGCAAAAGAATTCGACTGTGGCCGAAAGCCCCGGACTCCCCCGCTAGTCTCTCGTCCTGCCCGAGGAGCGAGAGCCGCACGACCCCGGGCTCCCAGGGGGGAATGTGTTGTTCGTGCATGGCGGGCCGGCCACAGCAGTGGTCCGTGGGCCCGCCGGAGAATCGGTCGTCCTGCTCTCCGGCGAGCTGCCCGAGGTACTGACCGACCAGTCGGTGACCGAACTCGTGGAACTGGCCGCCGCCGTCCTGGACGCGGACGAGCTGCCCCTGTTCCACACCTGCCTGAGAACACTGCGCCGCGACGGCATGCGCGCCGGCCGCAGGATCGAGATCGACGGTGCCGTACTGACCGTCTACGAAGGGTGACGACGAGACGCCGGCCCACGCGGGAGAACTCGTCGCGTGGGCGGGAAAGTGCCCGGAGCCGGACTTGAACCGGCACGCCCGCGAAGGGGCAGCGAGGTTTAAGCTCGCCGTGTCTGCATTCCACCATCCGGGCAGGTCATGGGCTCCGCGTTTGAGGTTCCGAGCCTATCGGGACGCGTCCCCCGAACAGCGGGCGGGCGGACCGATGTTGTCTTATTTTATTGACGTCTGAGGGTGCATCAGACCGTGGAACACGCCATCCGCACTTGCCACTAGCGTTACGCGCCGCATCCGGCCGCGCATGCGGAATGACGGAATTTCACCGCCCGAACGAGGACGCTCCACCTGTTCTCCGCGTCCGCCCCGAATCAGGGGCCGCCGTCATCCCCAGGTATGACACCGCGCGCCGCGGTCCCTCCGAAGTCTGCCCTCGGAACCAGGACTGCGGCTGACTACACGAGCGACTGCGGCCACCACGATGGAAGACGTCCTTCAACGACGCCGTCCCGCTAGGAGTTCCATCCCGTGACCACCACACCAATCGCCGGCCGGGCCACCTCCGTGGCCGCACGCGCCACGGATCTGTCGAAGATCTACGGACAGGGCGAGACCCAGGTGGTCGCCCTGGACCGGGTCACCGTCGAGTTCCGGCAGGCCGAGTTCACCGCGATCATGGGCCCCTCGGGTTCCGGCAAGTCCACGCTGATGCACTGCGTGGCCGGCCTCGACACCTTCTCCTCCGGCTCGGTCCGCATCGGCGACACCGAACTCGGCTCCCTGAAGGACAAGCAGCTCACCAAGTTGCGGCGGGACAAGATCGGGTTCATCTTCCAGGCGTTCAACCTGCTGCCGACCCTGACGGCGCTGGAGAACATCACGCTCCCGATGGACATCGCCGGCCGCAGGCCGGACAAGGAGTGGCTCGACTCGGTCATCCGGATGGTCGGTCTCCGGGACCGGCTCAGCCACCGCCCCGCCCAGCTCTCCGGCGGCCAGCAGCAGCGCGTGGCCGTGGCCCGGGCGCTGGCGTCCAAGCCCGACATCATCTTCGGCGACGAGCCGACCGGAAACCTCGACTCCCGCTCCGGCGCCGAGGTCCTGGGCTTCCTGCGCAACTCCGTGCGGGAGCTGGGGCAGACGGTCGTCATGGTGACCCACGACCCGGTGGCCGCGGCGTACGCGGACCGGGTGGTCTTCCTCGCGGACGGCCGGATCGTCGACGAGATGTACAAGCCGACGGCCGACAACGTGCTTGATTTCATGAAGCAGTTCGACGCGAAGGGCCGCACCAGCTGATGTTCCGCACCGCCCTGCGCAACGTACTCGCGCACAAGGCCAGGCTGGCCATGACCGTCCTCGCCGTGATGCTCGGCGTGGCCTTCGTGTCCGGCACCCTCGTCTTCACCAACACCATCTCCGAGGCCTACCAGAAGAGTTCGGCCAAGGGCTTCGACCAGGTCGACGTCGCCGTCACCCCCACCTGGGACGAGGACAAGGGCAACACGATCGGCAAGCGCCACGAGCTGACCCAGGCCCTGCTCGACAAGAGCGCCGGGGTCCCCGGGGCCGCGCACGCCATCGGTGTCGTCAGCGGCTTCACCGCCATCGCCGACAAGGACGGCAAGCTCATCGGCGGCGGCTTCCAGTCGCAGGGCGGCAACTACTACGGGGACAAGGACCCCCGGTACCCGCTCGCCGAGGGCGCCGCGCCGCACGGCGCGAACCAGGTCGCGATCGACTCCGAGACCGCGAGGCGATCCGGCTACCAGGTCGGCGACACCGTGCGCCTCTCGATCGACGGCCCGGTGCTCAAGCCGGTCGTCACCGGCATCTTCACCACCGACGACGGCAATGTCGCGGCCGGCGGCAGCCTCGCGCTGTTCGACACGGCGACCGCCCAGAAGCTGTTCGGCAAGCCGGGAACGTACGACGAGATCGACGTGAAGGCCGCCCCCGGCACCTCCCAGACCGCGCTGCGGGCCGCGCTGGACAAGGCACTGCCCGCGGGCCAGGTGGAGACCGAGACCGGCAGGCACCTCGCCGACGAGCAGGCCGAGATGATCTCGTCCTCGATGAGCGGTCTCAAGCAGGGCCTGCTGGTCTTCGCGGGCATCGCGCTGTTCGTCGGCACTTTCATCATCGCCAACACCTTCACCATGCTGGTCGCCCAGCGCACCAAGGAGCTGGCCCTGCTGCGGGCGGTCGGCGCGTCCCGCAGGCAGGTCACGCGGTCGGTGCTGATCGAGGCGTTCGTGGTCGGCCTGGTCGCCGCAGTGACGGGCCTGGTGGCCGGCATCGGCATCGGTGCCGGACTCCGGTCCCTCATGGGCACGTTCGGCGCGACCGTCCCCGACGGCCCGCTGGTCGTCACGCCCGGCACCGTCGGCGCGGCCCTCGCGGTCGGTGTCCTGATCACCATGCTGGCGGCCTGGCTCCCGGGCCGCCGGGCGGCGAAGATCCCGCCGGTCGCGGCGATGAGCAGCGTGCACGCCAAGGCCACGACCAAGTCGCTGGTGCTGCGCAACACGCTGGGCGCGCTGTTCAGCGGGGCGGGTGTGGCGGTGGTCCTGGCGGCCACGACGATGGAGGGCTCGGACGGCCAGGCACCCATGGGTCTGGGCGCGGTCCTGCTGATCATCGGCGTCTTCATCCTCACCCCCCTGCTGTCCCGTCCGCTGATCGCGGCGGCGGCCCCGCTGATGCGCGTCTTCGGCGTCTCGGGGAAGCTGGCCCGCCAGAACTCGGTGCGCAACCCGCGCCGTACGGCCGCCACGGCCTCCGCGCTGATGATCGGCCTCACCCTGATCACCGGCATGACGGTGATGGCGGGCAGCCTGCAGAAGTCGATCGACAAGATGGCGTCGGCGGCCGTCAGGGCGGACTACGTCGTCTCCATGGCGAACGGCAACGAACTCTCCCCGGGCGTCGAGCGGAAGCTGGCGAAGGTCGACGGCGTCACCGCCGTCAGCCCGCTGCGCAACGCGGTCTCCCGCATCGACGGCGAGACCGAGTTCCTGACCGGCGTCAACGGCCCGGCGATCGGTGAACTGACCGACCTCAAGGTCGACAGCGGCGCCTTCGAGGTCGGCGGCACACGCGTCGTCGTGGACCAGGAGACCGCGAAGTCCCGCGGCTGGAAGGCCGGTTCGGCCTTCACCGCGCACTACGAGGACGGCAAGGCGCAGCAGCTCACGGTCTCCGGGATCTACGAGGGCAACGAGCTGATCCGCGGCATCATGGTCGACACGGCCACCCTCGACCCGCACCTGAGCGACCTGTCCGACATGCAGGTCATGCTGAAGACCTCCGACGGCGCCTCGGACGCGACCAAGGACCGGCTGGAGAAGGCCCTCGGCTCCAACCCGGCCATCAAGGTGCAGGACAAGAAGGACCTGTCCGAGTCCATCGCGCAGATGTTCACGCTGATGCTGAACATGCTCTACGGCCTGTTGGCCATGGCGGTGATCGTCGCGGTCCTCGGGGTCATCAACACCTTGGCCATGTCGGTGTTCGAGCGCTCCCAGGAGATCGGCATGCTCCGCGCGATCGGCCTGGACCGCAAGGGCATCAAGCGGATGGTCCGTCTGGAGTCGCTGGTCATCTCCCTGTTCGGCGGAGTCCTCGGCATCGGGCTGGGCGTCTTCTTCGGCTGGGCGGCCGGTGAGCTGCTCGGCGCGAAGATGGCGACGTACGAACTCGTCCTGCCCTGGGCCCGGATGGCGGTCTTCCTGCTCCTCGCGGCGACGGTCGGCATCCTCGCGGCGCTGTGGCCGGCCCGCCGGGCGGCGCGCATGAACATGCTGGCGGCCATCAAGGCCGAGTAGCGGTACGGCACCTGAGGGCCCGTCACGGAGGGGGTGGCGGGCCCTTGGTGTGTGCTCAGTTCCAGGTGCGGGCGCGCAACGGCATCCCGGAGCGGCCCGGGTCGGGGGTGCGGACGGCCAGGACCTGGTTGATGCCGAGGCGGTTGTGTTCGAAGCCGAGGGCGCAGGCGGCCATGTAGAGGCGCCAGACCCGGGCCCGGCCCGGACCGGTCAGCCGGACCGCGCGCTCCCACCGGTCCTCCAGGTTGCCGACCCAGCGGCGCAGGGTGAGGGCGTAGTGCTCGCGGAGCGACTCGACGTCCCGCACCTCGAACCCGGCCCGTTCCAGCTGGGTCACCGTGGTGCCGACGGGGGCGAGCTCGCCGTCGGGGAAGACGTAGGCGTCGATGAACCCGTCGAGGGCGTAGGCCGACTCGTCGGGCAGCGGGCGCCGGGCGATCTGGTGGTTGAGCAGCCGTCCGCCGGGCGCGAGCAGCCCGTACAGGTCCTGGGCGTACTCCAGGTACTTCTCCGATCCCACGTGCTCGGCCATGCCGATGGAGGAGATCGCGTCGTACGGCCCGTCGGCCACGTCCCGGTAGTCCTGTACGCGGATCTCGACGCGGTCGGTCAGTCCGGCGTCGGCGACGCGCTTGCGCGCGTAGGCGGCCTGCTCCTGGGAGAGGGTGATGCCGACGACGCGCACGCCGTACGCGCGGGCGGCGTGGATCGCCATCGAGCCCCAGCCGCAGCCGACGTCCAGGAGCCGCTGGCCCGGCTGGAGCGCGAGCTTGCGGCACACGAGGTCGAGCTTGTCGTGCTGGGCCTGTTCGAGGGTGGCGTCCGGGTCCGGCCAGTAGGCGCACGAGTACACCATCGACGGGCCGAGGACGAGCTCGTAGAAGGCGTTGCCTACGTCGTAGTGGTGGCTGATGGCGCGCTTGTCGGAGCGTCTGCTGTGCACCCGGCCGCGGGTGCGGCGGATCTCCTCGCGCGGCGGGGCCGGGTGCAGCGGCAGCCCGGCGAGCCGGACGAGCCCGAGCAGCGCGGCGCGGCTCGGCGCGTCGCGCAGGACCGCAAGGGCCGAGCGGGTGTCCGCACGCTCCCAGACCAGGCCGGAGAGCAGGCCGAGGGCGGCGTAGAAGTCGCCCTCGATGTCGAGGTCCCCGGCGACCCAGGCGCGGGCCAGGCCCAGTTCGCCGGGCTTCCACAGCAACCGCCGCACCGCGCGGCGGTTGCGCACGACCAGGGCGGGCGCGCCGGGCGGGCCCGTCCGCGAACCGTCCCAGGCCCGGATCCGCAGGGGGAGCTCGGCTCCCAGCAACTGTTCGAGCAGACTCTTCAGCCGCAGTGCGGCATCCGCCATGACCCACACCTCCGTGACGAGGATCCCGGATTTGTCCACCTTGGTAAACAACCGAAGGGTCGTGGTCAGTCCCGGAAGAACCCGAAAGGCCCCCTGCACCACGGATGGCAGGGGGCCCTTCGGTTCGTTCAGCGACCGGGGCGGGTCAGGAGGCCTTCGCCTCGGTCTTCTTCGGCTCGGCGGCCGGCACGGGACGCGCGGCCTCGTAGAACTCCTCGCGCGGGTTCTCCATGGCGCCGAGGGAGACGACCTCGCGCTTGAGGAACATGCCGAGGGTCCAGTCGGCGAAGACACGGATCTTGCGGTTCCAGGTCGGCATGGCCAGACCGTGGTAGCCGCGGTGCATGTACCAGGCGAGACGGCCCTTGAGCTTGATCTTCATCTTGCCCATGACGATCATCGCGACGCCCTTGTGCAGGCCGAGACCCGCGACAGCACCCTTGTTGGAGTGGCTGTACTCCTTCTGCGGGAAGCCCCGCATCCCGGAGATCACGTTGTCACCGAGGACCCTCGCCTGGCGCAGCGCGTGCTGGGCGTTCGGCGGGCACCAGGCGTTCTCCACGCCGGCCTTGCGGGCGGCGACGTCCGGGACCTGGGCGTTGTCACCGGCGGCCCAGATGTAGTCGGTGCCCTGGACCTGGAGGGTCGGGGCGGTGTCGACGTGACCGCGCGGGCCCAGCGGGAGGCCGTAGCGGGCGAGGACCGGGTTGGGCTTGACGCCGGCGGTCCAGACGACCGTGTTGGAGTCGACCTCCAGGCCGTTCTTCAGGACCACGTGGCCGTCGACGCAGGAGTCCATCGAGGTGGAGAGGTAGATCTCCACGCCCCGGCTCTCCAGGTGCTCCTTGCCGTACTGGCCCAGCTTGGGACCGACCTCGGGAAGGATCTTGTCGGCGGCGTCGACGAGGATGAACCGCATGTCCTCGCGCGAGACGTTGGTGTAGTACTTGGCCGCGTCACGGGCCATGTCCTCGACCTCGCCGATGGTCTCCGCACCCGCGAAGCCACCACCGATGAAGACGAAGGTGAGCGCCTTGCGGCGGATCTCCTCGTCGGTCGTGGAGTCGGCCTTGTCGAGCTGCTCAAGCACGTGGTTGCGCAGGCCGATGGCCTCCTCGATGCCCTTCATGCCGATGCCCTGCTCGGCGAGGCCGGGGATCGGGAAGGTGCGGGAGACCGCGCCGAGCGCGATCACCAGGTAGTCGAAAGGCAGCTCGTACGCCTCGCCCACCAGCGGGGCGATCGTGGCGACCTTGCGGTCCTGGTCGATGGTGGTGACCCGGCCGGTGAGAACCTCCGCCTTGGGCAGCACGCGTCGCAGCGGGACGACGACGTGGCGCGGGGAGATGTTGCCGGCGGCGGTTTCGGGGAGGAAGGGCTGGTAGGTCATGTACGACCGGGGGTCGACGACCGTGACGGTCGCCTCGCCGTAGCGCATCTTCTTGAGAATGCGCCGAGCTGCGTACAGGCCTACGTACCCACCGCCTACTACGAGGATCCTGGGACGCTCCGTGGTGCTCATGGCATCGAGTATCCACCCGCCCCGGGGGGGTAGCTCGTGCGCCCCTTCACAAGCTCATGGAGGGTGTGTGTTATCCTCCGCGACTCGCGTGATCCAGGTCATGGCGCGCAACGGGAACCCCGGTATAGGGATCTCCGTTGTCAATGCCGCGTGAGCTGCCTCTCCGTGCCGGAAAGCCTCCCGTGAGGACCCCTCCGGAGCCCCTCCCGGACCCCTCGCCCGAGGTCCGCAACCCACCGTTTTGAACGTGTTCACACGGGTGTTGGGCCCCCGGAAGGGTCAACCGGGCCACATTCGTCGTCCGACAGGACCGAATTCCTTGTGAAGAACTTCACGAACTTTCTGGCCGCCACGCCGAAGAGGGGCCCCGAAGGGCCCCTCAGAGACGCTCATACGTTGTTCTGCCTGCTCAGCAGAGGTGCCCGACCGGGCCTACACGAGGGACCACGCGATGCCGTCGAGGATGTCGTGCTCGCTCACGACGACCTCCTCGGCCCCGATCCGCTCCATGATCGTGAGCAGGACGAGGGCCCCGGCCGCGATCACGTCCACCCGCCCCGGATGCATGGAGGGCACGGCCGCGCGCTCGGCGTGGGTGGAGCGCAGCAGCCACTCGGTGATCTCCCGCACCCGCTCGCGGGAGACCCGGGAGTGGTGGATGGCCTCGGAGTCGTACTCCGGCAGCTCCTGCGCGATCGCCGACACGGTGGTGACGGACCCGGCGAGCCCCACCAGCGTGCGCGCCTCGCGCAGCGGCACGGTCTCCTCGGCGAGGTCGAGAGCCGCCTCGATGTCGGCCCGCATCGCGGTGATCTGCGCCTCGGTGGGCGGGTCGGCGACGACGCCGTCACGCACCAGGTGCCGCTCGGTCATCCGCACACAGCCGACATCCACGGACCGTGCGGCGCGCACATGGTCGTCGCCCACGACGAACTCCGTGGACCCGCCGCCGATGTCCACCACCAGGTAGGGCTTGTCCAGCCGGTCGCTGCCCCGGAGCTCCCTGGTCGCCCCGGTGAAGGAGAACTCGGCCTCCTGGTCCCCGGAGATGACCTCGGGCTCCACCCCGAGGATGTCGAGGACCCCGCGCACGAACTCGTCCCGGTTCTCCGCGTCCCGGGAGGCGGAGGTGGCGACGAACCGCAGCCGCTCGGCCCCGTGCTCCTTGACGGCCGCCGCGTACTCCTGGCACGCGGCGAAGGTCCGCTCCAGCGCCTCGGGCGCGAGCCGCCCGGTCCGGTCGACCCCCTGCCCCAGTCGCACGATGGTCATGCGGCGGTCCAGATCGACCAGTTCACCGGTCTCGGGGTCGCAGTCCGCGACGAGGAGCCGGATGGAGTTCGTACCGCAGTCGACGGCGGCCACGCGGGTCACGGGGTGTCCTCCTGCTGCTCGGTGAGGGTCACGCAGGCGCCCTTGCGCCACCACTCCGGCAGCATCGCGATCGCCTCGTCGCCCAGCGGGTTCACGCCCGGGCCGGCCGCCAGCGAGTGGCCGACGAGGACGTGCAGGCACTTCACCCGGTCCGGCATGCCGCCCGCGCTCGGGAAGCCCTCCAGGACCTCGATGGCGTCCCGGCGGGCGATGTAGTCCTCGTGCGCGGCCCGGTAGGCGGCGGCGAGCTCCGGATCGGTCTGCAGCCGCTCCGTCATCTCCTTCATGACGCCGTTCGCCTCAAGGGTGCCGATCGCCGAGGCGGCGCGCGGGCACGTCAGGTAGTACGTCGTCGGGAAGGGCGTGCCGTCGGGGAGGCGCGGGGCCGTCTCCACCACGTCCGGCTGTCCGCAGGGGCAGCGGTGCGCGATCGCGCGCAGTCCGCGCGGCGGCCGGCCGAGCTGCTGCTTGAAGGCCTCGACATCCGCGTCGGTCGGCTCGGTGCGCGGGGTGGAGGGCGGAGGCGTTTCCATGCCTGTCTTTCTATCGGTCCATCGGTCGGTTCACTGGTCGGAGGCGTCGGACTTGTCGACCCCGTCCCAGACGTTGGAGTACCAGGGACGGTCGGCCGCCCCGAGATCGGTGCGGGACTGCCTCGCCGCGTCCGGGTCGACGACGATGAAGCCCGTCTCCCCCGGCATCACATAGTGCAGCCGCTGCCGGATCTGCTGCTCCGCGAAGGCGTCGTCCTGCCAGCGCGCCTTGAGGTCGCGCAGCTTCTCGACCCGCTCGGCGGCCCGCGCCTTCTCCTGCTGGAGATCGGAGATCTCGGCGCGCTGGGAGACGTACTGCCTTATCGGGTACGCCAGCGCCACCACCAGCGTGCACAGCACGAGCGCGAGCAGCGCGGCCCGGCCGGTCAGCCGGGAGCGGCGGGCCTGCCGTCTGGTCTGGGACCGGTAGACGCGGGCCGCCGTCTGCTCGCCCAGCAGCCTGATCCTGGTCGTGGTGGAGAAACGGTCCCGGTCCTTCACGGCCATCGGCTCTCCGCCTCCCCTTCTACGTGCGTACGTCCCCGCACACGGTACGGGACCGGTACGGGGACGTACGTACGACTGGCTCAGCCTTAGCCCTGCCGGGGTCAGCCCTTGAAGCGCGGGAAGGCGCTGCGGCCGGCGTACACCGCGGCGTCGTCGAGGATCTCCTCGATGCGCAGGAGCTGGTTGTACTTGGCGACGCGCTCGGAGCGGGCCGGGGCGCCGGTCTTGATCTGGCCGCAGTTGGTGGCGACGGCCAGGTCGGCGATGGTGACGTCCTCGGTCTCGCCGGAGCGGTGGGACATCATGCACTTGAAGCCGCTGCGCTGGGCGAGCTCGACGGCGTCGAGGGTCTCGGTGAGCGAGCCGATCTGGTTCACCTTGACGAGCAGCGCGTTGGCGGCGCCGTCCTCGATGCCGCGGGCCAGACGCTCCGGGTTGGTGACGAACAGGTCGTCGCCGACGATCTGGACCTTGTCGCCGAGCTTGTCGGTGAGCACCTTCCAGCCGGCCCAGTCGTCCTCGAACAGCGGGTCCTCGATGGAGACGAGCGGGTAGGCCGCCACGAGCTCCTCGTAGTACTCCGTCATCTCGGCGGCGGAGCGGTCCTTGCCCTCGAACTGGTACTTGCCGTCCTTGTAGAACTCGGAGGCGGCGACGTCCAGCGCCAGGGCGACCTGCTCGCCGGGGATGTAGCCGGCTTCCTTGATCGCCTCCAGGATGAGGTCCAGGGCGGCGCGGTTGGACTCCAGGTTCGGCGCGAAGCCGCCCTCGTCGCCGAGGCCGGTGGACAGGCCCTTGCTCTTCAGGACCTTCTTGAGGGTGTGGTAGACCTCGGTGCCCCAGCGCAGCGCCTCGGAGAAGGACTCCGCGCCGATCGGGGCGATCATGAACTCCTGGATGTCCACGTTGGAGTCGGCGTGCGAGCCGCCGTTCAGGATGTTCATCATCGGCACCGGGAGCAGGTGCGCGTTCGGGCCGCCCAGGTAGCGGAAGAGCGGGAGGTCGCTGGCCTCGGAGGCGGCGTGGGCGACGGCGAGGGAGACGCCGAGGATGGCGTTGGCGCCGAGCGAGCCCTTGTTGTCCGTGGCGTCCAGGTCGAACATCGCCTGGTCGATCAGCCGCTGCTCGGTGGCGTCGTAGCCGACGAGCTCCGGGCCGATCTGCTCGATGACGGCGAGGACGGCCTTCTCGACACCCTTGCCCTGGTAGCGGTTCGGGTCACCGTCGCGCAGCTCGATGGCCTCGAAGGCCCCCGTGGAGGCGCCGGACGGGACGGCGGCACGACCCGTGCTGCCGTCGTCGAGGCCGACCTCGACCTCGACGGTGGGGTTCCCTCGCGAGTCGAGGATTTCCCGGGCTACGACGACGTCGATGGACGGCACGAGCATCTCCTTCTTGGGGTGTGACACGGTCCGCCGGGACCGCGGTGGGTTCTGCGAGACCGAGCCTAACCGCCTCCGGGGGATCGGCCACCGTGTGGACCGACCCATGGACAGAACCGAGAGTAAATTGTTTCTGAACTGAACAAAGACGCGCCGACAGCGGTGCATGAAAAAGCCCCGCTCCGGTGCGTACGGGGGAACACGCACCGGAGCGGGGAGCCTGTGGGGACGGGGGGTGGCCCTCACGATGCCTTCATCCTGAAGGACACGGCCGTGAGGGCCCTGTGGTTCGGCTGGGCCCTACTTCAGGTGCAGCTGCTGGCCCGGGAAGATGAAGTCGGCATCGTCGATGATGTCCTTGTTCAGCTTGAACAGCTTCTGCCAGCCGCCCTTGACCTTGTGCTTCTCGGCGATCGAGCTGAGGGTGTCACCCTTGACGACCTTGTACTCGCCGTCGCCCTTCTTGACCTTCTTGCCGGTCGGGGTGGTGACGGTCTTCTTGGCCGCCGGGCGGTCGGTCGAACGGGAGGCGCTCTGCTCGTCGGTCGAACGGCTGCTCGTGTTCGAGGAGGAGCCGGAGTTCGAGGAGGACGAGCTGCTGCCGCCGCTGTAGGTGGCGCTGGACAGGCCCGTGCCGCAGACCGGCCAGGCACCCTTGCCCTGGGAGGCGAGGACCTTCTCGGCAACCGCGATCTGCTGGGACTTGCTGGCCTGGTTGGCCTGCGCGGCGTACTGGGTGCCGCCGTACGCGGCCCAGGTGGAGGCGGAGAACTGCAGGCCGCCGTAGTAGCCGTTGCCGGTGTTGATGGACCAGTCGCCGCCGGACTCGCACTGGGCGACGGCGTCCCACTCGGAGGCGGTGGCGGCGGAGGCGTTGCCGGCCGCCATCAGCGGGGCGGCGATGGCGACACCGGTGACACCGGCGAGCGCGGCGGCGCGGGTGGCCTTGGACGGACGACGGTGCTTGCCCTTGCCGGAAAACAGCATGGTGGATCCCCTCACCGACGCCTGCGAGGTGAGCTGTCGGGTTCGGGCCGGTTGAGTTGCCCGGCCGCGCCCGGCGCCTTGCGGCTCCTTGCGCGGCTTCACCCCAAGCCGGTCCAGCGTGAACTGCTGGGCCCGGCGCTTACCTTGGGTCCCCCGCTCCTGCCTACGGCGCTTGACGCGACGACTGTTCCCGTACGGCCGCTGGCAGGATTCGGCGTTGCGACAGACGGGGCTCGGGTTGCCGAGCGGTCACGACCGTAGACATGCGTTCCGCGGAATTTCAAAGACGATCAGGGCTTCTGAGACTCATCCCACACTTTCACCAAAGTGGACATTCGGTGCGAAGTGTGACGTGAACTCCCGCTGTTTTTCAGGCCTTTTCGACCCTATTCAGCCCCTGTGTCGAGCGTCTGACCGGCGACGATGTTGCTCGGGTCGGCCCCGATGCGGTCCTTGTTCTCGTCGTAGAGGGCGCGCCATCCGCCGTCGAGGCCAAGGGAGTCGGCGATGGAGGCGAGCGAGTCGCCCGCCTGGACGGTGTAGGTGGCGGCGGCATGCCGGCCGGCCGAGGGCGAGGCCGCGCTCTTGGTCGCGTTCTCCTCGGCACTGTCGCCGCGGTGCTTGCCGGAACCGAGGGCGCCGACGTCGACGAGGGCCGAAGAGCTGCCCTCTTGCCAGGACTTGTCCGCTTCGTCCTCTTCCGGGTTCACCACCGGCGAAGTGTCGGCGGGCTGCGCGTCTTCCGTCGCGGAGCCCTGGGATCCCGAGGAGTTCTTTTTGTCCGACTTGGCCGCACCGTCCCCATTGGAGGGGGTGGTCGACGGCGACGGGGTCGCGGACGAGCCGTCCAGCGCGTCGAGGAGGCCGGACGACTCCTCGGAGCCCTCCGACCCGAAGGAACCGGATGAACCAGACGAATCGGATGAACCAGATGAGTTGGACGAGTCCGACGATCCGGATGCCGAGGCCGAGGGGGTACCGCTCCCCAGGCCCGTGTCGACGTCGGCCGAGCTCGCGTCCTTGCTGAGCCCGCCGAGCAGACCACAGGTCGGCCAGGCGGCGATGCCCTGGTCCGCGAGGAGCTTCTCGGCCACGGCTATCTGCTGGTTGCGGCTGGCCAGGTCCGCGGTCTTGGCGTACTCGAGACCGCCGTACTTCTCCCAGTTCTCCTGGGACATCTGGAGGCCGCCGTAGTAGCCGTTGCCCTCGTTCTCACTCCAGGAGCCGCCGCTCTCGCACTCCGCGACCCGGTCCCAGGTGGTGCCGGTGGCGGCGCTCGCCCCGGTCGCCCCGAGCAGTGGGATCGCGATGGCGGATCCCGTCACACCGGCCGCCACGAGGAGAGCCGGAGCCTGACGGGGGCGACGGTGACGACCGTTCCCGGAGAGCATGAGGGGACCTTTCCCACGACAGCAGATACCGCGCGGCAGAAGTTGCGGGGTACCGCGCTGGTCCGTGAACGTATAGGGATTCGATCACTTGTCACAAGTTAATGCCGCGTAGATCACGTGAAGATCACAGTGTTGAGGGCGTGTCAGGTTTAACTTGCGCCAGTGCCGTTCAGGAAGTTCGTCCCCAAGGCACCCCGTGCGCGGTCGACGGATACGGTCTTGTCGTGACGCTCCCGAACACCGGACCCGAACTCTTCACCTGGGAGTTCGCCGCCGATCCCTACCCGGCCTACGCCTGGCTGCGCGAGCACGCCCCCGTCCGGCGGACTCGGCTGCCCAGCGGAGTCGAGGCGTGGCTGGTGACCCGCTATGCCGATGCGCGCCAAGCACTCGCGGACGGACGGCTGTCGAAGAATCCCGATCACCACGCCGAGGACGCCCACGGGAAGAACAAGACGGGTATCCCGGGAGAGCGCAGCGCCAATCTCATGACCCATCTGCTCAACATCGACCCACCGGACCACACTCGGCTGCGCAGACTGGTGTCCAAGGCGTTCACTCCACGCCGGGTGGCGGAATTCGCTCCTCGGGTACAGGAGTTGACGGACGGTCTCATCGACAGGTTCGCGCAACGGGGTGAAGCCGACCTCATCCACGACTTCGCCTTCCCTCTCCCCATCTACGCGATCTGTGATCTGCTCGGCGTCCCTCGCGAGGACCAGGACGAGCTGCGTGACTGGGCGGGGATGATGATCAGGCACGGGGGAGGACCGCGCGGGGGCGTCGCCCGGTCGGTCAAGATGATCCGTCGCTATCTCGCCGAACTCATCCACCGCAAGCGCAACGACTCCGGTGACGACCTGATCTCGGGACTCATCCGGGCGTCCGACCACGGCGAGCACCTCACCGAGAACGAAGCTGCCGCCATGTGCTTCGTCCTCCTGTTCGCCGGTTTCGAGACCACCATCAACCTGATCGGCAACGGGGTGTACGCGCTTCTTCGCACCCCGGAGCAACGCACCCGCCTCCAGAAATCGATAGAGCGCGGTGCGACGGAACTCCTCGACACCGGCATCGAGGAACTACTGCGCTACGACGGCCCGGTGGAAATGGCGACCTGGCGCTACGCCACCGAACCTCTCACCCTCGCAGGGCAGCGCATCGCCACCGGGGACCCGGTGCTCGTCGTACTGGCCGCCGCCGATCGCGACCCGGCACGGTTCTCCGAGCCGGACACGCTCGATCTCTCCCGGCCCGACAACCCTCACCTCGGATACGGCCATGGCATCCACTACTGCCTCGGTGCTCCGCTGGCCCGCCTTGAGGGCCGTACGGCGCTCGAGACACTGTTGCGTCGGCTGCCCGAGCTACAGCTGGCTGCCGACCCTTCCGAGCTGCGCTGGCGCGGAGGTCTCATCATGCGGGGTCTCAGGGACCTCCCTGTGCGATTCACTCCGCGCTGACGGTCCCCCTCAGCCCTCCACCTCCCGGATCGCATCCCGGTAAGCCCGTGCCGCAGCTCGCAGTGCCGCCTCCGGGTCGATGCCCTCCGCCTCGGCGCGCGTGGCCAGGGTGAGGAGTTCGTAGCCGATGCCCTCGGTCCCGGGGAGCGGGACGTCCAGGCCCGCCGTGCGCACCCGTGACGCCAGCTTGGCCGCGAGGGCGAGGCCGGGCTGGCCGAGGGGGATTCCCTCGGTCACGGAGGTGCGCTGCTTCTCTATCGCCTTGGTGCGCAGCCAGTGGGCCTTGACCTCTTCGGGGGTGTCGGCTCTCTCGTCGCCGAAGACGTGCGGGTGGCGGTGGATGAGCTTGGCGACGATGCCGGCGGCGACGTCGTCGACGGAGAAGGGGGTGTCCGGGTCCTCCTCGGCGATCCGGGCGTGGAAGACGACCTGGAGCAGGACGTCCCCGAGTTCCTCGCGCAGTTCGTCGCGGTCGCCCTCCTCGATGGCCTCGACGAGTTCGTACGCCTCCTCGATGCCGTACTTCGCGAGGCCCTTGTGGGTCTGCTGGGAGGACCACGGGCACTCGGTACGGATGCGGTCCATGACCTGGACGAGGTCGAGGAGCCGGGCGCCGGGCAGGTCGTAGGAGGCGGGGAGCAGCTCCAGCTCGGGCATCTGCACACGTCCGGATCCGGCGAGGCGGGCCAGGCCGTCCGTGAGGACCGGCTCGCCCTCGCCCGTGGCCACCACGACCACCGTGTGTCCGCCCGCGCATGCTCCCACCAGTTCCTCGGCGGTCGGGGAGGTCTCGTCGACCGCTATCCCGGCCTCGCGCAGATAGGGGAGCTGGGGGTGGGCGCCGTCCCCGCACAGGACTCGGTCGGCGGCGTGCAGCGCCTGCCAGGCGGGCCAGGACAGCAGGCCGGGCGCGACGCGGTGGCTGGTGGTGAGCAGGACGATGCGGCCGGGGGCGGACGCCGTGTCGGGG
>NZ_RSAJ01000015.1 GCF_003933965.1 Streptomyces sp. RP5T
GTTCTGCGTCGCGGACGCGGTGATCTGCCTCGGCGCGGGCATCACCTGCGCCGACGGCGTCCCGGTCGAGACGGTCGTCGACAACCGCAACCTGGGGGAGGGCGGCACGCAGTCCTTCGTCCGGGGGCCGGGCTGGGCCCATCTGGAGGGGCACGGAGGCTGGCTCGTCTCCGACGGCCTGCACGCTCTGCGCGAGGACCGCACCGGCGCCTGGTCCGACATCAACACCTCCAGTACGACCGAACGGCGCACCCGGCGCTGGCAGACCCTCTGGCTCGACCACGGCACCGACCCCGTGGACGCCCGCTACGCCTACGTCCTGATGCCCGGGGCGTCCCGCCGTACCGTCGCCGCCCGCGCCGCCGACCGACACTGGCTGTCGGTCCTCGCCAACGACAGCGCCTGCCAGGCCGTGCACGTCGACCGCCTCGGCCTGACCGCCGCGAACTTCTGGCGGGCCGGTACGGCCGGCCCCCTCACCGCGTCCGCGGGAGCGAGCGTGCTGATCCGCCGCCGCGGCCGTACCGCTACGCTCCACATCGCCGAGCCAACCCGTTCGGGCGAACCGCTGGAGATCGTCTGGAACCGGCCCGTGCGCTCGGTCGTACGGACCGACGACACGGTCGAGGTGCTCGCCACCGGCCGTCTGCTGCACCTGCGTGTCACTCCGGGGACGGTATGCGCCTCGCATGGATGTGAGGTGGCTCTCACGCCCTGACTTTGTACGACCCCTACAAGGGGCAGGCCCCCTGAGCAGTCGGAACGCCCTCCTGCGTCCAGGGTTCTGTTCGGTCGCACCAGGAAAACGGGCCGGAGACTGTGAGGAGTCGACGGCTCGCTTTCCTCGCGGGTCTTCGTAAGGTCACTACATGACCGTTTTGGATGAGGCGCCGAGTGAGTCGACGGGCGAGCCGACGGACGCGCGCGGACGCGTGGCCGAGCTGCACGAGATCCGTGCGGCGGCCCTGGCCGGCCCCAGCGAGAAGGCCACCGAGGCGCAGCACGCCAAGGGCAAGCTGACCGCACGGGAGCGCATCGAGCTGCTCCTCGACGCGGGCTCCTTCCAGGAGGTCGAGCAGCTCCGCCGGCACCGGGCGACGGGCTTCGGCCTGGAGGCCAAGAAGCCGTACACCGACGGTGTCATCACCGGCTGGGGCACGGTGGAGGGCCGTACGGTCTTCGTCTACGCCCACGACTTCCGCATCTTCGGCGGCGCACTGGGCGAGGCCCACGCCACGAAGATCCACAAGATCATGGACATGGCCATCGCGGCCGGGGCGCCCCTGGTGTCGCTGAACGACGGCGCGGGCGCCCGTATCCAGGAGGGCGTCAGTGCCCTCGCGGGCTACGGCGGCATCTTCCAGCGCAACACCAAGGCGTCCGGCGTCATCCCGCAGATCTCGGTGATGCTCGGCCCGTGCGCCGGCGGCGCGGCCTACAGCCCCGCCCTCACCGACTTCGTCTTCATGGTCCGTGAGACGTCCCAGATGTTCATCACCGGCCCGGACGTCGTCAAGGCGGTCACCGGCGAGGAGATCACCCAGAACGGCCTCGGCGGCGCGGACGTGCACGCCGAGACCTCCGGCGTCTGCCACTTCGCCTACGACGACGAGGAGACGTGCCTCGCCGAGGTGCGCTACCTGCTGTCGATGCTCCCGCAGAACAACCGGGAGAACCCGCCGCGCGTGGAGTCCTCGGACGCGGCCGACCGGCGTGGCGAGGTGCTCCTGGACCTGGTGCCCGCGGACGGCAACCGCCCGTACGACATGGCCAAGGTCATCGAGGAGATCGTCGACGACGGCGACTACCTGGAGGTCCACGAGCGCTGGGCCCGCAACATCATCTGCGCGCTGGCCCGTCTCGACGGCCAGGTGGTCGGCATCGTGGCCAACCAGCCCTCGACGCTCGCCGGTGTCCTGGACATCGAGGCATCGGAAAAAGCTGCGCGCTTTGTCCAGATGTGTGACGCTTTCAACATCCCGATCGTCACGTTCCTGGACGTCCCCGGGTTCCTCCCGGGCGTCGACCAGGAGCACGGCGGCATCATCCGGCACGGCGCCAAGCTGCTGTACGCCTACTGCAACGCCACCGTGCCGAGGATCTCCCTGATCCTGCGCAAGGCCTACGGAGGCGCCTACATCGTCATGGACAGCCAGTCCATCGGCGCGGACCTCACCTACGCCTGGCCGACGAACGAGATCGCCGTGATGGGCGCGGAAGGTGCCGCGGGCGTCATCTTCCGGCGGCAGATCGCGGAGGCCGAGGACCCCGAGGCCATGCGGGCCCACATGGTCAAGGAGTACAAGTCCGAGCTCATGCACCCGTACTACGCGGCCGAGCGTGGCCTGGTGGACGACGTGATCGACCCGGCGGAAACCCGCGAGGTCCTCATCCGGTCCCTGGCGATGCTCCAGTCCAAGCACGCCGACCTGCCCTCCCGCAAGCACGGCAACCCCCCGCAGTAACCCAGCGGACCCTCCGCGACACCCTCGCGGAAACCTCTCTCACGGAGACTGTGACCTATGAGCACTCCTGACATCCGCGTCGAGAAGGGCCACGCCGAGCCCGAGGAAGTCGCCGCCATCACGGCGATCCTGCTGGCTCGCGCCGCGGCTCAGCCCTCCGAGACCCCGGCCCACCGAGGCCGCCCCAGGGCCGGCTGGCGCCGCCTGGAGCGCGAGGGCGGCTTCCGCGCCCCGCACAGCTGGCACTGAGCCCTGTACGACGCTTGAGGGCCCCCTCTCGAAGGAGAGGGGGCCCTCAAGGCGTTTCAGGGGCGCGGGGAACTGCGCGACAAAGCCACTGGGCTGCCGCAGACGGCACACAACCGTCCGTGGCAGCCCAGTGGCCGCAAGAGCCGGGTACCTACCGCAGTCGAGCCATCAACGCGTGCTCGACCAGCGTGATGAGAGCGGACTTCGCGTCCGCCCGGTGCCGCGCGTCCGTCGTGATGATCGGCGTGTCCGGCCCGATCTGCAGCGCTTCCCGGACCTCGTCCGGGTTGTACGGCTGCTGGCCGTCGAAGCCGTTCAGGGCGATCACGAAGGGAAGCCCCGAGTTCTCGAAGTAGTCGACCGCGGGGAAGCAGTCGGCGAGCCGCCTCGTGTCGACGAGAACGATCGCGCCGATGGCGCCGCGGACCAGGTCGTCCCACATGAACCAGAAGCGGTCCTGACCCGGTGTACCGAAGAGGTACAGGATCAGGTCCTGGTCCAGGGTGATACGGCCGAAGTCCATGGCGACCGTGGTGGTCGTCTTGTCCCCGGTGTGGGTGAGGTCGTCGATGCCGGCCGACGCGGACGTCATCACGGCCTCTGTGCGCAGCGGGTTGATCTCCGAAACGGCCCCGACGAACGTGGTCTTGCCCACGCCGAAGCCACCCGCCACCACGATCTTCGCCGAGGTGGTGGAGCGGGAAGGACCGCCGCTAGAGCTTGCGAAGTCCACTGAGCACCCTTTCGAGCAGTGTCACGTCTGGCTGGCCGCCGGCGCTCTCGTCGCCGCCGGGCTGATGGATGGCGACCAGGCCCGCCTCCGCCAAGTCGGCGACGAGGATCCTGGCCACGCCGAGAGGAATCGTCAGGAGCGCGGAGATTTCCGCCACCGACTTGATCTCCCGGCAGAGGTTGCAGATCCGCTGATGCTCGGGCAACTGGCCCTGCATCTGGTGCGGCTGCGCGGTGGTGTGCACCAGCGCCTCGATGGCGAGCTGGTAGCGGGGGCGAGTCCGGCCGCCGGTCATGGCGTACGGACGCACCAGGGGGTTGTTCGAGGCCCCGGCGGGCGCCGGCTCGGAGCGTCGCTGCGGCTGCACGGGCTGGATGCGCGGGGCCGGCGGCTGGTCGTACGGCGACGGGCCGGGGCCCTGCGGTGCGTACGGCTGCTGACCCCGATGGCTGGGCGTGGAGGGGAAGTTGTAGCGGTTCGGGTTCTGGGAACCGTCGTTCTGGCCCTGACCGGGGCCGTACGACCAATTGCCAGATGAACCACCTGGGGGTGTTGCCACTTTCTCTCCTCCTCCGACTGTGCCGGGCACCCATCACACTGTGTGGAGCCGCGTCCCGAAACCTTACGGCCCCGGGACGCCAAAACGCACCGTCTGTCTGTCAGTTGAGCAGGCTGCCCTGGAGCTCCGCACGCAGATCGGGTGTGAGGACCGTACCGGCACGGTCCACCAGAAGAGCCATCTCGTACCCGATGAGGCCGATGTCCGCCTCCGGATGTGCGAGAACCGCGAGCGACGAACCGTCGGAGATGGACATGATGAACAGGAATCCCCGCTCCATCTCCACAACGGTCTGGTTGACGCTCCCGCCCTCGAAGATGCGCGAGGCACCCGCGGTCAGCGAGGTCAGACCGGAGGCGACGGCCGCAAGCTGGTCGGCTCGGTCGCGCGGAAAGCCTTCGGACATCGCCAGAAGGAGTCCGTCGGCGGAGACCACCACGGTGTGGGACACCCCCGGGGTGTTGTCCACGAAGTTGGTGATCAACCAGTTCAGGTTCTGCGCCGCCTGGCTCATCGGGCTCACACTAACGCTCCTGGTTGTAGGTGCTGCCAGTGCCGAAGCCCTGGCCGTTCGTTTCACTGCCTGCGTTGCGGCCCCGCTGGACACCGCGGCGCAGGTTGCTCAGCCTGCCCCGGACGTCCTCGGGGGCACGGGAGACCTGTGGGCCTCCCTGGTTGGTGGCTTCGGCGGCTCCCTCGACCAGGTTGGCCTTGGGTACCCGCCGCGGCAGACCGGAGGAGGTGACCCCGCCCGCCTTGGGCTTCCGGAGCTGGGAGGCCTGCTGCCACCGCGCGTCGTTGGCCGAGCGCCAGAGGTCGCCGCCGCCGTTGCTCTCCGGCGCTGAGGCCGGCGACTCCTGGGTCGCGTTCCGCGTGCCGTTCGAGCCGTTCGCGCCGCTCCCGGTGGAGCCACGGCGGGGGAGCCCGGCGTCGGTCAGCTCGTGACCCACGGAGGCGGGGGCCGGCCCCGGACGGTCGAAGCCTACGCGCTCACGCTCACTCACGTCAGCGGCCTGCGCAGATTCCGCTTCCGGAGCGTACTGGTCCGGGTAGCCGTTACGGTAACCGTCCGACTGCGGCCAGTCATCCTGGTAGCGGCGCTCCTCGAAGCCCGAGAAGGTCTCCGGGGCGGCCGCGGGCACCGCCGCGGGCTCCTCCTGGACCGGCTCCGCATAGGAGGGCTCCGGGTAGCCGCCGCCCTGCGAGAACGTGTCGTTCTGCGGCAGGCCGCCGTTCTGCGCGAAGTACGGCTCCTCGTACGCCGGACGGTTCGGCTCCTCGTACGCCGTCTGCCGCTGCTCCTCGTACGGCGCCTGCTGCGCCTCCTCGTACGACGTCTGCTGGTCGTAGGCGGCGGGCTGCTGCTCCGGGTAGCCGTTGCGGCTGTTGTCGTAGCCGGTCTGCTGCTGGGCGTTGTGGTCGAACGCGTCGGTGTACGACGGCTCCGGACCCTGGAGGGCCGGCGGCTCGTCCTGGCCCTGGGCCTCCAGCGCCGCGCGGCGCTCCTCACGCATCAGGGAGCGGCCGACCGGGTCCAGCTCGCGTATGTCGTCCGGGACCTCGGAGTAGCGGCTGTCGTCGAAGCCGAGCTCCGCGGCCGTCCGCATGGGCAGACCGTTGTTGAAGTCCTCGCCCTGGTAGTGCTGCTGCTCGGGCATGATCTGCGAGACGGTGAACTCGTCCGCGGCCGGCTGCTGCTCGCCGCCGCCACCGTGAGTGATCGCGTCGGGCAGCATGACCAGCGAGGTGGTGCCGGCCTGCTCGCCCGAGGGGCGCAGCTGGACCCGGATGCCGTGCCGGTCGGACAGCCGGCCGACCACGAACAGGCCCATGCGCTGGGAGATCGCGGCGTCCACGGTCGGCGGGTTGGCCAGCTTGTGGTTGATGTCCGCGAAGTCCTCGGCGGTCAGGCCGATGCCCTTGTCGTGGATCTCGATCATGATGCGGCCGTCGGGCAGCCGGGTCGCGGTGACGCGGACCTTGGTCTGCGGCGAGGAGAACGTGGTGGCGTTCTCCAGCAGCTCGGCCAGCAGGTGCACGAGGTCGGTGACCGCGCGGCCGTGGATCTCGGCCTCCGGGACGCCGGACAGCTCGATGCGCTCGTACTGCTCCACCTCGGAGGAGGCGGCGCGCAGCACGTCGACGAGCGGGACCGGCTGGTCCCAGCGACGGCCGGGCTCCTCGCCGGCGAGGACCAGGAGGTTCTCGCCGTTGCGGCGCATACGCGTCGCCAGGTGGTCCAGACGGAAGAGGTTCTCCAGCTGGTCCGGGTCGGCCTCGTTGTTCTCCAGGTCGGTGATCAGGGTCAGCTGGCCCTCGATCAGCGACTGGTTGCGCCGGGACAGGTTGGTGAAGATCGCGTTGATGTTGCCCCGCAGCAGGGCCTGCTCGGAGGCGAGCCGGACCGCCTCGCGGTGGACCTGGTCGAAGGCGCGGGCGACCTCGCCGATCTCGTCCTTGGTGGTGATCGGGATCGGGGCGACCCGGGTGTCGACCCGGCCGGGGTCGGTGCGCGAGAGCTGGTCGACCAGCATCGGCAGGCGCTGCTCGGCGATGCCGAAGGCGGCGTTGCGCAGCTGGCGCATCGAGCGGGACATCTGCCGGGCGACCGCGCCGGCCAGGATGAACGCGAGGAGCAGCGCGACCACGACGGCGGCACCCACGATGAACGCGTCCCGCTTGGCGCTGTCGGCGATGCTCGCGGCCTCGTTCACCGCGGTGTCGGCCAGGTCGGTCTCGATCTGGCGGTACGCGTTGTACTTGAGGGTGTTGACCGCCCACCAGTTCTCGGCGGTGATGCCGTCCTTGGCGAGCGCGTCACGGGCGCTCTTGTCCATGGACTGGAGCTGGGCGATGCCGGAGACCATGTCCACGGGGTTGGACGGCGGCGGGACGTAGTTCGGGTTCTTGGCGGCGGCCTCCTTGGCCAGCGCCGCGCCCTCCGTCTGGATCTGCTTCTTCGCGGTGTCGAGCTTCGCCGCGTCGGCCTCGGTGCCGCCGCCGATGTACTCCTCGACGGCGATGCCCTCCAGGTACGCGTACGAGGAGAGGGCGACCTTCTGGCTGGCGAAGCTGCTCAGCCCCGGACCGGGCTTGAGCAGCAGGTGCATGCCGATGGAGCGCTGCAGCGACAGGGCCGCCTTGGTGAGCTCGATGGCGTAGACGGTACGGCCGTAGCTCGTGATGTTTCCGGTGCCGAGGCCGAGCTCGTTGGCGAACTCCGTCAGCGGGTGCGCGACCTGGGTGTAGCCCTCCTCGGTCTTCACACCGGTGAGCTTGGAGGAGGTGTAGGCGCCGGCGCGCAGTGCCTGGAGGTTCCCCTCACCGTCCCGGAACAGCTGGAGACGGCGCTTGAGGCCCGCCTTCTGCGGCATGTTCTGGGCGGCCTGGTTGAAGGCGTCGGCGGCCTCGTCGGTCTTCTTGCGGGCGGCGACCACCGTGGCGTTGTTCTGGCCCTCGCCGCTCAGCAGGGGGGCGGCGGTGCTGTCACGCTCGTTGTAGAGGGCGTCGGCGTAGCTGAGGGAGGCCCGCACCAGACGCGCGGTGTTCTCCGCGTCCTCGGCCTCGCGCCAGGTGTCGATCGAGCTCTTGACCTGGAAGCCGCCCATGACGAGGCCGACGATCACGGGTATGAGCAGGATCGCGTTCAGCCGGGTGGGCACCCGCCAGTTGCGCGGGGAGAACCGGCCGCCCCCGGACGTCGCCGCGGGCGTCGGTTCCGGACCGGACACAGGGGCGGGCGCCGCTCCGCGCGGCGGCGGGGTGAAGTTGCCCCGGGCCGACGGCTCGGGACCGTTCTTGCTTCGCCTCACTCGACCAACAACCTCTCGGAGGGGTCGGCACCTACGTTGTGCCGCAGTCTCTCAGAGCCCAGTGCGTCATCGACTAGTGAGTACGTCTTTGACTATTGGGCAGTTCAGGCATTCCAGCACGACGGCCTGCGCACCACCAAACAGTGGTACGCGCGGATTCCGAGTGATGTAAGCCCCAGATAAAACGGTCATAAAGAGCGAGCCCCGCCAAATGGCGGGGCTGTTGTGAGCGCAGTGAGACCGTTTGGCAACCACGCGTGGCCGTACCATCCGATTCCTCTGCCGAAACGTTATGAACACCGGGGCCGACCGTGTCCAAGGCCACAGCCGGCTCCGGGACATCTACGACAACTGCCGTATGACGATGTTGATTTGGGAGCTGGTCGACATGTCTTCGGGGCGTTACCGCAGACGTGCCATCAGCGCGTGCTCGACCAGCGTGATCAGGGCGCTCTTGGCGTCCGACCGGTGCCGGGCGTCCGTCGTGATGATGGGTGCGTCCGGCCCGATCTGCAGGGCCTCGCGGACCTCCTCGGGAGCGTACGGCTGGTGCCCGTCGAAGCCGTTCAGGGCCACGACGAAGGGCAGACCGCTGTTCTCGAAGTAGTCGACCGCGGGGAAGCAGTCGGCCAGGCGCCGGGTGTCGACCAGGACCACCGCGCCGATGGCGCCGCGGACGAGGTCGTCCCACATGAACCAGAAGCGGTCCTGACCGGGTGTACCGAAGAGGTACAGGATCAGGTCCTGGTCCAGGGTGATACGGCCGAAGTCCATGGCGACCGTGGTGGTCGTCTTGTCCCCGGTGTGGGTGAGGTCGTCGATGCCGGCCGACGCGGACGTCATCACGGCCTCGGTGCGCAGCGGGTTGATCTCGGAGACCGCGCCGACGAACGTGGTCTTGCCCACGCCGAAGCCACCCGCCACCACGATCTTCGCGGAGGTGGTGGCCCGCCCCGCGTCAGAGCTTGCGAAGTCCACTGAGCACCCTTTCGAGCAGCGTCACATCGGGAGCGCCGCCGTTGTTCTCGTCGCCGCCCGGCTGGTGGATGGCCACCAGTCCGGCCTCGGCGAGGTCCGCGACGAGGATCCTGGCCACCCCGAGCGGCATGGCGAGCAGTGCCGAGACCTCGGCGACCGACTTCACCTCACGGCACAGATGGCAGATGCGCTGGTGCTCGGGGAGCAGCCCCATCAGCGCCGCCGGGTCGGCCGTCGTGCTGATCAGGGCCTCGATGGCGAGCTGGTAGCGCGGCCGGGTCCGGCCGCCGGTCATCGCGTACGGACGTACCAGCGGCTGGTCGCCCTCATCCTCGTACGGCTCCGCGTACGGATCATGAGAGGCGGTGGGCGGGGTCATGAATCCTCCGGGCGGGACAGCAAGTCGGTCTGGCTAGCCGTCTGGTGAGGCCGGTGGGGGGATTGTGGCGGCCGGACGGTGATTTGGTGAGACGGGTGGATCCGGTGGGGTCAGTGGAGCAGACTGCCTTGCAGCTCGGCTCGCAGGTCGGGCGTGAGCACGGCTCCCGCACGGTCCACGAGCAGTGCCATCTCATAGCCGACGAGGCCGATGTCGCATTCGGGGTGGGCGAGCACCGCGAGCGACGAGCCGTCCGAGACGGACATGAGGAAGAGGAATCCCCGCTCCATCTCCACGACGGTCTGGGCGACGCTGCCGCCCTCGAAGATCCGTGAGGCACCCGCTGTGAGCGAGGTCAGCCCGGACGCGACGGCCGCAAGCTGGTCGGCTCGGTCGCGCGGGAAGCCCTCGGACATCGCCAGAAGGAGTCCGTCGGCGGACACGACGACGGTGTGGGACACCCCTGGGGTGTTGTCCACGAAGTTGGTGATCAACCAGTTGAGGTTCTGTGCCGCCTGGCTCATCGGGCTCAACTAACGCTCCTGCTGGTGAGTGGGGTTCGGGAAACTGCCCGTCTGGCCGTTGCCGCCGACCTGACGACCTTGCGCGATACCCCGACGGAGATTGGTCAGCCGACCGCGCACGTCGTCAGGCGCACGCGAGACAGCAGGACCGCTTTGGTGCTGTTGCTGCTGAGCCGTACCCGGGACGAGGTTCGCCCTGGGCACCCGGCGCGGCAGGCCGGAGGTGGTGACACCGCCCGCGGCCGGCTGCCGGACGCGCTCCGCCTGCCGGACGAGGTCGTCGTTCGGCGAGCTGCGCCAGGCCGCGGAAGCCGCGGGCCGTTGCGGAGCGGCGGCGGAACTCTGGGGGGCCGGAGCCTGCTGCCGCGGCGCCTGAGCGGGGGAGGAGCCGTTGCCGTTGGCCGACTGCGCCTGTCCCTGCTGCTGGCTGCCGTGGAACCAGTTGGTCTCCAGCGTGTCGTACAGCGGCGTCCGGCCGTCCCCGGGACCCGCGGGCGGCAGCGCCTCGGGCTCCTGGCGGACCGGCCGCTGCTGCGGACGCGGCGGCACGGGCGGCCGCGGGGCGCCGAAGTCGGCGCCGTTCACCTGGGGGCGCTCGAACTGGCCCGTGGACGAGGGGTCCTGACGGCCCGGCAGGGAGTGCTGCCCGGTGGAGCTGCCCTCGTAGCCCGGCATCGCGAACTGACCCGTGGAGCCGTTGTCGTAGCCCTGCGGGGTCGCGAACTGACCGGTCTGCGGGCCGCCGTTCTGTCCGGGCGGGGTGCCGAAGACGTCCTGGCGTACGTACTGGCCGGTGTTCTGCGGGTCGTTGGCGGCGGGACGCGGGAACTCGCCCGTGTCCTGCGGGCCGTTGGAGCCCGGCCGCGGGAACTGACCGGTGTGCTGCTGACCGCTCGATCCCGGCCGCGGGAACTGGCCGGTGTTCTGCGGGGCGTCGAAGTCCGGGCGGGGGAACTCGGAGGTGCTCGCCGGACCCTGGTGCTCCTCGATCCGCGGCATGCGGGACGTGGCGGCGGGGTCCTGCTCGTCATGGCCGCGCGGGACGTCCAGCGAGGCGCGCGGCACCGGCGGCTGCGCGTTCTCGTCGCTCCAGCTCGGTGTGCGGGGCTGCTGGTTGCCGCCGGGCAGCTCGGCCCGGGGACCACCGCGGCCCGGCAGCTGCGGCCGACGGCGCCGGCCCTGCGGCTCGGGGGCCTGGCCCGCGCCCGGGGCCTGCGGCTGCGAAGGTACGGCACCCCGGGAGCCGAAGGCGTCCTGGCCACCGAAGGCGTCCTGAGCGCTGAAGGCGTCCTGGCCCGGACCGTTGGTGCCCGCGGCCTGCAGACCCTGCGGGGCACCCGGCGCCTGGCCGCCGAAGCCGGCACCCGCCGGAGCGGGCCGGCCCTGCGGAGGCATACCCGGACCCTGCGGTCCGCGCTGTCCGCCCGGCGCACCGGAGCGGGGGCCCTGACCACTGCCGGGCAGCGCGGCCCGCGGTCCCTGACCGGCGTTCAGCCGTCCGCCCGAGGGGGCGCCGGCGCCGAGGGCGCCACCGCCGGGACCACCGGGCGCACCGCCGAGAGCGCCGCCGCCCTGGCCGTTGCCGCCGCCCCGACGGGCCGCGGCCACACCGGCGGCGGCCTGCGCCGCCGCGGGAGCGCCGGGGGCACCCTGTCCGGGCTTGGGCTGGGGCTTCTTGCCGCCCTGGGCGACGTCGACGGGCAGCATGACCAGCGCGGTCGTACCACCGGAGTCGGACGGGCGCAGCTGGATGCGGATGCCGTGGCGCTGGGACAGCCGGCCGACCACGAACAGACCCATGCGGCGGGAGACGGAGACGTCCACGGTGGGCGGCGAGGCGAGCCGCTCGTTGATCGCCGCGAGGTCCTCGGGGGAGAGGCCGATGCCGGTGTCGTGGATCTCGATCAGCACGCGGCCGTCGGGCAGCGCGTGACCGGTGACCTTGACCTTGGTCTGCGGGGAGGAGAACGAGGTCGCGTTCTCCAGCAGCTCGGCGAGCAGGTGCACGAGGTCGTTGACCACGCGGCCGGCCACTTCGGTGGTCGGCACGGCGGCCAGCTCGATGCGCTCGTACTGCTCCACCTCGGAGGCGGCGGCGCGGAGCACGTCGACCAGCGGGACCGGACGGGTCCAGCGGCGGCCGGGCTCCTCACCCGCGAGGACGAGGAGGTTCTCGCCGTTACGGCGCATGCGGGTCGCGAGGTGGTCGAGCTTGAACAGCGAGGACAGCTGGTCCGGGTCGGCCTCCCGGGACTCCAGCTCGGAGATGAGCGAGAGCTGACGCTGGATGAGGCCCTGGGAGCGGCGCGAGAGGTTGGTGAACATCGCGTTGACGTTGCCCCGCAGCAGGGCCTGCTCGGCGGCGAGGCGGACCGCCTCGCGGTGCACGTCGTCGAAGGCCGCGGCCACGCGGCCGATCTCGTCCCGGGAGTGCACACCGACCGACTCCACGGACGTGTCGACGTCCTGCGGGTCGGACTCGGACAGCTGCTTGACCAGCTCGGGCAGGCGGTCCTGGGCGACCTTGGTGGCGGTCTCCTGCAGGCGGCGCAGCGAGCGGATCATGGACCGGGCGACGACGAAGGCGCCGACCAGGGAGACACCGAGCACGATCAGGATCAGCGCACCGGCGATGATCGCGTCGCGCTCGGTGGCGCTGCGCAGCTCGCGGGCCTTCTGCTCCATGTCCTCGAGCAGCGTGTGCTCGATGCGGCCCATCTCCAGGATCTTGGTCGAGCTGTCGTCGACCCAGTCCTTGTAGGAACGCCGGTCCAGGTCGGCCAGACCCTCCGGGCGGCCGAAGGCACGGCCGGCGTACTGGTCGGCGGCCTCGATGGTGGAGCTGCCGTCCTCGATGGGCTTGAGGAGTTCCTCGGCGCCGTCGTCGCCGTAGATGCTCCGGAAGCTGTTGAGTTCGGACTCCTCGCTCTCCAGGGCGCCCTGGGCGTACAGCCGGTCGTTCTCGGTGAGCTTGCCCACGGTCGTCTTGTTGGCCGGAAGGGCCGCGGCGAGGATCGCGCGCTGGATGGAGGCGTACTCCTTGGCGGAGGAGAAGGCCGCCAGGGCACGCGTGCGCTGGATCATGTCCGGGTTGCTGGTGGCCTCGGCCATGTCCTGGGAGAGGTCCAGCAGGTGGGTGATCAGCCGGTGGTAGGACTCCACCGTCTGGGTCGCGTTGCCCTGGGTCTCGTAGGCGTCGCTGCGGATCTTGCTGAGCGTGTCCAGGTCGCGGACCAGGCCGACGAGGCTGTCGCGGACACCCTGGAGGTTGCCGTCCTTGCTGGAGGTGTCGATCTCCTCGGCGGCGTTGATGAAGTTCGTCGCGGCCCGGTCCGTCTTGCTGCGGAAGCCCTTGACCGTGATGTTGCTCGCCGTGGAGTTGTGCGCCAGCGGGCCCGCCGACTGGTCGCGCTCCTCCTGGAGGGCGGCCGCCAGCTCGGTGGCCTGCTTGGTCATCTCCGTCAGCAGCTTCATGTTGTCGAGCTGCTGGATGTCGTCCATGGAGTCGTTGATGCGCAGCGCGCCCAGCGAGGTGGCCGCCACGACGGGGAGCGCGAGCAGCGACACCAGGCGCGTGGAGATGCGCCAGTTGCGCAGGGCTATGCGCGACCCGGGGCCGCTCGGGCCCTTCGGGGGCTTCACCGTCGGCGTGACGTCCGGGCCCGAGGACGCCGACGTGCCGAGGCGACCGGGGCCGGAACCACCGTCGGCCGACGGTGCCGGGCCCGGGTTCTGGGCGTGCTGGGGGGAGGAACTGCCGACATTGGGGCCAGTCCCGCCGTGCCGCTCCGGCTCGGCCGAAGCGCTGCCATCCCTCTTGAAACGTCCCTGCACTAGCGTCGCAACCTCTGGACCAGGCGCTCCTCCGCAGAACGGCGGAGCACGGTGTCGGCGTTGTGGGGAGCGCCCTGAATACGCACCCCGGATGGTCGTGAGTGACCGGCGCTGGCTCCCCCTTCTCACCGCCGCTCGGCGCTTCTCTGCGCCCCCTGTGCGCCGGTTCGATCCCGCGGCGGTCCGTGGAATTCCAGCACAGTGCAGGATCTCCAACAAGGTATGAGGGTCAGACCGTGACCTACGTGACACCTCGTGGTGGCCGGGTCACGGGGCGTGGAAAGCTTTCTCGTCCATATCGGACATAGGTCCGCGAGTCTCCCCCAGGGGGCTGGTGTCCCAGTCGCCATGATCAGGAGCGGAATGAGGGCTTCAGGGGGTCAATGTCCGTTTCGTTAGGGTGGGTTGCGGCCGTGAATTGTCCGGTTTGCCGCTAGGTCAGTGAGCAAACTCACACGCAGATCACGGGGTCTTCGTGAGTTCGGAGGGGAATGGCATGTTTAGCCTGACGCTTTACAAGAAGGCCCCAACTGCCCAACCCACCACCACATCCGAGGTCGAGTACAACCGTGAAGACGACGATGATGTTCCGCAACATTGCCAACCCGCGGCGCACGACGCTGGCGCACCTCGAGGACGCCGACGCCCTGCAGACCCCGGAGCAGCAGGAGCACCCGCTCGACCTCCCCGCCCAGACCGCCAACCCCCGTCGCACGGTCCTGATGGAGATCCCGGTCTCCGCGGCCAAGTAGGCCGGGTGGGCCGACCAGGCCGAGCAACCGTAGCGCGCCCGGATCACCGCCCTTCCGGCAGGTGACCCGGGCGTATCGCGCGAGGCACCGACCCCTCCCCGCGTTAGCCTGGAGCGTCAGACTCCAGCCGGCCGAGTAGAGGGGCGCCCAGATCCCGTGCGCATCGCCAGATTCTCCATCGACGGGAACGTCGCCTTCGGCGCGGTCGAGGGCGACAGGCCGGACGAGCTCGTCCTCGACATCATCAAGGGCATCCCGTTCGCGGACTTCGAGCTCTCCGGTACGAAGGTCCCGCTGAGCAAGGTCAGGCTGCTGCCGCCGGTGCTCCCCAACAAGGTCGTGGCGTACGGCCGCAACTACGCCGACCACGCGAAGGAACTCGGCAACGACGTCCCGGACGTCCCGTTCGCCTTCTTCAAGCCCTCCACCTCGGTGATCGGTCCCGGCGACGAGATCCAGTACCCGTCCTTCTCCGCGGACGTCCACCACGAGGCCGAACTGGCCGTCGTCATCGGCCGCATGTGCCGCGAGGTCCCGCGCGAGCGCGTCAAGGACGTGATCTTCGGCTACACCTGCGCGAACGACATCACCGCCCGGGACGTCCAGAAGCGCGAGAAGCAGTGGGCCCGGGCCAAGGGCTTCGACACCTCCTGCCCGCTGGGCCCCTGGGTGGAGACGGACCTGTCCCTGGAGACGGCCGCCGACCTGACGATCCAGCTCACCGTCAACGGCGAACAACGCCAGCTCGGCCGCACCAGCGAGATGATCCACTCCATCGAGGACCTGATCGTCAACATCTCCGAGGCCATGACGCTGCTCCCCGGCGACGTGATCCTCACGGGCACCCCGGCAGGCGTCGGGCCGCTCACCGTCGGCGACGAGGTCGCCGTCACCATCGAAGGCATCGGCACTCTCACCAACAAGGTTGTCAAGCGTGGCTAGCGCACCCGTCCGCGTACGTTTCTGTCCTTCGCCCACCGGTAACCCCCACGTGGGCCTGGTCCGCACCGCCCTGTTCAACTGGGCCTTCGCCCGGCACCACCAGGGCACCCTGGTCTTCCGCATCGAGGACACCGACGCGGCCCGCGACTCAGAGGAGTCGTACCAGCAGCTGCTCGACTCGATGCGCTGGCTGGGCTTCGACTGGGACGAGGGCCCCGAGGTCGGCGGCCCGCACGCGCCCTACCGCCAGTCGCAGCGCATGGACCTGTACAAGGACGTCGCCGCCAAGCTGCTGGACGCCGGGCACGCGTACCACTGCTACTGCTCCCAGGAGGAGCTGGACACCCGCCGCGAGGCCGCCCGCGCCGCCGGCAGGCCGTCCGGCTACGACGGCCACTGCCGCGACCTGAGCGCCGAGCAGGTCGAGGAGTACAAGGCCCAGGGCCGCACCCCGATCGTCCGCTTCCGCATGCCCGACGAGACGATCACCTTCACCGACCTGGTCCGCGGCGAACTGACCTTCACCCCGGAGAACGTCCCGGACTACGGGATCGTACGAGCCAACGGGGCGCCCCTGTACACGCTCGTGAACCCGGTCGACGACGCGCTGATGGAGATCACGCACGTCCTGCGCGGCGAGGACCTGCTGTCCTCCACCCCGCGCCAGATCGCCCTGTACAAGGCGCTGATCGAGCTGGGCGTCGCGAAGACCGTGCCCGCCTTCGGGCACCTGCCGTACGTGATGGGCGAGGGTAACAAGAAGCTCTCCAAGCGCGACCCGCAGGCCTCGCTCAACCTCTACCGCGAGCGCGGCTTCCTGCCCGAGGGCCTGCTCAACTACCTGTCCCTGCTCGGCTGGTCGCTCTCGGCGGACAAGGACATCTTCACCACCGACGAGCTGGTCGCGGCCTTCGACATCGCGGACGTGAACCCCAACCCGGCCCGCTTCGACCTGAAGAAGTGCGAGGCGATCAACGCCGACCACATCCGCCTGCTCGACGTGAAGGACTTCACGGAGCGCTGCGCCCCCTGGCTGAAGGCCCCCTTCGCCCCCTGGGCGCCGGAGGACTTCGACGACACGAAGTGGCAGGCCATCGCCCCGCACGCGCAGACCCGGCTGAAGGTCCTGTCGGAGATCACCGACAACGTCGACTTCCTGTTCCTGCCGGAGCCGGTGTCCGACGAGGCCTCCTGGACCAAGGCGATGAAGGAGGGCAGCGACGCCCTGCTCCGCACGGCCCGCGAGAAGCTGGAGTCGGCGGACTGGACCTCGCCCGAGTCCCTCAAGGAGGCCGTGCTGGCCGCCGGCGAGGCCCACGGCCTCAAGCTCGGCAAGGCCCAGGCGCCGGTCCGCGTGGCCGTCACCGGCCGCACGGTCGGCCTGCCCCTCTTCGAGTCCCTGGAGATCCTGGGCAAGGAGACCACGCTGGCGCGGATCGACGCGGCGCTGGCGAAGCTGGCCGCGTAGCTCACGCCGACGCGAAAGGGCGGGACCCGGAACTCCGGGTCCCGCCCTTTCGCGCATCGGCCGGCGCCCACCCGGCACCCCCGGAGGCCCCGGTGTGCGGGCGGGCGCCGCAGGCTACCGTCGGCACATGAGCATCCATGCCGTGGTCTGGGACGTCGACGACACCCTCTTCGACTACACGCGGGCCGACCGCATCGGGATGGGCCTGCATCTGGCGGCCGAGGGGCTTCTGGAGGCGTACGAGAGCGTAGAGCAGGCCATCGTGCGGTGGCGGGCGGTCACCGACGCCCAGTGGGCCCGGTTCTCGGCGGGCGAGGTCGACTTCCAGGGACAGCGCCGGGAGCGCGTGCGGGTGTTCCTCGGCGCGGAACTGACCGACGCGGAGGCCGACGCCTGGTTCCGGCGGTACGTCGCGCACTACGAGACCGCCTGGACCCTCTTCCCGGACGTTCTGCCCGCCCTGGACGCCCTCGCCGCCAGTCACCGGCACGCGGTGCTCTCCAACTCCAGCATCCACGTCCAGGACCACAAACTGCGCGTCCTCGGCGTCCACGACCGCTTCGAGGTCATCCTGTGCGCCGCCGAGCTGGGCGTCTCCAAGCCCGAGGCCGGCGCCTTCCTCGCGGCCTGCGAGGCCCTGGAGCTCGCCCCGCACCAGGTGGCGTACGTCGGCGACCATCCGGAGATCGATGGCCGGGGCGCCGCCGAGGCCGGACTGCTGTCGGTCTGGATCGACCGCGAGGGCGGCGTGCACGCCCAGGTCCCCACGCCCGCCGGACCGCGCCGCATCGCCTCGCTCGCCGAACTCCCCGCGATCCTCGGCGCGGATACCCGTTTTGGAGCCCCGTCCACCTTCGGGTAATGTTCTTCCTGCGCCGCCGGGGAGCGGGCCGAAAGGCCGCCGACCGGAGGAGCAGAACTAGAACAAGATCCCCGTAGGGGCTTGCGTTCCAGTGGCCTATGGTGTAATTGGCAGCACGACTGATTCTGGTTCAGTTAGTCTTGGTTCGAGTCCAGGTAGGCCAGCTCGCAGAGCTCATCTGCAGGCGGAGATCAACTCCGCGAAGCCCCCGTTGTGTAGCGGCCTAGCACGCTGCCCTCTCAAGGCAGTAGCGCCGGTTCGAATCCGGTCGGGGGTACAGATCCTTCCCGGAGGGTCAGTCAGGGTCGCACCCACTGACTCTCACGCAGGATCGCTAGGGCCCCCGTTGTGTAGCGGCCTAGCACGCCGCCCTCTCAAGGCGGTAGCGCCGGTTCGAATCCGGTCGGGGGTACGCTTTTCCTTGAATCGCATTGGTCTATGGTGTAATTGGCAACACTACGGTTTCTGGTACCGTCATTCTTGGTTCGAGTCCAGGTAGACCAGCTCGGACCTGCCGCGTTGTCCATCCAACGCATGCAGGATCGCTAGGGCCCCCGTTGTGTAGCGGCCTAGCACGCCGCCCTCTCAAGGCGGTAGCGCCGGTTCGAATCCGGTCGGGGGTACGAGACGAAGGCTCTCCGCCGTGGCGGAGGGCCTTCGCTGTGTTCCGGGTTCATGCGAAGCCGTATCTCCGGGTCGACTCCTCCTCTTGTGCCAGCCGGTGCAGCGCCTGCAGCAGCGGCTCGTTGAGGATCGCCCCCAGGATCGCGAACTCGATCCGCTCCGCCTCCGACGGATACGTCTCCATGGTGTCCAGGTCGAGAACCGCGGTCCGGTGCATCAACTCCGCGTACGGCGCGAGCTGTTCGACCCCCCAGTCGTAGCCGAGCCGACGGAACGCGGCCATCGCCACCACCAGCGAGCGGTACGCGGGGGAGATGCTGGTGAGCTGCTTGGCGTTCTCCCAGCCGAGCCGGTCGAGGAGGGCCGTCGCCTCCTGCTGCGCGGCCCGCAGGTACGTGTCGTCCTCGTCCGGCTCCGGCACCTGCGGCAGCGCCCACAGCGCCGCCCCGAGGTGGATCGAGCCGCCCAGGGAGTCGTCGTCCACGTGCCCGAGGACCTCGCGGACCTTCGCCACCGGCACTCCGCCCACCTGGATCATCGCCCGCACCAGCCGCAGCCGCCGCAGATGCTGCTCGTCGTACTCGGCCGTGGTGGCGTTGACCTGGCGGCCCGGCGGCAACAGCCCTTCGCGCAGGTAGTACTTGATCGTCGCGGTGGACACACCGCTGCGCTCGCTGAGTTCGGCCAGCCGCATCTCTTGCGCCCCCTCTCGGATACCGGCACTATCCAAGCATGCCGCACTCGGACAGTGCAGCTCACCAACGAGGGGGCCCCATGGTCGGGAAGAAGGTCGTCGCAGGCCGCACCACCGCGTCCGCGGAAGGTGACGTGGTCGTCCTGCTGATCGGGATGCGCATCAACCACTTCTGGGCCGTGCACCACTGGGTCCCGGTCCTCCTGGCCATGCCGCGCATGCTGCGCGAGCTGTCGCGGGCGCCGGAGCGGGGGCTGCTCTCCCACGTCCTGCTGACGGCCTCGCCGCGGACGTACTACGTCGTCCAGTACTGGGAGTCGAAGGAGAAGCTGTACGCGTACGCGCACTCACCGGAGATGTTCCACCACCGGGCGTGGACGATCGTCAACCGCAAGGAGAAGGCGGGGAAGACGCGTCAGCACGTGGGGCTGTGGCACGAGGCGTACGTGGTGCCGGAGGGGTCCTACGAGTCGATCTACGCGGACATGCCGGCTTTCGGCCTGGCGGTGGCGCACGGGCAGATACCGGTGGAGCGCAGGGGCCGTTCGGCGAAGGAACGGTTCGCTCATCGGTCCGGGGCCGTATAACCCGGTCGGGGGGCGCGGGGAACCGCGCGCTCAGCCCCACCGGCCGTCAGCCGGCCAACTCGCCGTCGTGGCTGGTCGCGCAGTTCCCCGCGCCCCTGGGGAAGGCATGTCCCCGTCGGTTCGAGGCCTGCCGCGGCGTTGAGGCCGGCCTCGTTCCACCAGGGACGCGCACCCTCAGCCCGTCCTGCGCAGTGCCTCGGAGAGGCGGCCCGCGGCGTCGATGACGGCCTGCGCGTGCATGCGGCCCGGGTGCCGGGTCAGGCGCTCGATGGGGCCGGAGACCGAGACGGCGGCCACCACGCGGTTGGAGGGGCCGCGCACGGGCGCGGAGACGGACGCGACGCCCGGCTCGCGCTCACCGATGGACTGGGCCCAGCCGCGGCGCCGTACGCCGGAGAGGGCGGTGGCCGTGAAGCGGGCGCCCTGGAGGCCGCGGTGCAGGCGCTCCGGCTCCTCCCAGGCCATCAGGATCTGCGCCGAGGAGCCCGCCTTCATGGTGAGCGTGGAGCCGACCGGGACCGTGTCCCTGAGGCCGGACAGGCGCTCGGCCGCGGCGACGCAGATGCGCATGTCGCCCTGGCGGCGGTAGAGCTGGGCGCTCTCGCCGGTGATGTCCCGCAGGTGCGTGAGCACCGGGCCGGCCGTCGCGAGGAGGCGGTCCTCGCCGGCGGCCGCGGCCAGCTCGGCAAGGCGCGGGCCCAGAATGAAACGGCCCTGCATGTCGCGTGCCACCATGCGGTGGTGTTCCAGAGCCACGGCCAGCCGGTGGGCCGTGGGTCGTGCCAGTCCGGTGGCCGCCACCAGCCCTGCGAGGGTGGCGGGTCCGGACTCCAGAGCGCTCAGAACAAGGGCCGCCTTGTCCAGAACGCCGACGCCGCTACTGTTGTCCATGAAACGATACTCACGTCTCACTCTGTGAAACGCAAGTTCCTTTTTTCGTGAGACGCGCAACCCTTGTAGGCACAGCGGCCCGCAGACCAACGGGCCTGGCGGCGGGTGCCCGGGAGCAGGGGCCGAGGGCGTCGCCTCCACAAGATCTTCTAGTTGGGTCGGCGCGGCTCTTGCCGACCGGAGGGAAAGCGATGGGTAGGACACTCGCGGAGAAGGTCTGGGACGACCATGTCGTCCGGCGCGCCGAGGGCGAGCCCGACCTCCTCTTCATCGATCTGCACCTGCTGCACGAGGTGACCAGCCCGCAGGCCTTCGACGGTCTGCGCAAGAGCGGTCGCCAGGTGCGCCGGCTCGACCTGACCATCGCCACCGAGGACCACAACACCCCGACCCTCGACATCGACAAGCCGATCGCCGACCCGGTCTCGCGCATCCAGCTGGAGACCCTGCGCAAGAACGCCGCCGAGTTCGGGGTGCGCCTGCACCCGCTGGGCGACGTCGAGCAGGGTGTCGTGCACGTCGTCGGCCCGCAGCTGGGCCTGACCCAGCCCGGCATGACCGTCGTCTGCGGCGACTCCCACACCTCCACGCACGGCGCCTTCGGCGGACTGGCCTTCGGCATCGGCACCTCCCAGGTCGAGCACGTGCTGGCCACCCAGACGCTGCCGCTGGTCCGCCCGAAGACCATGGCCATCACCGTCAACGGCGAACTGCCCGACGGCGTCACCGCCAAGGACCTGATCCTGGCGATCATCGCCAGGATCGGTACGGGCGGCGGCCAGGGCTACGTCCTGGAGTACCGCGGCTCCGCCATCGAGAAGCTCTCGATGGAGGCCCGCATGACCATCTGCAACATGTCGATCGAGGCCGGTGCCCGCGCGGGCATGATCGCCCCCGACCAGACCACCTTCGACTACCTGGAGGGCCGTCCGCACGCCCCCAAGGGCGAGGACTGGGACGCGGCCGTCGCGTACTGGAAGACCCTGAAGACGGACGAGGACGCCGAGTTCGACGCCGAGGTCGTCATCGAGGCCGCCGAACTGTCGCCGTTCGTCACCTGGGGCACCAACCCGGGCCAGGGCGCCCCGCTTTCGGCGGACGTCCCCGACCCCGCTTCGTACGAAGACGCTTCGGAGCGCCTCGCCGCCGAAAAGGCCCTGGAATACATGGGGTTGGAGGCCGGCCAGCCGCTGCGCTCCATCAAGGTGGACACCGTCTTCGTAGGTTCGTGCACCAACGGCCGCATCGAGGACCTGCGCGCCGCCGCCGAGCTCGTCAAGGGCCGCAAAGTCGCCGACGGTGTACGGATGCTGGTCGTCCCCGGCTCGGCGCGCGTGGGCCTGCAGGCCGTCTCCGAGGGCCTGGACGTCGTCTTCAAGGAGGCCGGCGCCGAATGGCGGCACGCGGGCTGCTCGATGTGTCTGGGCATGAACCCGGACCAGCTGGCCCCGGGTGAGCGCTCCGCGTCCACCTCCAACCGCAACTTCGAGGGCCGGCAGGGCAAGGGCGGTCGTACGCACCTGGTGTCGCCGCAGGTCGCGGCCGCCACCGCCGTGCTGGGCCACCTGGCCTCGCCCGCCGACCTGTCCGACGCCCCTGTCGCCGCTGGAGTCTGAGAGTCATGGAAGCATTCACCACGCACACCGGCCGGGCCGTTCCGCTGCGCCGCAGCAACGTCGACACCGACCAGATCATCCCTGCTCACTGGCTCAAGAAGGTCACGCGCGACGGTTTCGAGGACGGGCTGTTCGAGGCCTGGCGCAAGGACGAGACGTTCATCCTCAACCAGCCCGAGCGCAAGGGCGCCACGGTCCTGGTCGCCGGTCCCGACTTCGGCACCGGTTCCTCCCGTGAGCACGCGGTGTGGGCGCTGCAGAACTACGGCTTCAAGGCCGTGATCTCCTCGCGCTTCGCCGACATCTTCCGCGGCAACTCGCTCAAGAACGGCCTGCTCACGGTGGTTCTGGACCAGAAGATCGTGGACGCGCTCCAGGAGCTGAGCGAGAAGGACCCCGAGGCCGAGATCACGGTCGACCTGGAGGCCCGCGAGGTGCGCGCCGAGGGCATCACGGCGGCCTTCGAGCTGGACGAGAACTCCCGCTGGCGGCTGCTGAACGGCCTGGACGACATCTCCATCACCCTCCAGAACGAGGCCGACATCGCCGCGTACGAGGCCAAGCGGCCCTCGTACAAGCCGCGGACGATCGAGGTCTGACCCGGAGCCGTCCAACAGGTCGAATTCCGGCCACCGCAACACCCCCGCCGTACCCCCGATCAGCCCGATCGGGGGTACGGCCGTGTCTGGGCCCGGACGCCCTCGCTTCGCGCGACACGCCCGCTCAACTTCCCACGTTACGACGGGTGTTGTCGGGGTACGCGTCCCTTGTAGCCGTGACTCCCGGATGTGCCCGGAAGGCCGTTTGAGGCGGCAGTTGCACCCCTAGCAGGCGACAACTCGCCCCAGATGGCACAATCTGTGCATGGAACACGACGGCCAACTCGAGCTCTATGCGGCAGTCGCGGACCAACTCAAGGAAGCGCACGCAAGAGTGCGCGCACTGCAAGTCCCGGAGGGCGTACGGATGGCGCTGACCCGGAAGCTGCTGGTCATTACGGCCGCGGCCAAGCACGACGTCGTCGAAGCGACAAGGCGTCTGGAGGGGTTCATGGCCGACCTCGACGCGGGTCGAATCCCGGAAGAGGAACGCTGAACAAGTCCAGAGCAGCCGAGTTCGTTGCGGCACAAGGGTGATAAGCCCGTTTCGTGTTTGATTTGCGGTATATATCTGCCTAACGTGCGAAAACGCTTGAACACTTTCGTTCGGGCAATGTCTCCGAAGGGGAAGACGTGAACAAGGCGCAGCTCGTAGAAGCGATTGCCGACAAGGTGGGCGGCCGCCAGCAGGCCGCCGACGCCGTCGACGCGGTCCTGGACGCCATCGTCCGCGCGACGGTCGCGGGCGACCGGGTCTCGGTCACCGGCTTCGGTTCGTTCGAGAAGGTCGACCGGCCCGCCCGTTACGCCCGTAACCCCCAGACGGGCGAGCGGGTTCGGGTCAAGAAGACCTCCGTTCCCCGCTTCCGCGCCGGCCAGGGCTTCAAGGACCTGGTGAGCGGCACGAAGAAGCTCCCGAAGAACGACGTCGCGGTCAAGAAGGCGCCCAAGGGCAGCCTGACCGGCGGGGCTTCTGCCACGGTCAAGAAGGCGGCCGCCAAGAAGGCCACCGCCAAGACCGCTGCGGCCAAGAAGACCGCCGCGAAGAAGACGACGGCCAAGAAGACCACGGCCACTGCCAAGAAGACGACGGCCAAGAAGGCTCCCGCCAAGAAGGCCACCGGCGCCGCCGCCAAGACCACCGCCGCGAGCAAGACCACGGCGAAGAAGACGACGGCCAAGAAGGCCCCGGCCAAGAAGGCCACCGCGAAGAAGGCGCCGGCCAAGAAGTCGGCGGCTCGCACCACCACCGCCAAGAAGGCCACGGCCCGCAAGAGGTAAGGGCACAGGGGCACTCACGCGCCGGGCCGGACTCCGCATCGGAGTCCGGCCCGCGGCGTGTGCAAGGGGGTTCAGAAGGTCTGGAGGGTCACCAGGGTGATCCTGTCCCCGGCCATCTCGATCCGCACCCGCTGCCCGGGACGCAGCAGTCTCAGGCCGCCCGCGTCGAACGCCGGCGCGTCGAAGGGCACCGGGGTGCCGTCGTCGAGAAGCACCTGCCCACTGCGGCTTTCGGGGTCGTACGTGTACGCGGTCGCCTGCATGGCCGCAGCCTACTGCCCGGGTATCAGCAGCCGCGCCGCGGCGGCGGCCGTCCGGGGACCCACCCCGAGCGCGAGCGCGGCCCGCAGGTCCTCGCCGGTGTCCACGTCCTGCCGTACGGAATCCACCCCGGTGAGGGGGAGTTCCTCCGCTCCCGAGGCGCGGTGCCGCGCGCGTGAATCGAGGCCGAAGGCGGGCCGCAATTCCGCGTTCTCCCGGGCCGCCAGCAGAGTCGTGCCGATTGCCGCGGCATCCGCGAGAAAAGCGCGCGGGAATTCGGCGGCCGAGTCGAGGACCCGGGCCAATTCCAGGGGCCGCAGCGCGGGGAGATCCGCGTTCAGGGCGGCGAGGGCGCTTTCGGGCCGCGTCGACCGTACGACCGCCGCCGCGTGCGCCAGGGCCGCGTTCAGACCCCCTCGGGGCTCGTCGGGGACGATGCGGGCGCCGAGGGCCGACAGCTCCCGGCCGGCCAGGGCGTCGTCCGTGACGACCGCCACATCCCGCACGGCCGGGCAGGCCAGCGCGGCCGCCACGGTGTCCTGCGCGAAGGCGAGGGCCAGACCCGGGCGCACCCCGTCGTCGGCGGTGTCCGAGAGCCTGCTCTTGGCCCGCGCCAGGGGCTTCAGCGGGATGACCAACGTCCACTGCACCAGCGTTCCGTCCTTCTCTTCTCGCGGCCATTGTCACTCAGTCGTCACGCGCCCCATCTGGCGGTGTCGGCGGCGGGGCGTACGGTGTTCTCGACAGACGGTCGGCCCGGGGCGACACTTGTGCGGCCCCCCAGGCCCTAGAGGAAGGTGTCCCGCGTGCCCCGCCGCAGAATCGGCTTCTGGTACCGCCTGGCCGCGGTGATCGCCAAACCGCCGCTCGTGGTTCTGCTCAAGCGGGACTGGCGTGGAATGGAGCACATTCCGGCTGACGGCGGATTTATCACCGCGGTCAACCACAATTCGCACATCGATCCCTTCGCGTACGCGCACTTCCAGTACAACACCGGGCGCGTTCCGCGATTCCTCGCGAAGAGCGGTCTTTTCAACAAGGGATTCGTCGGCGCCATGATGCGCGGCACGGGCCAGATTCCCGTCTACCGCGAGACCACCGACGCGCTCAGCGCCTTCCGGGCCGCCATTGACGCCGTCGAGCGCGGCGAATGCGTCACGTTCTACCCCGAGGGCACCATCACCCGGGACCCCGCCCAGTGGCCCATGATCGGCAAGACCGGCGCCGCGCGCGTGGCCCTGCAGACCAAGTGCCCCGTGGTCCCGGTCGCGCAGTGGGGCGCCAACGAACTGCTGCCGCCGTACGCCAAGAAGCTGCACGTGCTTCCCCGCAAGACCTCGCACGTCCTCGCGGGGCCCCCCGTGGACCTGTCGCCGTTCTACGACAAGGAGATGACCCCGGAACTCCTCAAGGAGGCCACCGAGGTCATCATGGCCGCCGTCACCGCCCAGCTGGAGATCATCCGGGGCGAGAAGGCACCCTCGACGGCGTACGACCCACGCCGCGAGCGGATCGAGCAGCGGCGCCGGACCCAGGCCCAGAGCGGCCACGAGGGGGAGAAGAGCAAGTGAGCAAACCCGTCAAGGCGGCGGTTCTCAGCGCCGGTTCATGGGGTACGGCCTTCGGTGTCGTGCTCGCCGACGCGGGCTGCGAGGTCACCCTCTGGGCACGCCGCCCCGAGGTCGCCGAGGCCGTCAACTCCAGCCGGACGAACCCCGACTACCTCCCCGGCGTGGAGCTCCCGCAGAACGTCAGGGCGACCACGGACGCCGCGGAGGCCGCCGCCGGCGCCGACTTCACGATCCTGTCGATCCCCTCGCAGACCCTGCGCGCCAACCTCGCCGAGTGGACCCCGCTGCTCGCGCCCGACACCGTCCTCGTCTCCCTCATGAAGGGCGTCGAGCTCGGCTCCGCCATGCGGATGAGCGAGGTGATCGAGGACGTGGCCAAGGTGGGCGCCGACCGCATCGCCGTGGTCACCGGACCCAACCTGGCACGGGAGATCGCCGCCCGGATGCCGGCCGCCGCCGTGGTCGCCTGCACCGACGAGGAGGTGGCCCGCCGCCTCCAGGCCGTCTGCCACACGCCGTACTTCCGCCCCTACACCAACACGGACGTGGTGGGCTGCGAACTCGGCGGCGCCGTCAAGAACGTCATCGGCCTCGCCGTCGGCATCGCGGACGGCATGGGACTGGGCGACAACGCCAAGGGCTCGCTGATCACGCGCGGGCTGGCGGAGACGACCCGGCTGGGCCTCGCGATGGGCGCGGACCCCCTCACCTTCTCCGGACTCGCCGGTCTCGGCGACCTGGTGGCGACTTGCTCCTCGCCGCTCTCGCGCAACCACACCTTCGGCACCAACCTCGGCAAGGGCATGACCCTTGAGGAGACCATCGCGGTCACCAAGCAGACCGCGGAGGGCGTCAAGTCCTGCGAGTCCGTGCTGGATCTCGCCCGCAGGCACGGCGTCGACATGCCGATCACCGAGACGGTCGTCGGCATCGTGCACGAGGGCAAGTCCCCGGTGGTCGCCGTCAAGGAGCTGATGTCGCGCAGCGCGAAGCCCGAGCGACACTGAGCCACGACATCGTTTTTTGCCCCGTACGCCGCGGGGGTGGGCGCTGTCTCAGGGCACTACCAACGGGTACTCTCAACGCGATATGAGCACCGAGAACCTCCCCCAGAACCCTGAGCAGCCGCCTCGCAAGCCGCGCGTGGCCGTCGTGTTCGGCGGGCGCAGCTCCGAACACGGGATCTCCGTGGTCACCGCCGGCGCCGTACTGCGGGCCATCGACCGGACGAAGTACGACGTCCTGCCGATCGGCATCACCAAGGACGGCCGCTGGGCGCTCACCGCCGACGAACCGGAACGCATGGCGATCACCGAGCGCCGGACGCCGGACGTCGAGGAGCTCGCCGAGTCCAGCGAGGGTGGCGTGGTGCTCCCCGTGGATCCCGCGAACCGCGAAGTCGTCTACAGCGAGCCGGGATCGGTGCCCAAGGCGCTCGGTGAGGTCGACGTCGTCTTCCCCGTCCTGCACGGCCCCTACGGCGAGGACGGCACCCTCCAGGGCCTCCTGGAGCTCTCCGGCGTCCCCTACGTCGGCTCGGGTGTGCTCGCCTCGGCCGTCGGCCAGGACAAGGAGTACATGAAGCGGGTGTTCACCTCCTTCGGGCTCAAGGTCGGCCCGTACGTGGTGATCCGGCCCCGCGAGTGGGAGCGGGACGAGTCCGCCGCCCGCAAGAAGATCGTCGACTTCGCGGGCGAGCACGGCTGGCCGCTCTTCGTGAAGCCCGCGCGCGCGGGTTCGTCGATCGGCATCACCAAGGTCGACGACCTCTCCGGCCTGGACGAGGCGATCGCCGAGGCGCAGAGCCACGATCCGAAGATCCTCGTGGAGGCGGCGCTGCGGGGCCGTGAGATCGAGTGCGGAGTCCTGGAGTTCGAGGACGGCCCGCGCGCGTCGGTCCCGGCGGAGATCCCGCCGCCGCAGGAGCACGCGTACTACGACTTCGAGGCGAAGTACATCGACTCGACCCCGGGAATCGTGCCGGCCCCCCTCACGCCCGAGGAGACGGCCGAGGTCCAGAAGCTCGCGGTCGACGCCTTCGAGGCGGCCTCCTGCGAGGGGCTGGTCCGCGCGGACTTCTTCCTCACCGAGGACGGCGAGTTCGTGATCAACGAGATCAACACCCTCCCCGGCTTCACGCCGATCTCGATGTACCCGCAGATGTGGGAGAAGAGCGGGGTCAGCTACCCGGAGCTGGTCGACCGCCTGATCGAGGCCGCACTCCACCGGCCGACGGGGCTTCGGTAGCGGGGGAGCGCGACGCCTCGACGTCGGGCCGACGGGCTCCTGCGCGGCAGGGTGCCGGGCATTCGCGGCGGGTCGGGTTCAACAGCGTCGGGTGGGACGTGTCGCAGCGTCCGGTTGGGCGCTCGGTGCTGGTCCGGTAGGGCCCTGCTGGCCGGCCGGTAGGGCTTTCGCTTCACGCGGGAGCGTCGGTCCTTCCGCGTCCGGTGAGACGTGTTGTGGCCTCCGGTTGGGTGCGCTCCGGCGGTTCGGCAAGGGTTCCTGCGGCCCGGCCCTAGGGGTTCCGCGCGGGGCGGGAGCGCGTTGGGGTCGGTCGGGCGGACTTCCGCCACGGGCCTGCAGGGCTGCCGGTAGCCGGGCGGCAGGGCTCCCGCCGTGGGTCAGCGCCCACCCCGCGGAAGCGCCACCGACCTGCCACGCACGTCCAACCGACTGACCGCGGAAGCCTTGCCCAACCACCGCCGGGACACCCTCGACGGGACGCCGTGGGCCGACCGAAGCCGTGAGCAGGGGCAGAGGTTCGGCTCTCTCGGGCCGAGACATGTGCACCGCGACGCTCGGTCGAGTCACGGAGTGACGCCAAGGCCCGCGTCGCGGTTCAAGGCGCCCCGTTCCCGCTAGTCGGCGATTCCCTCGGGGATCGCCTTCTTTATGCCGGGGGCCAGGTCCACCAGGGGTGCCAGGCCGTCCGCGGTGTGGTCCTCGGGGATCGTGACCTCGACGTATGCCTTGCGCAGGGTCGTGGTCAAGCGGAACGACCCGTCGTCCTGCTTCTCCAGCAGCCAGCCCACCCCGTTCACCTCGACCCCGTCGGCCTCCGGATCGTCCATCTCGGCGGGCCGGGCGACACCGCACCGCAGTATGATCGCCGGGTCACCCCAGCCCGCGGTCAGCGCGGACGCGGGCTCGGGATCCCGACGGTCCTGGTCGTCGACCTTGGACGGCAGTACCCGGTCCAGCTCTCGGCACAGCTTCGTGACGCCCGCCCCCGGCGAGGGAACCGCCGCCGACGCGCTGTCGTCTGCGGAGGAGCAGCCCGCGACCGTGATCAGCAGGGCGAGCGCGGACAGACCGAGTGGCCGGTGACGGAAGAAGTTCACCGGCCAAGGGTAGACGGGGGCTACAGATGGACGACCGGGCAGGTCAGGGTACGCGTGATGCCGTCCACCTGCTGGACCTTGGCGACCACCAACCGGCCCAGGTCGTCCACGGTGTCGGCCTGCGCTCGGACGATCACGTCATACGGTCCTGTCACGTCCTCGGCCTGGATGACTCCAGGGATCTTGCTGATCGTCTCGGCGACGGTCGACGCCTTGCCGACCTCCGTCTGGATCAGGATGTACGCCTGTACCACGGAACCTCCAGGGCGGCCACGAGGATCATGTGGGGAAAAGGAACGCCACGGTATCGCGTCGCCGCTCGCTGCGGGGAGACCCGCGGGGACGCGGACACCCGTGCCGGGGTGCGTACACGACAGAAGTTCACGGTCCCCTCGACCGTATCGAGGACACTGATGACGCGCGACCGGGCACGGCACGGCACAGAAGGGGCGTAAGGGCAATGAAGGGCACTGTTGGTGAGCTCGGCGAGTTCGGGCTCATCAGGGAGCTCACCTCCCGTCTCACCACCACCCCGGCGGTCCGGGTGGGCCCCGGCGACGACGCCGCGGTGGTCGCCGCGCCCGACCGCAGGGTCGTGGCGAGCACCGACATCCTTCTGGAGGGCCGGCACTTCCGCCGCGACTGGTCCACGGCCTACGACGTCGGACGCAAGGCGGCCGCGCAGAACCTCGCGGACATCGCCGCCATGGGCGCGGTGCCGACCGCTCTGCTGCTCGGCCTGGTCGTGCCCGCCGAACTCCCGGTGACCTGGCCCTCGGAGCTCATGGACGGCCTGCGCGACGAGTGCCAGGTCGCGGGCGCCTCGGTGGTCGGCGGGGACGTCGTACGGGGAGACATGATCATGGTCTCCATCACCGCCCTCGGTGATCTGCGGGGCCAGGAGCCGGTGACCCGGGCCGGCGCCCAGCCCGGCGACCTCGTGGCGGTGACCGGCTGGCTGGGCTGGTCGGCCGCCGGGTACGCGGTGCTCTCCCGCGGCTTCCGCTCGCCCCGCGCGTTCGTCGAGGCGCACCGGCGCCCCGAGCCGCCGTACCACGCGGGCCCGGCCGCCGCGGCGCTCGGCGCGACCGCGATGTGCGACGTGAGCGACGGACTGATCGCGGACCTCGGACACATCGCCGAGTCCAGCAAGGTCCGGATCGACGTCAGCTCCGGCGCGATCGACATCCCGACCCAGATGACCGACATCGGGCAGGCCGTCGGTGTCGATCCCCTCCAGTGGGTGCTGACCGGGGGAGAGGACCACGCGATCGTGGCGACCTTCCCGCCGGACGTGAAGCTCCCGGCCCGCTGGAAGGTGATCGGCGAGGTCCTCAACCCCTCCGCGCTGCCCCAGGTGACGGTCGACGGGGCGCCCTGGACCAGCAAGGGCGGCTGGGACCACTTCGGCGGGGACATCGAGTCGTGAAGCCGCTGGTGCTCACGGTGGCCGGCTCCGACTCCGGCGGCGGCGCCGGGATCCAGGCCGACCTGAAGACCATGCTCGCGCTCGGCGTGCACGGCATGAGTGTCGTCACCGCCGTCACCGCGCAGAACTCCCTCGGCGTGCAGGGCGCCTGGGAGCTTCCGGTGGCGGCCGTACGCGCCCAGTACCGCAGTGTCGTGGACGACATCGGCGTCCAGGCGGTCAAGACCGGGATGCTCTCCTCGGCCGAACTCGTCGAGGCCGTGGCCGAGTTGGTCGGGGCCACGGACGCCCCGGCGGTGATCGACCCGGTCGGCGTCTCCAAACACGGCGACCCGCTGCTGGCCTCGTCCGCGCTGGACTCCGTACGGCGGCTGCTGCTCCCGGTGGCCACCGTCGCCACCCCGAACCTCGACGAGGTGGCCCAGCTCACCGGTGTGCGGGTCGAGTCGGAGTCCCAGCTGAGGCAGGCCGCCGAGGCCGTCCTGTCGTACGGGCCGCGGTGGGTGCTCATCAAGGGCGGTCACCTGAGCGGCGACGCCGTCGACCTGCTCACCGACGGCACCGCGGAGCACTGGCTGCGCGCGCCCCGCCACGACAACCGGCACACCCACGGCACCGGCTGCACCCTAGCCTCCGCGATCGCCGCACAGCTCGCGAAGGGCCGGTCCGTCCCGGAGGCGGTGACGGCCGCCAAGGAGTACGTCACCGGCGCGATCGCCGCCGGGTTCGCGCTCGGCGGCGGGATCGGGCCCGTGGACCACGGCTGGGCGCTCACGCGGGACACGTCAGGCGCCTGACGGGTTCCGGGCATGCGAAAAGCCGGCCCACCCTGAGGTGGACCGGCTCTGCAGCGAACCAGCAGTGGCCGCGCGCTTAGCTGTGCGTCAGCGCGAGACCTTGCCGGCCTTGATGCACGAGGTGCAAGCGTTCACGCGCTTCGGCGTCCCGCCGACCACGGTACGGACGCGCTGGATGTTCGGGTTCCAGCGACGGGACGTACGGCGGTGCGAGTGCGAGATGTTGTTGCCGAAGCCCGGCCCCTTGCCGCAGACGTCGCAGTTGGCAGCCACGGGTCACTCCAAAGACTTCAGATGCACTTACGGTCGGATCCCGGCAAGCCTGGATCGAGATCGTAGGATCAGAGATCGGAGTGGCGCTGCCAGGGGAATGGCCCGATCGGGATCGGGCAACCGGAGCAGCATACAACGACTGCGCCAGTAGAACGAAACTACCATGGCTGATCAGGCACTCGCTCCCGGCCCTCTTCCGGCCGGCACCCGCCCGGGGTCTACGCTGCGTCCAGTCCAGCAGCCCGAGGAGGCGCAGGTGGCGCAGGTGCCGCAGACATTCTTCGATGCTCTCGCGGTGCGCACCTGGTGCGGTCTGGCGCTGCGCGCGCTGGGCCGGGCGCGCGAGGAGATCGACGCGATCAACGTCTACCCGGTCGCCGACGGGGACACCGGCACCAACCTGTATCTGACGGCGGAGTCGGCGGCCGCGGCCGTGGAGGCGGTCTTCGAGGCCCATGACGCCCACGGCTCGGGGAAACCGGCACTCGCCGACGCCGTGCGCGCGATGGCGCACGGCGCCCTCATAGGCGCCCGCGGCAACTCGGGCACGATCCTCGCCCAGCTGCTGCGCGGCATGGCCCAGGTGCTCGCCGCCGACGGTGAGACGACTCACACGGACGGCGAGGGGCTCGGGCTCGCCCTGCGGCACGCGGCCGACTCCGCCCGCCATGCCGTCGCCCACCCCGTCGAGGGCACGGTCCTCACGGTCGCCTCCGCCGCCGCCGACGCGGCCCGGAAGGCGGCGGGCGACTGCGGGACCGTCGCCCGGGCCGCCTACGACGGGGCGCGCGCCGCCCTCGCCGCGACGCCCGGCCAGCTCGCCGTCCTGGAGCGGGCCGGAGTGGTGGACGCCGGCGGGCGCGGGCTGGTCGCGGTGCTCGGGGCGCTGGTGGAGACGTTCACGGGAGAGGTGCCCAGGCCGGTGCCGGTCGTGAGCGACCCGGAGCACGCGCGCGTGGCGGGCGACACGGACCCGAGCGCGGCCGCGGGCATCGCCGACGTCCTCGCCGCCTCCCCCGAGGAGTGCGCCGACGCCCCGGGCACGGGCCCCGCCTTCGAGGTGATCTACCTCCTGGAGGCCGACGACACCGCCGTCGAGCGGCTGCGGCAGCGGCTCGACCGACTCGGGGACTCCCTCGTGGTGGTCGGCGGCGACGGCCTGTGGAACGTCCATGTGCACGTCGACGACGCGGGCGCCGCCGTGGAGGCGGGCGTCGAGGCCGGACGGCCGTACCGGATCCGCATCACGCACTTCGGCCTCGGTGACGTGCACACCACCGGAGCCGAACGCCCGCCCCGCGAGCGCGCCCAGCGGGCCGTCGTCGCCGTGGTGCCCGGCGAGGGCCTGGCCAAGCTGTACACCGAGGCCGGGGCGACCGCCGTGCTCGCCCGCCCCGGGGAGCCGCCCGCGAGCGGTGAGCTCGTCGAGGCCGTACGACGGGCCCACGCGCGCGAGGTGGTGCTGCTGCCCAACGACGCCGACCTGCGCCACACCGCGGCCGCCGCGGCCGAGCAGGCCCGCACGGAGGGGATCAGGGTCGCGCTGATCCCGACCCGCTCCGCGGTCCAGGGCATCGCCGCGCTCGCCGTGCACGAACCGGAACGCCGGTTCGACGAGGACGTCGTCCAGATGACCTCGGCGGCCGGCGCGACCCGCTACGCCGAGGTCGCCGTCGCCGAACGCCAGTCCTGGACCATGGCCGGCATCTGCCAGGCCGGTGACGTCCTCGGGCTCATCGACGGGGACGTGGCCGTCATCGGCGCGGACGTCACCGGCACCGCCGAGACCGTCCTGGACCGCATGCTCTCGGCCGGCGGCGAGCTGGTCACCCTCGTCCTCGGCGACGAGGCCCCCGAGACCGTGGCCGAGCACCTGGAGGCGCGCGTACGGGAGTCGTACCTCGCCGTGGACACGGTGGTGTACCGGGGCGGGCGACAGGGCGCCGTGCTGCTCATCGGGGTCGAGTAGGGCCCCTTGTGATCAGCTGTCCTGTTCCTCCATGAGGCCCAGCAGCTGCTCCGCCTCGGTCCGCCGCGCCTGCGCCACCTCGTCGCCCGCGCCGTCCGTGTTGCCGTAGGCGTCGAGCACCGCACGCGCGCGTGCCGCCGCCTCCGCCGGCCGGCCCAGGTCGGCCGCCAGCCGGCCCGCCGCGAGTTCCGCACCGGTGCGGGCGTCCAGGGCGCCGTCCCCGAGCGAGGCGAACACGACGACCGCCTCCACCACCTGGGTCAGCGCCTCCTCCAGCACCGCCCGGATCGTGTCGTCCTCGGCGTCCTCGGGCACGGCACGGGCGAGCAGGTCACCGAACTGCCGGTGCGTGTGCCCGAGTTCGCCGACCAGTCGCTGCCGCGCCTCCTCGTCGGCGCGCGCGTCCCCCAGCGCGGTCTCGCACGCGCGGACCGCGTCCGCCATCAACTGCCGTGCCGTGTCCGCCCCGTCCCGCGCGCGCAGCGCGAGCCAGGCGCGGGCCCGCAGGGAGCGCACCAGGCCGTGCACATGGCCGATCTCACGCCACAGCGCGCCCGCGCGCGCGTACGCCTGGTCGGCCTCGGCGGCCAGCCCCGCGGCTCCGAGGGACTCGGCGGCGAGGTGGGCGAGCGTGGCGTGGTCGTGCTGCTCGGGCCAGTGCCGGGCGATCTCGGCGGCCTGCAACCGCCGTTCGGCCGCCTCCCGGTGCTCGCCCAGCTCGGCCAGACAGTCGCCGAGCCACCACTGCGTCTGTACGACCGCCCCCTCGCCGTGCCGCTCCGCGCTCAGGTCGGGCAGCGCCGACTCCAGCACCTCCGCGGCCTCGGCCCACCTGCCCAGGCCGAGCAGGAACCCGCCCAGCTGGTGCCGGGCCAGGGCACCCAGCGTCTGCCCCTCCCCGGCCTCGTCGGCCCAGTGAGCGGCCTCCAGGGCGTGCTCGGCAGCCTCCTCGGCGAGCCCGCGGCCGCCGACCACCTCGGCGAGCTGGAGATGCAGCTGGGCCCGTCCGACCGGCTCCAGGTGGGAACCGCCGTGCTCCAGCGCCGCCCGCAGCGCCCGCTCCGTCCCGTCCAGGTCGCCCAGGTGGTGCAGGAGCCCGGCGAGCCGCGCCTCGTACTCCACCGCGAACCACGGCAGCCCCGCGTCCACGAACGCCGTCGTGGCCCGCGAGAACAGCTCGGCCGCCGCCGGGAGCTCCCCGGTCCGCGCGGCCAGTTCCGCCAGCATCGCCTGCGCCTCGGCGACCCGCGCGGCGAGCCGCACGTCGTCCCCGGCCCGGCCCTCGACGAGGGCGAGCACCTCCCGCACGGCCGACCCGGCCTCGCTCAGGCACGCCTCGTCGTCGCTCTCGTGCACCCGTCGCATCAGGATCCGCGCCCGGGACATCAGCACCGACGCCGTCTGGAGCACACCCGTGCCGTCCGCGGAGTGGAGCGCGAGGACCTCGTCGTACGGCCCGGCGACCGCCGCGAGGGCCGCGTCCACCCCGCCCGCCAGCGCGCGGACGTACGCGGCACGCGCGTGTGCGGCCAGCGCCTCGCCCGGGTCGCCCGCCTCCGCGTACAACTCGGCGGCCCGCTCGAACAGTTCGAGACCCTCGGGCCCCCGGTCCATCGCCTCGTGGTCGGCGATCTCCGCCCGGTCGCGCGGGTCCAGCTCGACCCCCTCGGCGGCCCGCGCGACCGCCGCCCACGCCTCCACGGCGTTCGGGCGGAGGGTGTCCGACAGCCGCCGGGCCTCGGCGACCAGTGCGGGCAGATCGGGCTCCTCGGCGGTCGCGGGCGCCGCGGGCACCGGCACGGGAGCGGCGACGGTCCGGACCGCCCGCACCCCCAGCGGCAGCCGCTCCACCAGCGGCCGCTGCGCCATACGCGCGCGTACCTGTTCGCCGACGTGGGCCGTGCCGTTGCGCTCGTCGAAGCGGGCGGCCAGCGCGAGGGCCTCCCCGCGCGCGTGGGCGGCGAGTGCGGCCGCGGTCCAGGACCGGCCCGCGGGTCCCGGCACCGGCCGCTCGCCCAGGCCCAGCACGGTCAGCCGGTCCATCAGCAGGGCCACCACGGCCGTGAAGTCCAGCCTGCTGCGCGGATGGCCGTCGTCCGTGAAGTACGCGGGACGCTCCGCGAGCAGCTCCAGCGCGCGTGCCTCGTTGCCGCTGAGCGCGCAGAACTCGACGTGGTCCGCGTAGGCGCCGCGCATGCTCTCCATGGACCGCACGAGCCGGAAGCCCCGCAGATGGTTGGCGCGCGCCTCGTCGAGGCGGCCCAGCCGCAGCAAGGGCTTGAGGGAGGACGCCAGGACCGCGTGCGGCTCGTGGGCGCAGCTGAACTCGCCCGCCAGGACCGGCGCCCACAGCTCCAGTGCCTCCGCGTCCCGCCCGCGCTGCGACTGCCACCAGCCCTGCTCGTGCAGCTCGCAGGCGTGGCAGTCGGCCATGGCGTCCCGGTCGGCGGCCAGCCACGCGGCGTACGCGCGCTCGGCCCGCTCCAGGTCCCCGACGTGCGCGGCCACGCTGTACTCGGCGCTGCGCACGGCCCGTTCGGAGTGCCCCGCCAGCCGGTAGCGGTGCTCCATCTCGCCGAGCCACTTCTCCATCGCGGCGAGCGGGATGTGCGGCTGGTCGAGCATGCCGCTCGTCATCCACTTGAAGACCCAGTGCAGGGCGTGCGTCTCGTACTCGTCGAAGTCCTCGGGGTGCTCGTCCCACAGGCGCAGCAGCCGCGCGAAGGGGACGAACATCTTGGCCTTCTCGGAGCTGTAGTTGTAGACCTTCAGCTGGTGTCCGAGCGCCTCGATCACCGCGAGCGGGATGTTCAGCTTCTCCGCCTCGGCGAGCAGCTGCTCCGCGCGCGCGTTGCGGGCGGGACCCTCCGGTTCCTCGGCGTTCTCCGCCATCGCCCGGCGCAGCGCGTCGAAGGCCGCGTTCCCGTCGACCGAGCTCATCCGCGGTCCTCCTCGCCGTTCGTGGCCCACTCCAGCAGACCTATGAAGGCCCGGTTCAGCAGCGCCGAGTCCGCGGGCCGCAGGGGCCGCTGGGCCATCAGCAGCGCCTGCCCGTAGAGCGACTCGGTCGCGGTGCCCATCAGCTCCGGATCGCCAAGCGAGCCGATCCGCCGTACCAGCGGGTTGAGATGGTTCAGCACGAGACGCGCGCGTGGGGCGCTCCCGCGCAGCGAGCCGAGGATGCCCGCCCACAGGTCGTCCGCCCCTTCCTCGGCCTCCGCCCGCGCCTGTTCGTGCCGGGCGTCCCGGTCGTCCAGGTGCAGCGCGGGCACGGACAGCGGCCGGAAGGCCCGCAGGACCACGTCACAGCCCAGCGGGTCGAGCCTGGCCCGCGCGGCCGCCAGGAAGCCGGACAGCGCCAGCTCCTCGGCCGGGTCGACCAGGTCCATGTGGGCGGTGACGGTGTCCGCGTCCAGCTCGGTGACGACGGTCCCGGGCCGCACCGAGGGCAGCGCCTCGACCAGGTCGCTGTCGTAGGTGTAGCCGCCGTTGACCACCCCGACGCCCTGCGCGGAGGCGATCGGCGCGACCTGCCGGTACTCCTCGACGGTCCGCGTGAAGTGCACCACCGGGTGCCGCCGCGCGAACTCCTCCAGCGACAGCCGCCCGTCGGTCGTCTCGAACGGCAGCCAGGGCAGCATCGTGCGCAGCATGTCCCTGTCGTGCCGCGCGAGCGACTTCACGCCCAGGTGGTGCACGGACAGGAACGCCGCGAGCCGCTCCGGGTCCCCGGCGGCGAGCCCGGTCAGCCAGGACCGGATCCGCTCCCCGAGGGTCTCCCGTACGGCCGCCAGCGTCTCGTCCTCGTACAGCGACTCGCGCGAGGCCGTGGGCCGCAGGCTGTCGGTGTCCAGGACGCAGCGCACGAAGAACGCCCAGTCCGGCAGCAGCTGTTCGGCCCGCTCGGTCAGCAGCATGCCCTTGAGGTGCACGCGATGGGTGGCCCGCTGGGCGGGGCTGACCGCCGAGGGAAGGACGTACGCCACGCCCCGGATCCCGGCCAGCGGCACGTTCAGTTCGATCGAGTCCAGCGGGGTGAAGCCGAACAGCTCGTGACAGTGCCGGGCCAGGGCCACCCTGCGGGTGGCGGGGGAGGGGTAGGGCCGGTCCCAGGGCGCGGGCAGATCGGTGACCGCCTCGTCGCCGACCCGGACGTCGTACGGCAGCAGCGCACCGAAGTCCCGGGCGAGCCGGAGGACCCGCTCGGGCGCGAGCCACTCGCCGGCCCCCGCCCGCGCCACCAGATGGACCGTGGTCCCCGGTTCCGGACGGGCGTCGTGGGGCAGCGTCCGCACCAGGTACGAGCCGTCGTCGCTCGCCGTCCACTCGACGGGCGGCGCGTCCGGCGTACGGGCGCTGCGGCTGACCACACGGATCCGCTCGGCCACCACGAAACAGGCGAGCAGGCCGATGCCGAACTGCCCGAGGAAGTCGGAGCGCACCTCCTGAAGCCCCTCGGCGCGCTTGGAGCTGCGCCCGATGGTGGCCAGCAGGTCGTGCACGTCCGACTCGGTGAGCCCGACCCCGGAGTCCTCGACGCGCAGGGTGCCGTCCTCGGCGTGCAACCGCACCCGGGCCGGGGCGTCCGGCTGCTCGGCCCGCCGGGCCGTGATCGCGTCCACCGCGTTCTGCAGCAGTTCGCGGAGATAGACCTTGGGGCTGGAGTAGAGGTGATGGGAGAGGAGGTCCACCAGACCGCGCAGGTCGACCTGGAACGTATGAGGCTGCTGAGGCACCTGGGGTGTCTGGGATGACTGTGAGGTCTGGGAATCCATCGTCGCAGCGCCGGTGGGGGGAACGTTCGCAC
>NZ_RSAJ01000160.1 GCF_003933965.1 Streptomyces sp. RP5T
ATCCTGCACGACGTGGGGGGCGGCCCGGAAGGCGTGGTGCGCGGCGGTGCTGCGGACGAGCCGGTCCACGGGGACGGACTCCAGTGCGGACCTCGCCCCGCGAGCCGGCAGCCGAGCCGGTAACCCGGTCGCCTGCCCGGTACACGCACCGCTAGCGTGCCTGCATGACGACCACCGACGCCGGCGGCTCCGAGGCCGCGCACCCCCGTTTCGCCGCGGCCCTGCGGGAGTTGGGTCTCGACGAGCTGAACACGAAGGTCCGCCGCTTCCCGGACGCCACCCGGACCGCCGCCGAGGCCGCCGCGGCGGTCGGGTGCGAGCTGAGCCAGATCTGCAAGTCGCTGATCTTCGCCGCGGACGGGGTGCCGGTGCTGGTGCTCATGGACGGGGCCTCCCGCGTCGACCTCGAACTCGTGCGGCGGGAACTCGGCGCCGACAAGGTCACCCGGGCCAGGGCCGACCTCGTACGGGAGACCACCGGCTACGCCATCGGGGGCGTACCGCCCTTCGGGCACCGTACGAGAACCCGTGTGCTGGCCGACCGCTCGCTGCTCGGCCACGACCTGGTCTGGGCCGCCGCCGGCAATCCGCACGCCGTGTTCCCGATCCCGCCCGGGGACCTGATCGCCCACGCCGGCGCCACTGTCGTGGACGTCCGCGAGCCCACCTCGTGACGCCCCTGGTCACCACTGCCGTGCTGCTCGCCGCCGTCACGCACGCGAGCTGGAACGCCATCGCGCACCGGATCACCGACAAGCTCGTCGGCTTCACGCTGATCGCGGGCGGCGGGATGCTCATCGGGCTGGCGATGATCCCGTTCACGGCGGTACCCGCGGCGGGCGCGTGGCCGTATCTGCTGGCCTCGGCCTGTGTCCACATCGCGTACTACGCGCTGCTGATGAAGTCCTTCCGGCTCGGCGACTTCGGGCAGGCCTACCCCATCGCGCGCGGCACCGCCCCGCTGGTGGTGACCGTGCTGGCCGCCCTGTTCGCGCACGAGGTGCCCGACGGGTGGGCCGCCGCCGGAATCGCCCTGTCCTCGGCGGGACTCACCGGTGTCGCGCTGTGGGGCCTGCGCGGCCGCCGTCCCAACTGGCCCGCGATCGGCGCCGCGTTGGCGACCGGGCTGACCATCGCCGCGTACACCGTCGTCGACGGGCTCGGCGTGCGCGCCTCCGGTTCCTCGCTCGGGTACATCGCCTGGCTGATGGCCGTGCAGGGCGTGGTGATCCCGGCGTACGCCCTGCACCGGTGGCGCGGTGAACTCGCCTCCGTCCTGCGGCCGTTCGCGGGGCTCGGGCTGCTCGGCGCCGCCCTCTCCGTGGCCGCGTACGGGCTCGTCCTGTGGGCCCAGACCAGGGCGGAGCTCGCCCCGGTCGCGGCCCTGCGCGAGTCGTCGATCATCGTCGGCGCGGCCATCGGCGCCGTGTTCTTCAAGGAGCGGTTCGGGGCGCCGAGGATCGCGGCGGCCGGGCTGCTCGTGGTGGGCATCGGGCTGATGCTGCACGCCGGTTGACCGTTCCGGGCACCGCCGCTCTCGCCGCCGGTGGGTGCACGCACGGTCACGACAGCGGAGAACGGCCCCCGCGCCCCGTGCGCCGGCGCTCTCGGAGGAGCACTCTGGAAGCAGAGGTGGTTTCCGGAGGTGACCGTCATGACGCACACCACTGTGGGATGGCATGTCGAGCTGGAGTTCCGGGAGGACGAACGGCACACGGAGGCGGTCGCGCTGGTCCGCCTGCCCGACGGGACCGAGATCCGGGCGCACGGGCACGCCAGCCGTCACCGCAGCGACCCCAATCAGCCGCGGGTCGGTGAGGAGGTCGCGGGCGCGCGGGCGCTGAACGAACTCGCGATGCAGTTGCTCACCAAGGCGCACGACGAGATCGACGAGGTGTCCGGACGCAGGTCCCACTCGATCAACGTGTAGCCGTCACAGGGCCGCCCGCACCGCCCTGACCAGGGCCTGCGCCCTCGGATCCGCCGTGACCGTCTTGCGGAAGCCGTTGGTGACATAGCCGAGTGCGATGCCGGTCTCCGGGTCGGCGAAGCCGAGGGAGCCGCCGCGGCCGGGATGCCCGAAGGAGCCCGCGCCGAGGAGCGGCGAGGCGCTGCCGTGCAGCATGAAGCCCAGCCCGAAGCGGGTGTTGACCACGAGCACGCGGTCCGGGCCCGCCGACTCCTCGCCGCGGGCCAGTTCGACCGTGGCCGGGTCGAACAGGCGCACCCCGTCGACCTCGCCGATCATCGCCGCGTAGATCCGCGCCAGCCCGTCGGCCGTCGCGATCCCGTTGGTGGCGGGCAGCGCGCTCGCCCGGTACGCCGGTTCGTTCTGGTCCGGGAAGGGGGTGATTGCGGCGAAGGCGCGGCGGGTGAGGGAGCCGGGATCGACGTAGGCCTCGGTGACCGACCGCTTGGGCCGGGCGCGCAGCCCGCCGACGGGCTCCGGCCCCTCGACGCGTCCGACCCGCCCCGTGCGCCCGGCCGCCTCCTCCTCCGCCGGTAGCCCGAGCCAGAACTCCGCTCCCAGCGGCCCGGCGATCTCCCGCGCGATCCACGCACCCGCGCCGAGCCCGGTCACCCGTCGCACCAGCTCGTCCAGCATCCAGCCGTACGTCAGCGCGTGGTACCCGTGGTCCGTGCCGGGCTCCCAGACGGGGGCCTGCGCGGCGACCGCCTCGGGGCCCTTCAGCGGGTCCTGGGCCTCTTCGGGGGTGAGCGGCCGGTCGAGCACCGGCAGCCCGGCCCGGTGGTTCAGCACGTGCCGCACCAGCACCCGCTCCTTGCCGCGCGCCTTGAACTCGGGCCAGTACTCGGCCACCGGCGCGTCCAGGTCCAGCTCCCCGCGCCGGTGCAGCATCAGGGGTACGGCGGCGGCGACGCCCTTGGTGGCGGAGCGCACGATCTGCGCGGTGCCGTGCCGCCAGGGCTCGGTGCCGTCGACGTCCCGGGTGCCGGCCCACAGGTCGACGACCTTGCGCCCGTCCCGGTACACGGCGACCGCCGCGCCCCGGTCCCCGAGCGTCTCGAAGTTCCGCGCGAACACGTCCCTGACCGGCTCGAAGCCCTCGGCGACTGTGCCGTTCACGTCCACGCCCGTACCCCTCCTACCGCTGTTCGGTGCCCCCCTCACCCAAGCAGAATCGTCACGTCGATGTTCCCGCGGGTCGCGTTGGAGTACGGGCAGACCTCGTGGGCCGCGTCCACCAGTTTCGCCGCGAGGTCCGCGTCCAGGACCGGCAGGGAGACGCTCAGGGCGACCGCGAGGCCGTAGCCGCGGTGCTGGTTGGGGCTGATGCCGACCTTCGCGGCGACCGTGGAGCCGGTCAGGTCGTAGCCCTCGCGGTTGCCGACGAGGATCAGCGCGTTGTGGAAGCAGGAGCTGTAGCCGGCGGCGAACAGCTGCTCCGGGTTGGTGCCGTTGCCGTCCCCGCCGAGCGCCGGCGGCATCGCGACCTTCAGCTCGATCTGGCCGTCCTGGCTGGTGACGAAGCCGTTTCGGCCGCCGTGGGCGGTGGCCTCGGCGACGTACATGATCTTCGTGGGCCGGGTGTCGACGGCGGTTTCCTCAGGCATGGCTGATCTCCCCCCGGAGAGGTGCGCGCAAGTACATCGTGCACAAGGTACCGGCCGGTAGGTCGGGATCGGGCCATCAGGGGGCAGTGACTCCGGGTAACAGGAGGTCAGCGGGCGCGCTCGGCCGCCGCCTCCGCCCGCTGCGCGAGCCGCCACAGCTCCTCGCGCAACCGCGCCGCCTCCGTGCCGTCGAGGGCCGTGGCCTCCAGCAGCGCGCCGGGAACCCGCGCGGCGCGCTCCCTGAGGTCCTCGCCGCGTCCCGTGCACGCGACGAGCACCGAGCGTTCGTCGGCGGCCGCGCGCTCCCGGCGCACCAGTCCGGCCGCCTCCAGCCGCTTGAGGAGCGGCGACACGGTGCCGTAGTCCAGCCGCAGCGCCCCCGCGAGTTCCTTCACGCTCGTCTCGCCGCGCTCCCACAGCACCAGCAGCACCAGGTACTGCGGGTAGGTGAGCCCCAGCTCGTCGAGGAGCGGCCGGTACGCGGCGGTCACCGCGCGCTGGGCGGCGTACAGCGCGAAGCACAACTGGTCGTCGAGCAGCAGTGATCCGGCGTCCTCTTCGTTCGTCACGCGCCCATTGTCACGGACCGCGGATCGAATCCGAAGGGCAGCTCCAGCCGGTGGGCGCGCATCAGCTCGTCGTCGGCGAGGAGTTCGGCGGTCCTCCCGTCCGCGGCGATCGTGCCCTCGCTCAGGATCAGCGAGCGCGGGCACAGCTCCAGCGCGTACGGCAGGTCGTGCGTGACCATGAGGACCGTCACGTCCAGCGAGCGCAGGATGTCGGCCAGTTCGCGGCGGGAGGCCGGGTCGAGGTTGGAGGAGGGCTCGTCCAGGACGAGGATCTCCGGCTCCATCGCCAGCACGGTCGCCACCGCCACCCGGCGCCGCTGCCCGAAGGACAGGTGGTGCGGGGGCCGGTCCTTGAACTCCGCCATGCCGACCCGGCCGAGCGCGCGGTCCACCCGCTCCTCCAGCTCGGGTCCCCGCAGCCCGGCCGCCGCCGGCCCGAACGCCACGTCCTCGCGCACGGTCGGCATGAAGAGCTGGTCGTCGGGGTCCTGGAAGACGATCCCGACCCTGCGCCGGACCTCGGCCATGTGCTTCTTGTCCACGGGCAGCCCGGCGACCCGCACCGTGCCCACCCCGCCGCTCAGGATGCCGTTGAGGTGCAGCACCAGGGTCGTCTTGCCGGCGCCGTTCGGGCCGAGCAGCGCGACCCGCTCGCCGCGCGCGATCGAGAAGTCCACGCCGAACAGCGCCTGGTGCCCGTCGGGATAGGCGAAGGCGAGGCCGGAGACCTCCAGGGAAGCAGTGTTCACAAGGTCGCTCACAGGGCCCATCCCACCACGCAGACGACGAGGGCGGCGACGGGGAGCGCGAGGGCGTACGACCACTGCGCCCGGGACGCGGTCACCTCGTCGATGACCGGCATCGAACCGGCGTAGCCGCGGCTGACCATGGCCAGGTGCACCCGCTCGCCGCGCTCGTAGGAACGGATGAACAGCGCGCCGGCCGACTTCGCGAGGACGCCCCAGTGCCTGACGCCGCTCGCCTCGAACCCCCGTGACTCCCGCGCGATCCGCATCCGCCGCATCTCGTCGGTGATGACGTCGCCGTAGCGGATCATGAAGGACGCGATCTGGACGAGGAGCGGCGGGAGTTTCAGCCGTTGCAGGCCGAGGAGCAGTTCGCGCAGTTCGGTGGTGGAGGCCAGCAGCACCGACGCGGCGACGCCCAGCGTGCCCTTGGCGAGCACGTTCCACGCGCCCCACAGCCCGCTGACGCTCAGGGACATGCCGAGCACCTCGACCCGCTCGCCCTCCGCGACGAACGGCATCAGCACCGCGAACGCCACGAAGGGCACCTCGATCAGCAGGCGCTTGAGCAGGAAGCCGGCCGGCACGCGGGCGGCGTACGCGACGCCGCCCAGGAGGACGGCGTACAGGCCGAAGGCCCACATCGCCTCGCGCGGGGTCGAGACGACGACCACGACGAAGGCGAAGGCGGCCGCGAGTTTCGTGTGCGGCGGCAGGGCGTGCACCGGCGAGTGCCCGTGCCGGTAGAGCCGGTGCGCGTGTCCTGCGCCCATGTCAGACGCCGCTCGTGCCGGCGGGCGAGACGTCGGCCGTACGACGCCTGCGGACCGTCCAGAAGACGCCGGTGCCCGCGACCACGGTCACGCCGACGCCGATCACGCCCGCCAGCCCCCCGGACAGGCGGGCGTTCTCGACGTCCTTCACGCCGTAGTCGGCGAGCGGCGAGTCCGCCGTGGCGTGCTTCTCGGTCTTGGCGTCGATGCCCTTGTCGGCCGCGACCTTCTCCAGGCCGTCGGGGCTGGCGGAGGCGTAGAAGCTGACGAACCCGGCGAGGACCAGGGAGGCGACCAGGCCCGTGATCCAGACCTTGCGGTGGGAGCGGGCGGCGACCGGCGCGGTGTCCGGTACGTCGACCAGCTCGCCGCCGACCCGCAGCTTGAGCTTCTGCTGGAGGCCGCGGGCGCCGTAGACCAGGTCGGGGCGTACGGCCACGACGGCGCCCACGGTCAGCGCGGTGATGGCGGCCTCACCGATGCCGATGAGGACGTGGACGCCGATCATCGCGGTGGCGACCTTGCCGATGGAGACGTCGGTGGTGCCGCCGACGGCGTAGATCAGGGTGAAGGCGACGGCCGCGGCGGGCACGGAGAGCACGGCGGCCACGAAGGAGGCGGCGGTGATCGAACTGCGCCTGCGCGGCAGCACCTTGACCAGTCCGCGGAAGACGGCGTACGCCACGACCGTGGTGACGACGGCCATGTCGGTGATGTTCACGCCGAGCGCGGTCAGTCCGCCGTCCGCGAAGAGGATGCCCTGCATGAGCAGGACGACCGAGACGCACAGGACTCCGGTGTAGGGGCCCACGAGGATCGCGGCCAGTGCCCCGCCGAGCAGATGTCCGCTGGTCCCCGCGGCGACGGGGAAGTTCAGCATCTGCACGGCGAAGATGAACGCGGCGACCAGGCCCGCCAGGGGCGCGGTGCGTTCGTCGAGCTCGCGGCGGGCACCGCGCAGGCTCACCGCGACGGCGGCCGCGGCGACGACTCCGGTCGCTGCCGAGATGGGGGCGTCTATGAATCCGTCAGGCACATGCACCGTTCGATGATAGTGGCTTGTTGCGAACCCTTTGCAAGAGAGTCGGCCGACGAACAGCAAGTCGCGGGCTTTCGGCTCCGGGGGCGGAACGCAGGAAATGTGCGACGCTGGGTAGGGGAGTGGACGCACAGATTCCGTACAGGTTACGCAGCGTGAGAGGGCCGTCACGATGTCCGTAGTCGAACAGTACGCGCGAGCCCACATCGTTTCCGACGCGGACATCGCGCAGGACGAGGCGGTCCCGGTGGTCCTGCGCTACGACCCGGAGACCGACCCGCGCTCGGTACGGGTCGGCCTGCCGGGCGCACACGAGTGGACCTTCTCGCGGGCGCTGCTGGAGCAGGGGCTGAGGGCCCCGGCCGGCAGCGGCGAGGTGCGGGTGTGGCCGTGCGGACGGGTGCAGGCCGTGGTGGAGTTCCACTCCCCGCAGGGCGTGTCGGTGGTGCAGTTCGAGCAGAAGGCCCTGCTCAGATTCCTGCGGCGGACCTACATGGCCGCCGCGCCCGTCCGGGGCTGACCGCTACCAGGGGCCGACCGCGGGGGCCGGCTGCGAGTGGTCGGCCGCGAGGGGTCAGCCGCCCATCTTCAGCAGGGCCGCCACGATCGGGCCCGCCGTGTCGCCACCGTGGCCGCCCGCCTGGACGACACCCGCGGCCGCCAGGTCACCCCGGTAGGCCGTGAACCACCCGTTCGGCTTCTTCTGCCCGTCGACCTCCGCGGAGCCGGTCTTCGCGCCGACGTTGCCGGACACCCCGGACATCGCCTCGGCCGCCGTGCCGTAGCCCGCCGTGTACGCCATCAGCTCGCGCAGCTGCGAGAGCGTGCCCGCGGACATCGTGCGCGAGGCGCTCGCGAGCGTGCGGTTGTCGACGCTCGGGGACACCAGGTAGGGCTGCTTGAAGGTGCCCGACTCGACGGTGGCGGAGACCGACGCCATGTTCAGCGGGTTCATCCGGACCCCGCCCTGGCCGATGAGCGAGGCCGCCTTCTGGGCCGCGCTCTGCACCGGCACCGAGCCGTCGAAGGACGGGACGCCGATCGCCCAGTTGTTCATGGACAGGCCGAAGACCTGCTGGGCCTGCTTGGTCAGGCTGTCGTCGTCCAGCTTGCCCGCCTGGCTGATGAAGGCGGTGTTGCAGGAGCGGGCGAAGCTCGCCTTGAAGGTGCCGCCCTTGATCTCGAACTTGTCGTCGTTCTGGAACTTCCAGCCGCCGTAGGTGAAGTACTTCGGGCAGGGGTGGCCCTTGTCCGCCGAGGCGAGGCCCTTCTCGATCAGCAGCGAGGAGGTGACGACCTTCATCGTGGAACCGGGGGCCAGGGAGCCCTGCAGGGCGGTGTTGAAGCCGTGGCTCGCGTTGGCCACCGCGAGGATCTCGCCGGTCGACGGACGCAGGACCACGACGGAGGACCGCGCCCGCTCGGCGACCTGCGCCTCGGCCGCCGCCTGGAGCCTCGGGTCCAGGGTCGTCCGCACGGTGCCCGGGGTGCCCTTGCTGAGCTCCACCAGGGTCTTGTCGGAGGACTTGGAGTCCTTCCCGCGGATCACGCGCAGCTCGATGCCCGCCCGGCCGCCGGCCTTCTTGCCGTACTTCTCGCGCAGCCCGTCCAGCACCGTCCCCATCGACGGGTACGTGGCCTCGGTGATCTCGCCGCCGTCCCGGTCGACGGCCTTGATCGGCGGGGTCCCGGACTCCCCGGTGACCAGCGTGTCGCCGTCCTTGAGGTCGGGGTGGACGACCGAGGCGGTCCAGTCGACCCACGGCTTCCCGGTGGCGGTGTCACGGACGACGGTCAGTGAACTGTCGTACGTGAGCGGCTTGCTGATGCCCTTGAACGTCACCGTCGCCTTCACGGAGAAGGGCACCTTGCCGCCGGTGCGGGTGCCCGGGGTGAGGGTGACGCCGGTGAGGTGGGCGTCCTTGGCGTAGCCGGTCAGGAGCGCGGTGGCGGCCTTGGTGTCGCTGGTCGCGGCGGCCGCCGCGCTCACCTTGCCCTGCTGCCAGGAGGTGAGGAAGGTGGTCGCGGTGGTGGTGACCTCGGCCGCCGACAGCGGGCCGGTCTTGACCTTCGGCTTGTGGTCCTCGGCGGACGCGGACGTGTTCTGCGTCCGCTCGTCGGCCGCGGCGCCGGCGCCGTACAGCGCGTAGACGCCGATGCCGGCGCCGGCGACGACCGCGGCGATCGTCCCGCCGACCACGGCGGGCCTGGTCTTCCGTCGCTCGGCGACGCGCCTTCTGTTACCCACGACTTACGCTTCCTCCGCGCTGTTCCAGGGTCCCCGTTGCCCTCATGCACCTCAACGACTGCAACAGACTAGAGTCCCTGTCCCGCACGGGTGACGTCAGCCTGCCGCTCGTAGCACAGCTGCGACAATCGGGCCCGCCGCGTCGCCGCCGTGGCCGCCCTCCTCCGTCATGGCCGCCGCCGCCACGTCGTCGCGGAAACCGGTGAACCAGCTGTTGGACACCTGCTGTCCGTCGACCTCCGCGGAACCGGTCTTCGCGCCGATGTCCCCGCGCAGCCCCGCCATCGCCCTGACCGCCGTGCCCTGGGTCGCGGTGAGCCGCATCATCTGCCTGAGCTGGGAGGCGGTGGTGTACGGCAGCCCCTTGGCGGTGGCCAGTTCGCGGTCGTCGAGCTTCGGCGAGACGAGGTAGGGCTGGCGGAAGGCGCCGGTGATGGCGGTGGCCGTGACCGACGCCATGTTCAGCGGGTTCATCTGGACCTGGCCCTGGCCTATCGCGCCCGCCGCGCGGTCCGGGCCGCTGACCGCGGGGACCTTGCCGTCGAAGGAGACGATGCCGGTCTTCCAGTCCTTGCCGATGCCGAACCGCGACTCGGCCTCCGTGGTCAGCGACTCGTCGGTGAGCGGCTTCTCGTCGATCAGCTTGATGAAGGCGGTGTTGCAGGACCGCAGGAAGCTGTTGGCGAGCGTGGCGCTCTCGTTGGGCTTCATGGTGGTGAGGTTCTTGAAGGTCTGCCCCTGCCACACGGCGGTGTCGGGGCAGGGCGCCGGGCCGTTCATCGAGGTCACGCCGTTGTCGATGAGCATCGCCGCGGTGATGATCTTCATGGTGGAGCCGGGGGCTTTGGTGCCCTCGAAGGCCGCGTTGAAGGCGTCCGTACGGTTGTTGGCCACGGCCAGCACCTCACCGGTGCTCGGCTTGACGGCGACGACCGACGACTGGCCGTAGAGCTTCACGGCCTTCTCGGCGGCGGCCTGCGCGGTCGAGCTGAGCGTGGTCTTCAGCTCGCCGGCCCTGCCCTCGGCGAGGGTGAGCAGCGAGGTGTCGGGGCTCTGGTCCGGGTGCTTGATGACCAGCTCGATGCCGGGGGTGCCGCCGGCCTCGCTGCCGTACTTCTCCCGCAGGGCGTCCAGGACCGGCCCGAGCGAGGGGTACTTCTCCTTGGTCAGCACCTTGCCGTCACGGTCCACCGCCTCGATGGACGGGTTCGCGGACTCACCGGTGACGAGCCGGTCGTCCCGCTGGAGCTTCGGATACACCACGGAGGGCTGCCAGTCGACGAGCGCCTTGCCGGTGGTCACCCCGCGCACGACGGTCAGCTCGCTGCGGTACGCCAGCGGCTTCGACTTCCCGTCGTAGGCCACCGTCGCCTTCACGCTGTACGGCACGGTCGCGCCGGTCGCCTTGCCGGGCGTGATCCGCACCTGGCCGATGTGCGCGTCCGTCCCGTAGGCCGCCAGCAGGACCTCGGCCGCCGAGCGGTTGTTGGTCAGCGCGGCCGCGCTCGCCGCGTCGCCCTTCTCCCAGGCGGCGAAGAAGTCCTGGGCGGTCTCCTCGATCTCGTCCGCGGTGGGCGGCCCGCTCCGCTTGGCGTCCCCGACCCCGCCGCTGCCGTCGCCGTTCAGCGCCGAGACGAAGTTGTACGCCCCGTACCCGGCCCCGCCGACCATCACGGCGAACACCGTGCTGACGACAGCGACCTTCACCCCCTTGGCCATGGTGTGGCCCCCTCCCCGTGTTCCCCGTTGTTGAGGGCAGCCTAAGCGGGAGGTGTGACAAGCGGGGCAGGAGTTTCCGGATTCGCCGAAGCGGGTGCTCAATCACATACGTGAATACCGGTGCCCTAGACCCAGGTGTCCAGCCACATCCTCGACCGCCAGTCGTCGATCGGGATGCTCGTGCCGGTGTACAGGGGCCAGAAGTAGATGAAGTTCCAGGCGATCAGGAGGACCAGGACGCCCGCTGCCGTGGCGCCCGCCACGCGGCGGGTGTCGGAGGCGCGTGGCGGCCCGAGGAGGGCGCCGACGAGCATCGCGACGGCCAGACAGAGGAAGGGCAGGAAGACGATCGTGTAGAAGAAGAAGATCGTGCGTTCCTGGTAGTTGAACCAGGGGAGGTACCCGGCCGCGATACCGCAGGCGATGGCGCCCGCCCGCCAGTCGCGGCGGAAGAACCAGCGCCACAGGACGTACAGGATCGCGAAGCAGGCGGCCCACCACAGCAGCGGCGTGCCGATGGCCAGGACCTCCCGCGCGCACTTCTCGCCCGCGTCGACCGGGCAGCCGTCGGTGCCGGGCGCGGGGGACTCGTAGAAGTACGAGACCGGGCGGCCGTCGACGATCCAGCTCCACGGGTTGGACATGTACGTGTGCGGCGAGGACAGGCCGACGTTGAACTTGTAGACCTCGTGTTCGTAGTGGATCAGGCTGCGCCACCAGTCGGGCAGGAAGGTCCAGCTGCCGCCTTTGCCGTCGGTCGCCGCCCAGTTGCGGTAGTAGCCGCCGGTGCCGTCCGAGGGGGAGAGGATCCAGCCGATCCACGAGGTGACGTAGGTGACGACGGCGACCGGGACCATGGCGAGGAACGCGATGCCGAGGTCGTACTTGAGGACCGCCTCGTGGGGGCGGCGCGCGCCCGCGACCCGGCGCGAGCCGACGTCCCACAGCACCGTCATGATGCCGAAGGCGACGAGGAAGAACAGTCCGTTCCACTTGGTGCCGATGGCCAGGCCCAGCAGCAGGCCCGCCAGCCAGCGGTAGGGGCGCCACCCCAGGCGCAGGGTGTCGGCGACGTGCGCGTCGGGGCGCACGAGGCCGTGGGAGTCGACCGGCAGCGCGGCCGCGAGTTTCTCCCGGGCCCGGTCGCGGTCGATGACCAGGCACGCGAACGCCGACAGCACGAAGAACATCAGCACGCCGTCGAGCAGCGCGGTCCGCGCCATCACGAAGGCCAGGCCGTCCACGGTCATCAGAGCGCCCGCCAGGCACCCGAGGAACGTGGAGCGGAAGATCCGCCGGCCCACCCGGCACACGATCAGCACCGACAGCGTTCCCAGCAGCGCCGTCATGAACCGCCAGCCGAACGGGTCGAGCCCGAACACCAGCTCGCCGAGCCCGATGACGTACTTGCCGACCGGCGGATGCACCACGTAGGCCGCGTCCGTCGGCAGCGGGACGTGCCCGTTCGAGGACAGGATCTGGCTGTCGACGTTCTTGCCCCAGCTCAGCTCGAAGCCGCGGTGGACGAGCGCCCACGCGTCCTTCGCGTAGTACGTCTCGTCGAATATGACCTTCTTCGGGCTGCCCAGGTTCCAGAACCGCATCAGGCCCGCCACCAGCGTCACCAGCAGCGGCCCCAGCCAGCCCGACCAGCGCGTGATCCGGTCGGCGAGCGTCCGGGGCACACCGAGGACCCGCCACATCCGGGGGCTCGGCACGGCGAAGGGCGGCACCAGGCGTTCGCGCACATCGCTGCCGGCCTCGGCCGTGTAGCCGAAACGGCGCAGCCTCTGCTGCCACGACGGCCGCCGGTCCTGGGGGGCCTGGTCCTGCCGGGTGTCCATGGAGGACGCGGTACTGGTCACCGCGCCATCGTAAGGAACAGCGCTGTGTGAGTCCCGTGCATGGGCGGATGCGTCCGGTTCGGGGTGCTGCTGGGAGGATGGTCGCGTGACTGGAACCCTTGTCCTGGCAGGCACCCCCATCGGCGACATCGCGGACGCCCCGCCCCGGCTCGCGGCGGAACTGGCCGGGGCCGACGTGGTCGCGGCCGAGGACACCCGGCGGCTGCGGCGGCTGACGCAGGGTCTCGGCGTGACGCCCAAGGGGCGGATCGTGTCCTACTTCGAGGGCAACGAGGCCGCCCGCACCCCCGAACTCGTCGAGGAACTCCTCGGCGGCGCCCGCGTGCTGCTCGTCACCGACGCCGGGATGCCCTCGGTGTCCGACCCCGGGTACCGGCTGGTCGCCGCGGCCGTCGAGAAGGACATCCGGGTCACCGCCGTACCGGGACCGTCCGCGGTGCTCACCGCGCTCGCGCTGTCCGGGCTGCCCGTCGACCGGTTCTGCTTCGAGGGCTTCCTGCCGCGCAAGGCGGGCGAGCGGCTCTCCCGACTGCGGGAGGTAGCCGAGGAGCGGCGCACCCTCGTGTACTTCGAGGCGCCGCACCGGCTCGACGACACCCTCGCGGCCATGGCCGAGGTGTTCGGCGCGGAGCGGCGGGCGGCGGTGTGCCGGGAGCTGACGAAGACGTACGAGGAGGTCAGGCGCGGGGCGCTCGGGGCGCTGGCCGAGTGGGCCGCGGACGGGGTCCGCGGGGAGATCACCGTCGTCGTCGAGGGGGCGCCCGAGAAGGCGGCCGGGGAGATCGACGACGCCGAGCTGGTGCGCAGGGTGCGGGTGCGCGAGGAGGCGGGGGAGCGGCGCAAGGAGGCGATCGCCGCCGTGGCGGTCGAGGCGGGGGTCCCCAAGAGGGTGGTTTTCGATGCCGTCGTGGCGGCGAAGAACGCCCCTTCGCCGGACGCCGGATGAGGTGGGTCACACCCCCTCTGAGCAGGGCGCATGACTTCTGAGCGTGCGCCCCATGTGCTCGCAAAGCGGTGTCTCGGAATGCAAAGCTCCGCGGGGTCGCAGGGGCCGGTTCGGCAAGGAAAGTCCAAATCGGCTCCAACACTGGACAGGCCTGTCGCCATCGCCTTCCGGGAGGCGTCCACTGGGGTGAGGACGTACCCGTCCTTCGAACCAGCGGACACACAGGAGCTGGCATGAGCGAGATCGCAGGGCACCCCGGTGCGACGGCCGTGGTCAACGAGTCCTACTCCTTCGCCTGCATGCGCTGCGGGCACGGCTGGGAGCAGTCGTACGAGATAGAGCACCACGTCGACGGCGACGGCAGGGAGTTCGTGCGGTACGTGGTGGACGGACGGGTCGTGCCCTCTCCGCTCTCCAGGCCCGCCTGCGCGAACTGCGACCACCACGTCGTACGGATCATGCGTCCCGGCCGGGTCGCCTCCGCCCGGGACGCGGACCACCGGCACCGCACGCCCCCCGCCGGGCCCGTGGAGGCGCCGGCGGCCGGGGAGCCGGGCGAGGAGCACCACTGGCACCTGGCCGACCTGCTGCACGTCTTCCAACGCAAGGCAAGCTGAGCGCACCGGAATCCGGGCGGGCGTGCCCCTTTCGTAGGATCGGGGCATGCCTTCGAACAGCCCCCGCGACAAGAACGCGGCCCCGCCGCTCCCGGAGCCCCTGCGGGTACCGGTCGCCGACTCCCACACCCACCTGGACATGCAGGACGGGACCGTGGAGGAGGGGCTCGCCAAAGCCGCGTCGGTCGGGGTGACCACGGTCGTCCAGGTCGGCTGCGACGTACGGGGCTCCCGGTGGGCGGCGGAGACGGCGGCCCGGTACGACGCCGTCCACGCCACCGTCGCCCTGCACCCCAACGAGGCGCCCCGGATCGTGCACGGCGACCCCGACGGCTGGTCACGGCAGGGCGAGCGCGAGGCGGGCGGCACCGCGGCGCTGGACGAGGCGCTCGCGGAGATCGACCGGCTGGCCGCGCTCCCGCAGGTCAAGGGCGTCGGCGAGACCGGCCTCGACCACTTCCGCACCGGGCCCGGGGGCAAGGAGGCGCAGGAGGCGTCCTTCCGCGCCCACATCGAGATGGCGAAGCGGCACGGCAAGGCGCTCGTCATCCACGACCGCGACACCCACGCGGACGTCCTGCGGATACTGAAGGAGGAGGGCGCCCCCGAGCGCACCGTCTTCCACTGCTACTCCGGCGACGCCGAGATGGCGCAGATCTGCGCAGGCGCCGGATACTTCATGTCCTTCGCCGGCAACGTCACCTTCAAGAACGCCCAGAACCTGCGGGACGCGGTCGCCGTGGCCCCCCTCGAACTCCTCCTGGTGGAGACCGACGCGCCGTTTTTGACCCCGGCGCCGTACCGCGGACGGCCCAACGCCCCCTATCTCATTCCGGTCACGGTGCGCGCCATGGCCGCCGTGCGCGGCATCGACGAGGACGCCCTGGCCACGGCACTCGCCGCCAACACCGCACGCGCCTTCGGGTACTGACGGGTCGAACGTAACTCCGGGTAGTCGCGTCGCTTTGGAGAGTGACGGTCGCTCCGCTAGGTTCTGGGGGCCCGATCCGGACTCCTGGAGCGTGTCGTCGTGAGCAACTCGCCGTACGAGACGTACGAGGCCAACCACCCGACCCTGCCGTACGAACCGTATGAACCGTATGAACCGTATGAGCAGTACGGCACCGCGGAGACGATCGCGTACGGCGTGCCGACGGGGCAGGCGCCGTACGCGGACACCTACCGGCCCGCGTACGAGACGTCCGAGCCGACGCTGCCACTCCAGCACACGGGGCGGCGGGCCGCGCGCCGGCGCAGGGCGCGGTACGCGCAGCGGCCGGACGGCGCGGTGCGCCGGCTGCTTCCCCAGGCGCTGGTCGTCGCCTTCCTGGCCGGCGGCACCACCGCGTTCGTCGCCAAGGACAAGGCGATCGAGCTGACCGTCGACGGCAAGCCCCGGACACTGCACACCTTCGCCGACGACGTGAGCGAACTGCTCGCCGAGGAAGGGGTCGAGGTGGGGGCGCACGACGTGGTCGCGCCCGCCCCCGGCGAACAGCTCGCCAGCGGCGACGAGGTCGCGGTGCGCTACGGCCGCCCCGTGCGGCTCACGCTCGACGGGCACCGGCGTGAGGTGTGGACCACGGCCCGCACGGTCGACGGGGCGCTCGAACAGCTCGGGGTGCGTGCCGAGGGGGCGTACCTGTCCACCTCGCGCTCCCGGCGGATCGGGCGGGAGGGACTCGCGCTGGACGTGCGCACCGAACGCTCCGTGACGGTCATGGCCGACGGCCGGGCGCGGACGATCCGGACGAACGCGGCGACCGTGGCGGAGGCCGTCGAGCAGGCCGGGATCACCCTGAGCGGGATGGACACCACCTCGGTGCCGCCGGGCAGCTTTCCCCGCGAGGGCCAGACCGTCACGGTGCTGCGGATCACGGGGTCGCGGGAAGTGCGCGAGGAGCAGATCCCCTACCGCGAGCAGCGCAGTGAGGACGCCTCCCTCTTCAGGGGCACCGAGGTCGTGGAG
>NZ_RSAJ01000161.1 GCF_003933965.1 Streptomyces sp. RP5T
GCGCGGGGTCGGGCGGTCCCGGGTGGGGCGGTGACCGCGGGCGGATGGCCGGAGCGCGCCATCGTATGCCCCAACCAGCCGTCTGACCAGGGGTTTCGCGGTATGTATACGGCAATGTCAGTGGGGTGGTGTGCAATGGATCTCGTGCCCGCGCTGGAAGAACCACTAGAACAACCGCTGAAGGCAGTGCTCGGCCCCGCCACCGCGAAGGTGATGGCCGAGCATCTCGGCCTGCACTCCGTCGGCGACCTCCTGCACCACTACCCGCGCAGATACGAGGAGCGGGGGCAGCTGACCCACCTCGCCGACCTGCCCATGGACGAGCACGTCACCGTGGTCGCCCAGGTCGCCGACGCCCGTCTGCACACCTTCGCCTCCGCCAAGGCGCCGCGCGGCAAGGGGCAGCGGCTGGAGGTCACCATCACGGACGGCAGCGGCCGCCTCCAACTGGTCTTCTTCGGCAACGGCGTGCACAAGCCCCACAAGGAACTCCTGCCGGGCACCCGCGCGCTGTTCGCCGGCAAGGTCTCCCTCTTCAACCGCCGCCTCCAACTGGCCCACCCGGCCTATGAGTTGCTGCGCGGAGCCGGCGACGAGTCAGCGGAAACCGTCGAGACCTGGGCGGGCGCCCTGATCCCCCTCTACCCCGCCACCGCCAAACTGGAGTCCTGGAAGATCGGCAAGGCGATCCAGACGGTCCTGCCGAGCGCCCAGGAGGCGATCGACCCCCTCCCGGAGTCACTGCGCGAGGGCCGCGGCCTGGTCCCCCTCCCCGAGGCCCTCCTCAAGATCCACCGCCCGCACACCAAGGCCGACATCGCCGACGCCCACGCCCGTCTGAAGTGGGACGAGGCCTTCGTCCTCCAGGTGGCCCTCGCCCGCCGCCGCCACGCGGACGCCCAACTCCCCGCGGTGCCCCGGAAACCGGCCCCGGACGGCCTCCTCACGGCCTTCGACGACCGCCTCCCCTTCACTCTCACGGAAGGCCAGCGGAAGGTCTCGAAGGAGATCTTCGACGACCTGGCCACGGCCCATCCGATGCACCGGCTGCTGCAGGGCGAGGTGGGCTCGGGAAAGACCCTGGTGGCCCTGCGCGCCATGCTCGCCGTCGTCGACGCGGGCGGACAGGCCGCCATGCTGGCCCCCACCGAGGTACTCGCACAGCAGCACCACCGCTCGATCGTCGAGATGATGGGCGAGCTCGCCGAGGGCGGGATGCTCGGCGGATCCGAGCACGCCACCAAGGTCGTGCTGCTCACCGGGTCGATGGGGACGGCCGCGCGCCGGCAGGCCATGCTGGACCTGGTCACCGGCGAGGCCGGGATCGTGATCGGTACACACGCGCTGATCGAGGACAAGGTGCAGTTCCACGACCTGGGCCTGGTCGTGGTCGATGAACAGCACCGCTTCGGCGTCGAGCAGCGCGACGCCCTGCGCGGCAAGGGAAAGCAGCCGCCCCACCTCCTCGTCATGACGGCCACCCCCATTCCGCGCACGGTCGCGATGACGGTCTTCGGCGATCTGGAGACCTCCGTCCTCGACCAGCTCCCCGCCGGCCGCTCCCCGATCGCCAGCCATGTGGTGCCCGCCGCCGACAAGCCCCACTTCCTCGCCCGCGCCTGGGAACGCGTCCGCGAGGAGGTGGAGAACGGCCACCAGGCGTACGTGGTCTGCCCCCGCATCGGCGACGAGGAGGACGACCCCAGGAAGTCCGCCAAGAAGAAGTCCCCGGAGGACGAGGCCGAGAAGCGCCCGCCGCTGGCCGTGCTCGACGTGGCGGACCAGCTCACGAAGGGCCCGCTGCACGGCCTGCGCGTCGAGGTCCTGCACGGCCGTATGCACCCCGACGACAAGGACGCGGTCATGCGCCGCTTCGCCGCCGGCGAGACCCACGTCCTGGTCGCCACCACGGTCATCGAGGTCGGCGTCAACGTCCCCAACGCCACGGCGATGGTCGTCATGGACGCCGACCGCTTCGGCGTCTCCCAGCTCCACCAGCTGCGCGGCCGGGTCGGCCGCGGCTCGGCACCCGGCCTGTGCCTCCTGGTGTCGGAGATGCCCGAGGCGAGCCCCGCCCGCCAGCGGCTGAACGCGGTGGCCTCGACCCTGGACGGCTTCGAGCTGTCCCGCATCGACCTGGAGCAGCGCCGCGAGGGCGATGTCCTCGGCCAGGCCCAGTCCGGCGCCCGGACCTCCCTGCGCGTCCTCGCCGTGATCGAGGACGAGGAGATCATCGCGCAGGCCAGGCAGGAGGCGACGGCGGTGGTCGAGGCCGACCCGGAGCTGACCGCCCTCCCCGGCCTGCGCACGGCCCTGGAAGCGCTCCTGGACGAGGAGAGGGAGCAGTACCTGGAGAAGGGCTGAGAAACTGGATCCGTAACCGTCCCCCGAACAAGGACCGAAGATGACGCGCGTGATCGCGGGCAGGGCCGGCGGACGCCGCCTGGCCGTCCCGCCGGGCAACGGCACCCGGCCCACCTCGGACCGCGCGCGCGAAGGCCTCTTCTCCACCTGGCAGTCCCTGCTCGGCGGCCCCCTCGCGGGCGAACGCGTCCTGGACCTCTACGCCGGATCGGGCGCGGTCGGCCTCGAAGCCCTCTCCCGGGGCGCGGGCCACACCCTCCTCGTGGAGGCCGACGCCCGCGCCGCCCGCACGATCCGCGAGAACGTCAGGAACCTCGGCCTGCCCGGCGCCGAGGTCCGCGCGGGCAAGGCCGAACAGATCATCGGCGCGGGGGCGCCGGCAGAGCCGTACGACCTCGTCTTCCTGGACCCTCCGTACCGGGTCACGGACCACGATCTTCGCGAGATCCTGCTCACACTCCGCTCGGAACACTGGCTCGCGCCGGAGGCCCTCGTCACCGTGGAGCGCAGCACCAGAGGCGGGGAATTCGCGTGGCCGCCCGGCTTCGACGCGGTCAAGGCCCGTCGCTACGGCGAGGGAACGTTTTGGTACGGTCGCGCCGCCTCTACGTGCGAAGACGCACGATGACCGGACCGGAGAGCGAGGGATCTCAAGTGCGCCGCGCCGTCTGTCCCGGGTCGTTCGACCCGATCACCAACGGACACCTGGACATCATCTCCCGCGCCTCCAGACTGTACGACGAGGTCTACGTCGCGGTGATGATCAACAAGTCCAAGAAGGGCCTGTTCGAGATCGACGAGCGGATCGACCTGATCCGCGAGGTCACCGCCGAGTACGGCAACGTGATCGTCGAGGCCTTCCACGGCCTGCTCGTCGACTACTGCAAGGAGCGCGACATCCCGGCCATCGTCAAGGGCCTGCGCGCGGTCAGCGACTTCGACTACGAACTGCAGATGGCCCAGATGAACAACGGCCTCAGCGGTGTCGAGACCCTCTTCGTGCCGACCAACCCCACCTACAGCTTCCTGTCCTCCTCGCTCGTCAAGGAGGTCGCCACCTGGGGCGGAGACGTCTCCCACCTGGTGCCCCCGCGGGTCCTCGAAGCCCTGAACGAGCGCCTCCGCAAGGGCTGATGGGACTACAGTCGTCCCGTCCGTCTCCAACACAGCTGTAGAGAGTGGCGAGCACAGGTGGACGTGCAGAAGAAGCTCGACGAGATCGTCGCCGCGGTCTCCGGCGCCCGGTCGATGCCCATGTCGGCCTCGGTGATGGTCAACCGCGCCGAACTGCTCGCGATGCTCGACGAGCTGCGCCAGGCCCTGCCCGGCTCCCTCGCGCAGGCCCAGGAACTGATCGGCGACCGTGAGCAGATGGTCGAGCAGGCCCGCCAGGAGGCCGAGCGGATCATCTCCACCGCGCACGCCGAGCGCGGCTCCCTGATCTCCGACACCGAGATCGCGCGCCGCTCCCAGGCCGAGGCCGACCGGATCCTGAACGAGGCCCGCCAGGAGGCCGAGGAGGTCCGCGCGGAGGCCGACGACTACGTCGACTCCAAGCTCGCCAACTTCGAGGTCGTCCTCACCAAGACCCTCGGCTCGGTCGGCCGCGGCCGCGAGAAGCTCCTCGGCACCGGCCCGGGCCTCGACGAGAACGGCTACGAGGACGAGGACGCCCCCGAGCGCAGCCACGACCCCGAGACCCTGCGCAAGGACGCCGACTCCTACGTCGACGCCAAGCTCGGCGCCTTCGAGGCGGTCCTGGCCAAGACCCTGGAGGCCGTCGGCCGCGGCCGCCAGAAGCTGCACGGCCGTATCGCCACCGACGACCTCGGCGCCCTCGGCGACCACACCTCCACCGTCCAGCACTCCAGCGACGCCGACTACCTGGCCGACCTGGCCGCCCTCGCCGAGCAGGACAACCGGGCCGCGGCCCAGGCACCGGCCGAACAGCCGGAGTACGCCCAGCAGCCGGCGTACGGCTACCAGCAGCAGACCGACGCCTACGCCGGCTACCAGCAGCAGCCCGATCCCTACGCCCAGCAGGACCCGTACGGCTACCAGCAGGCCGACCCCTACGCCTACCAGGGCTACGACCAGCAGCAGGCGGCCTACGACCAGCAGCAAGCCCAGCAGGTCCAGCAGTCGCAGCAGCACGAGGCCCAGCAGAACTACGCCCTCGACGAGACCAGCCTCTTCGACACCGGCATGATCACGCCGGAGCAGTTGAGGGCGTACGAGCAGGGCCGCGGCCAGTAGGAACCACCGGATTGGGCCGTGAGCGAAAGGTCCAGTATCCTGGCTCTTCGGTCGCGTGTACGTCCGCGATCAACGCTGCCCGGCAACACCGAAGGGCGGCGTCCCTCTGAGCTCGAAGATCGAAAGCAGGAATGGCTCCCAACGCTCGCCTCGACCACCGCAACCCCCTCGTGTTCGACACACACGAGCTGGGTCGGCGTCCTGGCGCGCTGCAGCGCCTGACCCGCGAGATCGACGCTCCCAAGGATCTGGGCATCCAGGGAGTGATCGGAGTGCCGGAAGGCGCCCCGGTCGTGCTCGAACTCCGGCTCGAGTCGGTCATGGAAGGGGTGCTTGTCACAGGCACCGCCCGTGCACAGGCCGAGGGGGAGTGCGTAAGGTGTCTGGAGCCGCTTGAGCTGGCGCTCGAAGCGGACTTCCAGGAGATGTTCTCGTACCCTGACGCCGACGACCGTGGCCGCGTGAAAGCGGAACCGGCCGACGACGCCGAGGAAGACGAGGACAGGCTCTTCATCGAGGACGGCCTGTTCGACCTCGAACCCGTGCTGCGTGATGCGGTGGTGCTCGCACTGCCGATGCAGCCGGTGTGCCAGGACGACTGTCTGGGCCTGTGCTCCGAGTGCGGAGAGCGGCTCACGGACGACCCGGACCACCACCACGACGCCGTCGACATCCGTTGGGCGGCACTGCAGGGACTCGCCGGTTCACTCGAAGACGGCGAGAAGGACGAGATGAGTGGCGAAGCGCCTCGATCGGCGCCCGCCAACGAGAAGCAGGAGAAGTAGCCGTGGCTGTTCCGAAGCGGAAGATGTCGCGCAGCAACACGCGCCACCGCCGGTCGCAGTGGAAGGCTGCGGTCCCCACCCTGGTTGCGTGCGAGCGCTGCCACGAGCCCAAGCTGCAGCACATCGCGTGCCCCGCTTGCGGCACCTACAACAAGCGCCAGGTCCTCGAGGTCTGAGCGGCTGGTGAGAGGCACTGTGTCCACGCCGAAGAAGAACTCGGGCGACAACCAGGCCTCGTCCCACACGCTGCTTGAAGGGCGGCTCGGGTACAAGCTCGAGTCCGCCCTTCTGGTGCGTGCGCTGACCCACCGTTCCTACGCGTACGAGAACGGCGGTCTGCCGACCAACGAACGGCTGGAGTTCCTCGGGGACTCCGTGCTCGGCCTCGTGGTCACGGACACGCTGTACACCACCCACCCCGACCTGCCCGAAGGCCAACTGGCCAAGTTGCGGGCCGCGGTGGTCAACTCGCGTGCGCTGGCGGAGGTCGGCCGTGGGCTAGACCTGGGTTCCTTCATCCGGCTCGGCCGTGGTGAAGAGGGCACAGGCGGCCGGGACAAGGCATCCATCCTCGCCGACACCCTGGAAGCGGTGATCGGCGCGGTCTATCTCGACCAGGGTCTCGATGCGGCGAGCGAGCTCGTCCACCGGCTTTTCGATCCGTTGATCGAGAAGTCCTCCAACCTCGGTGCCGGCCTGGACTGGAAGACCAGTCTCCAGGAGCTCACCGCGACCGAAGGACTCGGCGTGCCCGAGTATCTGGTCACGGAGACCGGCCCCGACCACGAGAAGACCTTCACTGCTGCCGCCCGCGTCGGAGGCGTCTCGTACGGCACCGGCACCGGCCGCAGCAAGAAGGAGGCGGAGCAGCAGGCCGCGGAGTCCGCCTGGAGGTCCATCAGGGCCGCCGCGGACGAGCGTGCCAAGGCGGCGGCCGACAAGGCAGTCCAAGCCGTCCAAGCCGTCGAAGCCTCCGAGGACGACGACGAAGGCCCGTCGTCCGTCTCCGCCTGACGCCTGGAAGCACCCAGCGCGTCCGAAAGAACAGCGCAGCCGAGCGCCTGCCCCGATGCACCGGGGCGGGCGCTCGGCTCGTGCACCGGTCCGTGACGGGAGCCCCATGCCCGAGTTGCCCGAGGTCGAGGTCGTACGGCGCGGTCTCGAACGGTGGGTCGCCCACCGCACGGTCGCCGAGGTCGAGGTGCTGCACCCGCGCGCGGTCCGGCGTCACCTCGCCGGTGCCGAGGACTTCGCGCACCGCCTCAAGGGCCACCGCGTGGGCACCCCGAGCCGCCGCGGGAAGTACCTGTGGCTGCCGCTGGAGGACACGGACCAGTCGGTCCTGGCCCACCTCGGGATGAGCGGCCAGCTGCTGGTGCAGCCGCACGCGGCGCCCGACGAGAAGCACCTCAGGATCCGGGTCGCGTTCGCCGACGACATCGACACCGAACTCCGCTTCGTCGACCAACGCACCTTCGGCGGGCTGTCGTTGCACGACAACACCCCCGACGGTCTGCCCGACGTGATCGCGCACATCGCGCGCGACCCCCTCGACCCGCTCTTCGACGACGACGCCTTCCACCAGGCGCTGCGCCGCAAGCGCTCCACCATCAAACGGGCCCTGCTGGACCAGTCGTTGATCAGCGGGGTCGGCAACATCTACGCAGACGAGGCCCTTTGGCGCTCCCGCATCCACTACGAGCGCCCCACCGCCGGCTTCACGCGCCCGCGCACGGCCGAACTCCTGGGCCACGTCAGGGACGTGATGAACGCGGCTCTCGCAGTCGGCGGCACCAGCTTCGACAGCCTGTACGTCAACGTCAACGGCGAGTCGGGCTACTTCGACCGGTCCCTCGACGCGTACGGCCGGGAGGGGCTGCCGTGCAAGCGGTGCGGTACGCCGATGCGCCGACGGCCCTGGATGAACCGGTCCAGTTACTTCTGCCCGAGGTGTCAGCGGGCGCCGCGCGTCACGTCGTAGCGCTCGCGGGCGGCCAGGACGTCGTCCATGCGGCCCTCGACGAAGCGGATGAGGTCCAGCAGGCGCTCGGCGAGCTCGTGGCCCAGCGGGGTCAGTTCGTAGTCGACCCGGGGCGGGTTGGTGGGCTGGGCCTCGCGGTGCACCAGGCCGTCGCGCTCCAGGCCCTGGAGCGTCTGGGAGAGCATCTTCTCGCTCACGCCGTCGACCCGGCGGCGCAGCTCGTTGAAGCGCAGCGAGCCCTCGTACAGGGCGCCGAGGGTGAGTGCGCCCCAGCGGCCCGTCACGTGCTCCAGGGTGCCGCGCGAGGGGCAGGCCTTGGCGAACACGTCGTACGGGAGGTCCCGCGCCTCCGAGGGCTGCTGCATGGTGTCCATGTCACGAGCGTACTGGAAGACAGCACTAACCGACAGATCGCACTAACCAATAGTTAGTGCGATCCGCGGCGAGTCCCGGCAGGGTTCCTAGTAGCCGAAGTCCTGGGTCCACCAGGGGCCGCCCGCGCCGAACTGCACCCCGACGCCCAGCGTCTTGAAGTCGCAGTTCAGGATGTTGGCCTTGTGGCCGGGGCTGTTCATCCAGGCCTCCATCACCGAGGCCGCGTCGGCCTGGCCCCGGGCGATGTTCTCGCCGCCGAGGCTGGTGATCCCGGCCTTCGCGGCGCGGTCCCACGGGGTGGCGCCGCTCGGGTCGGTGTGGTCGAAGAAGCCCTGGTCGGCCATGGCCTTGCTGAAGGCCTCGGCGAGCCCGGTCAGCGAGCTGTTGGCGGCGACGGGGCTGCAGCCCACCTTGGCCCGCTCGACGTTGACGAGCCGGAGCACCTCGGCCTCGGCGGCGGCCTCCGTGGAGACCTCCACCGGCGCGGTGGTCTCCTTCTTCGCCGGCTCCCGCTCCTTCTGCGAAGGAGTGGTCTCCGGCTTCTTGCTCGGCGTGGCCGCCGGCTTCTTCGTCGGCTCCTCGGTCGGCTTCTCGCTCGGTGCGGCCGTCGAGGTGGAGGGGGCCGGGGCGGGCGAGGAGGCGCGATCGGCGTCCCGGCTCGTCGACGAGCCGTCCTCGCGGCTGTCGGCGCTGCCGGAGGTACCGCCCTGCTCGGCGGGGGAGTTGGTCGGCGAGCCGGCCGCCTGGACGTCACCGCCGGTCGTGCTGCCGCCGCCGAGCTTGTAGTTGTCCAGGCCGGGCACCACACCCGTGGCGACCGCGACCGTGCCGATCGCGACGGCGGCAGAGACCCCGAGCAGACCGGTCTTGACCGGCGTCACGAGGTTCTTCTTGCGGCGGCGGTGCGAGCCGCTGCGGCGCGCACCACCGGCGGGCGTGTAGCTCTCGCCGCGGTACAGCGCGTACTCCTCCTCCGACGCGAACAGGTAGGCGTCACTGCGCGCGTAGGGGTCGGCGTCCTGGTGGCCCGGGTGGACCGTGGTCGCCGCCGAGGTGAAGTCGTACGAGTCCTGCGGGTCGTATCCGCTCCCGAAGGAGCCCTGCGTCTGTGTGAACCCCGTGGCGCGGCCCGTGGCGGCGCGGCCGGCGGCGGAGCGTCGGTGGCGTCCCATGTCCTTGCCTTCCTCGTCTGTTCTTGAGGTCGACGCGTCCCTCCGGTCAACCAAAGTCACAAAACCCACACGATCGAGTGAGTTTCGTATGAGATTCATTGGCAGCGGACAGTACCGCATGGCGCCGGATGAAGGAGTGCCCGGAGAGACATTGGCCGGTTAGGTTGCACCCATGAGCGAGGATGTACGACTGGTCGCCTGGGTGCGCGGACGCGTCCAAGGTGTGGGTTTCCGCTGGTTCACGCGTGCCAAGGCCCTGGAGATCGGCGGCCTGAGTGGTTTTGCTCTCAATCTGGACGACGGACGCGTCCAGGTGGTCGCGGAGGGGGCACCGAAGGGCTGCCGCGAACTCCTCGACTGGCTCCTCGGTGACGACACGCCCGGACGCGTCGACGGCGTCACCGAGATCTGGGACACACCTCGCGGGGGTTACGACGGCTTCGCCATCCGATGAGCCGTTCCCGCGAAACGGCTCCCAGGGAGCTGCGGGACATGCCACGGGCACCTGCCGGAAGCAGAAAGGCCCAGGTGGTTGCCAAGAAGGCCACGCCGTGGCAGGCTCCCGGGCTAACAATGATCGTCACGCCCCCGGGGGCCCGAGGGAGCCGCTGCGCCGCCGTTCTCAGGCCGCGCCGGCGCGGGTTGCCACCAATACGGGGCGTGATCGTGTTGACCGTCAAACTTTTTGGTGAGACGCTGAAAGCACCCCGCGCACCTTAGCTGTTTGGCATGGAAGAACGGCAGCACAAACTCAAAAGTGTCAAGCACCGCGGGTGCGAATCCCTCACGACCCACACCGCATCGGTCGGTCACTCAGTGTGGAGGACCATCCATCATGGCAAAGGCGCTTCTCGGTTACGTCGGCGGCTCGGACCCTCGACTCCTCGCCGAGATGCGACGGCTCCAGCAGCGCGTCCAGGACCTGGAATCCGAGCTCGTACGGATCCAGGCGGAGAACGACGCGCTCGCGGCTGCCGCTTCTCACGACAGGATCATGGAGAGCATCGACGCACACCAGGCGGAGCCTGCGCTCACCTGATCACTGCATCGCTCCACGACAGCTCACGCAGTGGTCCGGGCGGCCCGTACCAACCGTCAACCCGTATCAGCCGCTAAGTTGTCAGAGTTTGCAAGGGACGCTTCGGCGTCCCTTCTTTCTTGCCCCCGTGCACCCTTTCACTCTCTTAACGTTTGGTGTGCCCTCCACGTTCAACGGTGAAACCGCGGGCAACAGCGCGTTCATGGAGTGAGACACCCCCGGAAGGTAGAGTCCAGCGGCGTGCACCTCAAGGCCCTGACCCTCCGAGGGTTCAAGTCGTTCGCCTCGGCGACCACGCTCCGGTTCGAGCCGGGAATCACGTGCGTGGTCGGCCCGAACGGCTCGGGCAAGTCCAATGTCGTGGACGCGCTCAGCTGGGTCATGGGCGAGCAGGGCGCCAAGTCGTTGCGCGGCGGCAAGATGGAGGACGTCATCTTCGCCGGCACCACCGGCCGCCCGCCGCTGGGCCGCGCCGAGGTGTCCCTGACCATCGACAACTCCGACGGGGCCCTGCCCATCGAGTACGCCGAGGTCACCATCACGCGGATCATGTTCCGCAACGGCGGCAGCGAGTACCAGATCAACGGCGACACCTGCCGTCTGCTGGACATCCAGGAACTCCTGTCCGACTCCGGCATCGGCCGCGAGATGCACGTGATCGTCGGCCAGGGCCAGCTCGACTCCGTCCTGCACGCGGACCCGACCGGCCGCCGCGCCTTCATCGAGGAGGCGGCCGGCGTCCTCAAGCACCGCAAGCGCAAGGAGAAGGCGCTGCGCAAGCTGGACGCGATGCAGGCCAACCTCGCGCGCGTGCAGGACCTCACCGACGAACTCCGGCGCCAGCTCAAGCCGCTCGGCCGGCAGGCCGCGGTCGCCCGGCGGGCCGCCGTCATCCAGGCCGACCTGCGGGACGCCCGCCTGAGGCTGCTCGCCGACGATCTCGTACGACTGCGGCAGGCGCTGCAGGCCGAGGTCGCGGACGAGGCCGCGCTCAAGGAGCGCAAGGAGGCAGCCGAGCAGGAACTGAAGAAGGCCCTCCAGCGTGAGGGCCTTCTGGAGGACGAGGTTCGGCAGCTCACGCCCCGGCTGCAGCGCGCCCAGCAGACCTGGTACGAGCTCTCCCAGCTCGCCGAGCGGGTGCGCGGCACGATCTCGCTGGCCGACGCGCGCGTGAAGAGCGCGACCTCGGCGCCGCCCGAGGAGCGGCGAGGCCGGGACCCCGAGGACATGGAGCGTGAGGCGGCCCGGATCCGCGAGCAGGAGGCCGAGCTGGAGGCGGCCCTGGAGGCGGCCGAGCGTGCGCTGGAGGACACCGTCGCCCACCGCGCCGAACTGGAGCGCGAGCTCGCCCAGGAGGAACGGCGGCTGAAGGACGTGGCCCGGGCCATCGCGGACCGGCGTGAGGGCCTCGCCCGTCTCAGCGGCCAGGTCAACGCGGCCCGTTCCCGCGCCGCCTCCGCCCAGGCCGAGATCGACCGGCTCGCGGCCGCGCGGGACGAGGCCCAGGAGCGGGCGTTCGCCGCGCAGGAGGAGTACGAGGCGCTCAAGGCCGAGGTGGACGGGCTCGACGCGGGCGACGCGGAGCTGGCGGAGCAGCACGAGGCCGCCAGACGCGAGCTGGCCGAGGCGGAGACCGCTCTGACCGCCGCCCGCGAGGCGGTCACGGCGGCCGAACGCAGGCGCGCGGCGACGCAGGCCCGCCATGAGGCGCTGGCGATGGGGCTGCGGAGGAAGGACGGGACGGGGGCGCTGCTGGGCGCCAAGGACCGTCTCACCGGCTTGCTGGGTCCGGCGGCCGAGCTCCTGACGGTGACACCGGGCCACGAGGCAGCCCTGGCGGCGGCGTTCGGAGCAGCGGCGGACGCCTTGGCCGTGACCTCCCCGTCGGCAGCGGCAGAAGCGATCCGCCTGCTGAGGAAGCAGGACGCGGGCCGTGCGTCACTCCTCTTGGCAGGGGCTCCCGAAGACCTGCCCGGGGGCGCGGGGAACTGCGCGACCAGCCACGACGGACCCGCGGACGCCACCCATCAACACGCGGCAGACCTGGTCCGCGCTCCCCAGGACCTCCTCCCCGCGGTGAGGCGCCTCCTCCACGGCATCGTCGTCGTCGGCACCCTCGAGGACGCCGAAGACCTCGTCTACGCCCACCCGCATCTCACCGCCGTCACCGCCGAAGGCGACCTCCTGGGCGCCCACTTCGCGCACGGCGGCTCCGCCGGCGCCCCCAGCCTCCTCGAAGTACAGGCCTCCGTGGACGAGGCGGCGGCCGAACTCGACGAGCTGGCGATCCGCTGCGAGGAACTCACCGAGGCCCAGCACACAGCCGTGGAGCACCGCAGGGTGGCGGCCGCCCGGGTCGAGGAGCTCGGCGAGCGCCGCCGCGCCGCGGACCGCGAGAAGTCCGCCGTGGCCCAGCAGCTCGGCAGGCTCTCCGGCCAGGCGCGCGGTGCCGCGGGCGAGGCGGAGCGCTCCACGGCGGCGGCCGCCCGCGCGCAGGACGCGCTGGAGAAGGCTCTCGAAGACGTCGAGGAACTCGCCGAACGCCTTGCCGTCGCCGAGGAGATGCCGGTCGAGGAGGAGCCCGACACGTCGGTACGGGACCGTCTCGCCGCCGACGGCGCCAACGCCCGCCAGACCGAGATGGAGGCCCGCCTCCAGGTCCGTACGCACGAGGAGCGGGTCAAGGGACTCTCCGGCCGTGCCGACTCCCTGGACCGTGCCGCCCGCGCGGAACGGGAGGCACGCGCGCGTGCCGAACAGCGGCGGGCCCGGCTGCGGCACGAGGCCGCCGTGGCGGAGGCGGTGGCCCTCGGCGCGCGCCAGCTGCTCGCACACGTCGAGGTGTCCCTCGCGCGCGCGGACGCGGAGCGGACGGCCGCCGAGGCCGCCAAGGCGCTGCGGGAACAGGAGCTGACCGCCGCCCGGAACACCGGCCGCGATCTCAAGGCGGAACTCGACAAGCTGACCGACTCCGTGCACCGGGGCGAGGTGCTCGGCGCCGAGAAGCGGATGCGGATCGAGCAGCTGGAGACCAAGGCGCTGGAGGAACTGGGCGTCGAACCGGCCGGTCTCGTCGAGGAGTACGGCCCCCACCAGCTCGTACCGCCCTCCCTGCCGGCCGAGGGGGAGGAGCTGCCCGAGGACCCGGAGCATCCGCGCAACCAGCCGAAGCAGTTCCACCGGGCCGAGCAGGAGAAGCGGCTCAGGGCGGCCGAGCGGGCGTACCAGCAGCTCGGCAAGGTGAATCCGCTCGCGCTGGAGGAGTTCGCGGCGCTGGAGGAGCGGCACAAGTTCCTCAGTGAGCAGCTGGAGGACCTGAGGAAGACCCGCGCCGATCTGCTGCAGGTGGTGAAGGAGGTCGACGAGCGCGTCGAGCAGGTCTTCACCGAGGCCTACCGGGACACCGCCCGTGAGTTCGAGGGCGTCTTCAGCCGGCTCTTCCCGGGCGGCGAGGGGCGGCTGATCCTGACCGACCCCGACAACATGCTCACCACGGGCGTGGACGTCGAGGCGCGGCCGCCGGGCAAGAAGGTCAAGCGGCTCAGCCTGCTCTCCGGTGGCGAGCGTTCCCTCACGGCCGTAGCGTTGCTCGTGTCGATCTTCAAGGCGCGGCCCAGCCCGTTCTACGTCATGGACGAGGTAGAGGCCGCCCTCGACGACACCAACCTCCAACGGCTGATCCGCATCATGCAGGAGCTGCAGGAAGCCTCGCAGCTCATCGTGATCACGCACCAGAAGCGGACGATGGAAGTCGCCGACGCGCTGTACGGCGTCTCCATGCAGGGCGACGGCGTCTCGAAGGTGATCAGCCAGCGGCTGCGCTAGTCCTCCCGGCTACCCCGTTTCCATCTCTTCATTCCTTGAACTCAACATCCTCACCAGTGCCTGTTTTCTCACACAGCCCCCGCTGTTGATTTCGGAACTTGAAGGCATAGGGTCTGCATCGTTGTTCTTGCCTTCAGGCAGCGTTGCCGATGGCCTTAGGAGTTGAACGTGACCAACACAGCGCAGGCGCAGAAGTCAGGAGCCGGCACGGCTCATCCCGATCATCTCGGGCATGTCATCTTCATCGCGGCGGCGGCCGCGATGGGTGGATTCCTGTTCGGTTACGACAGCTCCGTGATCAACGGCGCGGTCGAGGCCATCCGGGGCCGCTACGACATCGGCTCCGCGGCCCTGGCGCAGGTCATCGCCATCGCCCTGATCGGCTGCGCCATCGGTGCGGCGACCGCCGGACGCATCGCGGACCGCATCGGCCGTATCCGCTGCATGCAGATCTCAGCCGTCCTCTTCACCGTCAGCGCCATCGGTTCGGCGCTGCCCTTCGCGCTGTACGACCTGGCGTTCTGGCGGATCGTCGGCGGCTTCGCCATCGGCATGGCCTCGGTCATCGGCCCGGCCTACATCGCCGAGGTCGCCCCGCCCGCCTACCGCGGCCGGCTCGGCTCCTTCCAGCAGGCCGCGATCGTCATCGGCATCGCCATCTCGCAGCTGGTCAACTGGGGTCTGCTGAACGCGGCGGGCGGCGACCAGCGCGGTGAGCTGATGGGCCTGGAGGCCTGGCAGGTCATGCTCGGTGTCATGGTGATCCCGGCCGTCCTGTACGGCCTGCTCTCCTTCGCCATCCCGGAGTCCCCCCGGTTCCTGATCTCCGTCGGCAAGCACCAGCGGGCCCGGGAGATCCTCGCGGAGGTCGAGGGCGACAAGATCGACCTGGACGCCCGCGTCGCCGAGATCGAGCACGGTATGAAGAGCGAGCACAAGTCGACCTTCAAGGACCTGCTCGGCGGCTCCTTCTTCTTCAAGCCGATCGTCTGGGTCGGCATCGGCCTGTCGGTCTTCCAGCAGTTCGTCGGCATCAACGTAGCGTTCTACTACTCCTCGACGCTGTGGCAGTCGGTCGGCGTCGACCCGACGGACTCGTTCTTCTACTCCTTCACGACGTCGATCATCAACATCGTCGGCACCGTGATCGCCATGATCTTCGTGGACCGCGTCGGCCGCCGCCCCCTCGCCCTGATCGGCTCGGTCGGCATGGTGATCGGTCTCGCGCTGGAGGCCTGGGCGTTCTCCTTCGACCTGGTCGACGGCAAGCTGCCGGCCGCGCAGGGCTGGACCGCCCTCATCGCCGCCCACGTGTTCGTGCTCTTCTTCGCCCTGTCCTGGGGTGTGGTCGTCTGGGTCTTCCTCGGCGAGATGTTCCCGAACCGGATCCGCGCCGCCGCCCTCGGTGTGGCCGCGTCCGCGCAGTGGATCGCCAACTGGGCCATCACCGCGAGCTTCCCGTCGCTGGCCGACTGGAACCTCTCCGCGACCTACGTGATCTACACGGTCTTCGCCGCGCTCTCCATCCCGTTCGTCCTCAGGTACGTCAAGGAGACGAAGGGCAAGAGGCTGGAGGAGATGGGCTGACGGCCCGCCCACGAGCCCGGGGGGAGGGGCCAACACCCCGCTGCCTCTCTTCCCGAACCGTCCGCCGCTCCTGTCAGGCAACCGCCCGGCAGGAGCGGCGGTGCCGTGTGCACGGGGTACGGATCCCGAGCAGTGGGCCCCGCACCGGCGTACGCCACGACGCGGAGTCGCGGCTCAGCCGCCCAGTGCCGGGATCACCTGTTCCGCGAACAGCCGCAGGCTCCGCCAGCCCTCCTCCACCGGCATTCCGCCCGCCAGCGGATGCAGGACGAGGTTGTCGAGGCCCTGCTCCACGCACTCCTCGGGGGTGAGGATCCGGTACACGCCCTCCGCGCGCAGCTCGTCCACGTTCGTGGCCGTCGAGCGGACCGCCGAACGGATGTCACCGGACTGCCAGGAGGCGTAGGTACGGGCCTCGTGCAGGAAGTGCTCCCCGTGCCGCGCCCACACCTCGTCCGGGTTCTCGGCGATGTGCAGCAACGGCGTCTCGGAGGTCGGCATCATGGTCCAGCCCTCGGTGCCGTACTCGACGAGCCGCTCCTTGTAGTACGCCTCCAGCTCCGGCAGGTGCGCGCTGGGGAAGAAGGGGAGGCCCAGGCGGGCGGCCCGGCGGGCGGCGGCCTGGGAGGAGCCGCCGACCAGGAGGAGGG
>NZ_RSAJ01000162.1 GCF_003933965.1 Streptomyces sp. RP5T
CTCCCCGCGAGCGGCACCTCCCTCCTCGTCCCCGTCCACTACTGGTCGCCGACGGGATGGCACCGCTTCGGCTTCCCTCATCTCGCCGACGCCCCTGAACAGACCCCGTCGGCCGACGCAGTCACCGTCGCGGCACTGTTCAACCGCGAGTCGACGACGGCAGAGACCTCCGCTGCCGCAGGCGGCACCGAACTCGTGGCGCGCGTGGCCGACTCCGTCCGCCGCACCGCCGCCTTCGTCCGCGAGCGCCGCAAGGACCCCGACGACGGCGCCGACCTCTTCCTCACCGCAGAACAGGCCCTCGTCCTCGGCCACCCCCTGCACCCGGCCCCGAAGAGTCGCGAAGGTCTCTCCGAAGCCGAAGCGGCCCCGTACTCACCTGAATTGCGCGGCTCCTTCCCCTTGCACTGGCTCGCTGTAGCCCCCTCTCTCCTCGCCGCCGACTCGGCCTGGACCGAACGCGGCCGTCCCGTCCTCGCTGCCGAGCTCACCCGGCGCCTGGCCGGCCCCGGGCTGTCGCTGCCCGACGCCCACACGGTCCTGCCGCTGCACCCCTGGCAGCTCCGCGAGGTCCGGCACCGACCAGAGACCGCGCCTCTCTTCGATGCGGGCCTGCTCCAGGACCTGGGCCCGCACGGCCCCTACTGGCACCCCACCTCCTCCGTACGCACCGTTTATCGCTCCGGCGCCCCCGCCATGTTCAAGCTCTCGCTGGGCCTGCGCATCACCAACTCCCGTCGCGAGAACCTCCGTAAGGAACTCCACCGAGGCGTCGAAATGCACCGGCTCCTTCGCAGCGGCCTGGGCACGCAGTGGCAGGCGGCCCACCCGTCGTTCGACATCGTCCGCGACCCGGCCTGGCTCGCTGTCGACGCGCCCGACGGCACTCCCGTCCCCGGAATCGACGTAGTGATCCGGCACAACCCGTTCACCCCCTCGCAGGACGTCTCCTGCGTCGCCGGACTCGTCTCACCACGCCCTGACGCCCGAACCGACAACCCCGAGGACCGTCCGGGCAGGAGCCACCTCGGCGGGGGTGGCCAGGACGGGGTTCACCAGGGGATGGACCGGCCGGCGTGGCGGTCCCGGCTGGGAGTGGTCGTCACCCGCCTCGCTGCCCGTACCGGCCGCCCCCGAGGCGCCGTCGCCACCGAGTGGTTCCTGCGCTACTTGGAACACGTCGTCCGCCCGGTGCTGTGGCTCGACGGGGAGGCGGGGATCGCGCTGGAGGCACACCAGCAGAACATCCTGGTCCTGCTGGACGGCGACGGCTGGCCCAACGGTGGCCGTTACCGCGACAACCAGGGCTACTACTTCCGCGAGTCCCGACGGGCGGAACTCGACACCCGCCTGCCCGGCATCGGCGTCCACAGCGACACCTTCGTCTCCGACGAGGTCACTGACGAGCGTTTCGCCTACTACCTCGCGATCAACAACGTCCTCGGTCTCATCGGTGCGTTCGGCTCCCAACGCCTGGCTGACGAAGGGGTGCTGCTGGCTGCCTTCCGCCGCTTCCTCACGGGCTTGGCCTCCGGACCCACCCGACTTCGCACCACGCTTCCCGATCGCCTGCTCAACTCACCTCTCCTTCGCTGCAAGGCCAATCTGCTGACCCGTGTGCACGGCCTGGACGAACTCGTCGGCCCGGTCGACACCCAGTCCGTCTACGTCACCATCGCCAACCCCCTTCACTCCTGAGGAACATGACCCCCCTCGCCTTCTGAGAGGAGCACCCCCTGTCTCCCACCGACGCGACCGCCGACGAGATTTCCGCCCCCGGGCCCGATGCCGGTACAGGCACCTGCCCCGCTCCCGCCGGGGACGCCACGGTCCGGGGCGCCGACCGGAGCAGTGCTCGGAGCACCGATCACGAGGACACACTGGACCTGCGTCTGCCGGACGAACTGGTCGCACTCTTCGAGACGAGACACCTCGGCGGGGGCGACACCGGCACCGACAGTGCTGCCGGAACCGCAGCCGCAGCCGCAGCCGGGTACGAGCGGCAAAGCCGGGGCGACGACGACGCAGCGCCCGTCTCCCTCACCCCGGCCCGCGACGACCTGCTCGACGGAGTCGCCCAGTGGGGACCGGTCACCACCCCAGCGGGCGTGTTCCAGCTCGTGCCCGTGCGAGTCGAGCGGGACCTTCCCCTCGTGTGCCGCTGGATGAACGACCCCGCCGTGGCCGCGTTCTGGGAGCTGGCCGGGCCCCAGGACGTGACGGAGGACCATCTGGGGGCCCAGCTGGCCGGTGACGGACGCAGCGTGCCCTGCCTCGGGGTACTGGAGGGCACGCCGATGAGCTACTGGGAGATCTACCGGGCGGACCTGGATCTCCTGGCCCGCCACTATCCGGCCAGGCCGCACGACACCGGTATCCATCTCCTCGTCGGAGGCGTCACCGATCGGGGACGCGGTCTCGGCAGCGCTCTTCTGCGAGCCGTCGCCGATCTCGTACTCGACAAGAGGCCCGCCTGTGCCCGCGTCGTCGCGGAACCCGACCTTCGCAACATCCCGTCCGTCACCGCCTTTCTGAGTGCAGGATTCCGCTTCTCCGCCGAAGTCGACCTGCCCGACAAGCGGGCGGCCCTCATGATCCGAGACCGGTTCCTGCGCGACCTGCTGTAGCACCGCGTCACCGTGCAATCACTTTTGGTACACCGCTCGGGCCGAGTCGGTTCCCATCCGCCGCGAGAATTCCTCCGACGGGCTTCAGACCGTGCGACTCCTGCCCCACCACCCCCACGGGGTCTCGATCGATATCTCCGCGGGATCGAAGTCGCCACGACCAGCCATCGGTCGGTCCTGGTCGGCTACCGACACAGTCCCCGTCCGCTCACGACCGGACCGGCCCCCCCAATCCGCCCCGGGCCGAGCCGATCCGATCTCCCCCTGTTTCTCCGAGAAGCTCCAGGTCTTGATGCCCCCCCTCACCACCGCCTTGATGACCCCTTTGTCAGTGCCGGGCCGTAGGGTGGTCGCGCTATGACGAAGCCCTCACTCCCTGAACTCCTGCATGCTGCCGTCACTGCCGTCGGCGGCACGGAGCGCCCCGGCCAGGTGACCATGGCCGAATCCGTCGAGGACGCGATTGACGACGGTTCCCACCTGCTGGTGCAGGCCGGCACCGGTACCGGAAAGTCGCTGGGCTACCTCGTGCCCGCGCTCGCACACGGGGAGCGGGTCGTCGTCGCCACGGCCACCCTGGCGCTGCAGAGACAGCTCGTAGAGCGCGACCTGCCCCGCACGGTCGACGCGCTGCACCCGCTGCTGCGCCGCCGCCCGGAGTTCGCGATGCTCAAGGGCCGGTCGAACTACCTGTGTCTGCACCGGCTCCACGAGGGTGTCCCGCAGGACGAGGAGGAGGGCCTCTTCGACCAGTTCGAGGCCGCCGCACCGACCAGCAAACTGGGTCAGGACCTGATCCGTCTGCGGGACTGGTCGCAGGACACCGAGACCGGTGACCGCGACGACCTCACGCCGGGTGTCTCCGACCGGGCCTGGGCGCAGATCTCCGTGTCCTCCCGGGAGTGCCTGGGAGCGACGAAGTGCGCCTATGGTGCCGAGTGCTTCGCCGAGATGGCACGCGAGCGCGCCAAGCTCGCCGAGGTCGTCGTCACCAATCACGCCCTGCTTGCGATCGACGCCATCGAAGGCGCCCCCGTCCTTCCTCAGCACGAGGTCCTGATCGTCGACGAGGCCCACGAGCTGGTCTCCCGGGTCACCGGGGTCGCCACGGGCGAGCTCACCCCCGGCCAGGTCAACCGCGCGGTGCGGCGCTCCGCGAAACTCGTCAACGAGAAGGCCGCCGACCAGCTCCAGACCGCGGCCGAGGGCTTCGAGCGGCTGATGGAGCTCGCCCTGCCCGGTCGACTGGAGGAGATCCCGGAGGACCTCGGCTACGCGCTGATGGCTCTGCGCGACGCAGCCCGTACGGTCATCTCCGCCATCGGCGCGACGCGCGACAAGTCGGTCCAGGACGAGGACGCGGTCCGCAAACAGGCGCTGGCCTCCGTGGAGTCGGTGCACGACGTGGCGGAGCGGATCACCAACGGCTCGGAGTGGGACGTCGTCTGGTACGAGCGTCACGACCGATTCGGCGCCTCCCTGCGCGTGGCTCCCATGTCGGTGTCGGGCCTGCTGAGGGAGAAGCTGTTCGCGGACCGTTCCGTGATCCTGACCTCGGCCACCCTGAAGCTGGGCGGTGACTTCAACGGCGTGGGAGCGTCCCTGGGGCTCGGTCCGGAGGGGACCGAGGGCGAGGACCTGCCGAAGTGGAAGGGTGTCGACGTCGGCTCGCCCTTCGACTACCCCAGGCAGGGCATTCTCTACGTCGCCAAGCATCTCTCGCGTCCCGCGCGTGACGGCGACCGAGTGGACATGCTCGACGAACTGACGGAGCTCATCCAGGCGGCCGGCGGCCGCACCCTGGGGCTCTTCTCGTCCATGAGAGCGGCCCAGCTCGCTGCCGAGGAACTGCGCTCACGTATCCCGGAGTTCCCGATCCTCCTCCAGGGCGAGGAGACCCTCGGAGAACTGATCAAGAACTTCGCGGCCGATCCGAAGACCTGCCTCTTCGGCACGCTGTCTCTCTGGCAGGGCGTCGATGTGCCCGGCCCGAGTTGTCAGCTGGTCGTGATGGACAAGATCCCGTTCCCGCGGCCCGACGACCCCCTGATGAGCGCCCGCCAGAAAGCTGTCGAGGAGGCGGGAGGCAACGGCTTCATGGCGGTCGCGGCCACGCACGCCGCCCTGCTCATGGCCCAGGGGGCCGGTCGCCTCGTACGCGCCTCCGGGGACCGGGGTGTGGTCGCCGTACTGGATCAGCGGCTGGCGACGGCGCGCTACGGCAGCTATCTCAAGGCGTCACTGCCCGATTTCTGGTACACCACGGACCGTAACCAGGTGCGGAAGTCGCTGGCGGCGATCGACGCCGCGGCGAAGGTGACGGAAGCGGCGGAGCTCGCCGAGGAGGCCGAGAAAGCCCAGGCAGAGCTCGGGTGAACACCTGTTGGCCTGATTCGGCGGCGGATCAGGCCAACGCGTGGTGCGCATTGATTCGGCGCCGGCAGCGGACAGCACAGGGCCCCGGAACCGGCGCAGGGGTTCCGGGGCCCGGTCGGGTCGGCGAGGCTCGCCGCGGCGCTCAGACGCGCCGCAGAACCGCGACTACCTTGCCGAGAATGGTCGCGTCGTCGCCGGGGATCGGCTCGTACGCGGCGTTGTGGGGGAGCAGCCAGACATGGCCGTCCTCGCGCTTGAAGCGCTTGACGGTGGCCTCGCCGTCGAGCATGGCGGCCACGATGTCGCCGTTCTCCGCGACGGGCTGACGGCGCACGGTGACCCAGTCGCCGTCGCAGATCGCGGCCTCGATCATCGAGTCACCGACGACCTTCAGTACGAACAGCTCACCGTCACCGACCAGCTGGCGGGGCAGGGGGAAGACGTCCTCGACGGATTCCTCGGCGAGGATCGGGCCACCGGCGGCGATCCGGCCGACCAGCGGGACGTAGGACGCGGCGGGCTTGCCCGCGGTGTCCGTGGGCTGCACCGAGGCGCCCTGGTCGGAGCCGCGCACTTCGTACGCGCGCGGACGGTGCGGGTCACGGCGCAGGAAGCCCTTGCGCTCCAGTGCCATCAACTGGTGTGCGACGGACGAGGTGCTGGACAGGCCGACTGCCTGGCCGATCTCCCGCATCGACGGCGGGTAGCCGCGCCGCTGGACGGAGTCCCTGATGACCTCGATCACCCGGCGCTGCCTGTCGGTGAGTCCCGAGCTGTCGGCCCTGATGCCTGGAGGTCGGCCCGGCAGGGAGCGCTTGTGCCCCTCGGGATTCACGGGTTCGTTCATCGCATGCACCGGCTCGAGTCGGCCCTGGGAACGGTCCTGGGCAGTGATGGTGGCACTGTCTGCGGTCGTGGTCACGTCGGCCCCTCTCGATGGTCTCCCTGCTGGACAACGGTAGTTGCTTTCGAAAGGTTGCGCCAAACACACGTTCGAGTGAAAAATCGCGGTTCGCCTGTCGCGATCATGTGTTTGGGTGTATGGCTAACGCGCCGCCTGCCGAACAAAAGGGCTCATTGCTGTACTCTTCACCGCCGGACGGCGACCTCGCGGGTTGTTGCCCCAGTCTGCCATCCGGTACTCCGTCGGCCGGGTACCGGCTCCCATCTGTGCGGGAATCCCACGTCCCCTCCTTGTGGCGCCCACGGTATCTCCGCATCCGCCGCAGCGATACGGCTGTGCGCCGTGTCGCCGGGAGCCGGGGCGGGCGCATGGCACATGCCAATACGTGCGCGACGCGCGTGTGCGGCGTGTATGTCGCGCCAATCCCTACATGTAGTGCTTGGATTGCTGCAGCAGCCCAGAAGTTGTGGTCCCCCGGGTCTCCGGGCCCGCCGCGATCGCCTATGCTGGGGGCTGCTTCGAGGGGCCCATGGGGCTCAGCGAGGCTATTGAGTCTGCTGTGAGGAGGGTTGGGAGTTCATGCACTGCCCCTTCTGCAGGCACCCCGACAGCCGCGTCGTCGACAGTCGTACGACCGACGACGGCACGTCGATCCGCAGGCGCCGCCAGTGTCCGGACTGCTCCCGTCGTTTCACGACCGTGGAGACGTGCTCGCTGATGGTGGTCAAGCGGTCCGGAGTCACCGAGCCTTTCAGCCGTACCAAGGTCATCAACGGCGTCCGCAAGGCATGCCAGGGAAGGCCTGTCACCGAGGACGCGCTCGCTCAGCTCGGCCAGCGGGTCGAGGAAGCGGTGCGCGCCACCGGGAGCGCCGAGTTGACCACCCATGACGTGGGGCTGGCCATACTCGGCCCGTTGCAGGAGCTCGATCTCGTCGCGTATCTGCGATTCGCCTCCGTCTACCGGGCGTTCGACTCGCTCGAGGACTTCGAGGCCGCGATCGCGGAACTGAGGGAGGACACGGGACCCCCCGCCACGGACGACGAGGACCGTGCAGAGGCTGTGGGCGGCGACGAGGCCGTCGCGGGGAGCCAGGAAGACGATCGCGGGCCCAGGGGGACTGCTCAGGTCCCCGAGCCCGCCCACGCCGCCGACTGATCGGCGGGCCGGACCGGGCCGGCATCCCGGGCCGGCCGGACGGTGGCGAACCAGGACCTGTTGCGGGCGGTAGCGAGTGAGCGCCCGCAATACCAGACAGAACACCGTGCCACGGGAACAACGGGGCACTTCAGGGCGTTTTAGCCCGTACAGGGAGGCGGCATGACAGAGACGGCGAGCGGTCCGGCACGGAGTTCCCGCGCCAAGGGCACCAAGGCGACTGCGAACAAGGGCCTGCGTATCGAGCGCATCCACACCACCCCCGGCGTGCATCCGTACGACGAGGTGGAATGGGCGCATCGTGACGTCGTCATGACCAACTGGCGCGACGGCTCGGTCAACTTCGAGCAGCGTGGCGTCGAGTTCCCCGACTTCTGGTCGGTGAACGCGGTCAACATCGTCACCAGCAAGTACTTCCGCGGTGCCGTCGGCACCCCCCAGCGCGAAGTGAGCCTCAAGCAGCTCATCGACCGCATCGTGAAGACGTACCGGAAGGCCGGCGAGGACTACAAGTACTTCGCCTCGCCCGCCGATGCGGAGATCTTCGAGCACGAGCTGGCGTACGCCCTCCTGCACCAGATCTTCAGCTTCAACAGCCCTGTGTGGTTCAACGTCGGCACGCCCCAGCCGCAGCAGGTCTCGGCCTGCTTCATCCTGTCCGTCGACGACTCCATGGAGTCGATCCTCGACTGGTACAAGGAAGAGGGCATGATCTTCAAGGGCGGCTCCGGTGCCGGCCTGAACCTCTCCCGTATCCGCTCCTCCAAGGAACTGCTGTCCTCGGGCGGCAACGCCTCGGGTCCCGTCTCCTTCATGCGCGGTGCCGACGCCTCCGCGGGAACCATCAAGTCGGGTGGCGCCACGCGTCGCGCCGCCAAGATGGTCATCCTCGACGTCGACCACCCCGACATCGAGGACTTCATCGAGACCAAGGTGAAGGAGGAGGAGAAGATCCGCGCCCTGCGCGACGCGGGCTTCGACATGGACCTGGGCGGCGACGACATCACGTCCGTCCAGTACCAGAACGCCAACAACTCGGTCCGTGTGAACGACACGTTCATGAAGGCCGTGGAGCAGGGCGGCAAGTTCGGTCTGACGTCCCGGATGACCGGCGAGGTCATCGAAGAGGTCGACGCCAAGGTGCTGTTCCGCAAGATGGCCGAGGCCGCGTGGGCGTGTGCCGACCCGGGCATCCAGTACGACGACACCATCAACCACTGGCACACCTGCCCGGAGTCCGGCCGTATCAACGGCTCGAACCCCTGCAGCGAGTACATGCACCTGGACAACACGTCCTGCAACCTCGCCTCGCTGAACCTGATGAAGTTCCTCAAGGACGACGGCAAGGGCAACCAGGCCTTCGAGGTCGAGCGCTTCGCCAAGGTCGTCGAGCTCGTCATCACCGCGATGGACATCTCCATCTGCTTCGCGGACTTCCCGACCCAGAAGATCGGCGAGAACACGCGCGCGTTCCGCCAGCTCGGCATCGGCTACGCCAACCTCGGCGCCCTGCTCATGGCGACCGGCCACGCCTACGACTCCGACGGCGGCCGCGCCCTCGCCGGTGCCATCACCTCCCTGATGACCGGTACGTCGTACAAGCGCTCCGCCGAACTCGCCGCGGTCGTCGGCCCGTACGACGGCTACGCGCGCAATGCGCAGCCGCACCTGCGGGTCATGAAGCAGCACTCCGACGAGAACACCAAGGCCGTCCGCATGGACGACCTGGACACGCCGATCTGGGCCGCCGCCACGGAGGCCTGGCAGGACGTGCTGCGCCTCGGCGAGAAGAACGGTTTCCGTAACGCCCAGGCGTCCGTCATCGCCCCGACCGGCACCATCGGTCTCGCGATGTCCTGCGACACCACCGGACTTGAGCCCGACCTCGCCCTGGTCAAGTTCAAGAAGCTGGTCGGCGGCGGCTCGATGCAGATCGTCAACGGCACGGTCCCGCAGGCCCTGCGCCGCCTGGGTTACCAGGAGGAGCAGATCGAGGCGATCGTCGCCCACATCGCCGAGCACGGCAATGTCATCGACGCCCCCGGCCTCAAGCACGAGCACTACGAGGTGTTCGACTGCGCCATGGGCGAGCGCTCCATCTCCGCGATGGGCCACGTCCGCATGATGGCCGCGATCCAGCCCTGGATCTCCGGCGCGCTCTCCAAGACGGTCAACCTGCCGGAGTCGGCGACCGTCGAGGACGTCGAAGAGGTCTACTTCGAGGCCTGGAAGATGGGCGTCAAGGCGCTCGCCATCTACCGCGACAACTGCAAGGTCGGCCAGCCCCTCTCCGCCAAGACCAAGGAGAAGGAGAAGGCCGAGGTCACCGAGAAGACCGAGGCGACCATCCGCGAGGCGGTCGAGAAGGTCATCGAGTACCGCCCGGTCCGCAAGCGCCTCCCCAAGGGCCGTCCCGGCATCACGACGTCCTTCACGGTCGGCGGCGCCGAGGGCTACATGACCGCCAACTCCTACCCGGACGACGGTCTCGGCGAGGTCTTCCTGAAGATGTCCAAGCAGGGCTCCACCCTCGCGGGCATGATGGACGCGTTCTCCATCGCCGTCTCGGTCGGCCTCCAGTACGGCGTGCCGCTGGAGACGTACGTCTCGAAGTTCACCAACATGCGCTTCGAGCCGGCCGGCATGACGGACGACCCGGACGTGCGGATGGCGCAGTCGATCGTCGACTACATCTTCCGCCGCCTGGCGCTGGACTTCCTCCCCTTCGAGACCCGCTCCGCGCTCGGCATCCACTCCGCCGAGGAGCGTCAGCGCCACCTCGAGACCGGCTCCTACGAGCCGACCGAGGAGGAGGTCGACGTCGAGGGGCTCGCCCAGTCGGCGCCGCGCACCCAGGAGCTGAAGGCCGTCGCCACGCCCAAGGCGGAGGTCGAGGCGGCCAAGCCCGCCCCGCAGCAGGCCCACACGAGCGCCGAGCTGGTGGAGATGCAGCTGGGCATCCAGGCCGACGCCCCGCTGTGCTTCTCCTGCGGCACGAAGATGCAGCGGGCCGGTTCCTGCTACATCTGCGAGGGTTGTGGCTCGACCAGCGGCTGCAGCTGATCTGAGCAGGCTATGAAGGGCGGTGCAGCCGGACCTCGGCTGCACCGCCCTCGGTCTTTTCCGTTTCTCCACGCGACGATCACGCGTTAGGCTCCCCCGGCGCACGACCGGCGCGAACAGCTGGGTGGGGGATACGGGGACGATGGCTGAGCAGCAGATCGCCGATGCGGCGGAGGGCATGGGGCAGCCCGAGAAGGCCCCGAACGAATGGGGTCAGGCCCTGCTGGCGCTGGTGGTGGTCGGGGGGGTTGCGGCTCTTGTGTTGTCAGGGACCTTTCAGCAGAAGGCCGACGACGATCCCGAACCTGCCGAGTGCCACACATCGGACAAGGCCCGGCCCTCGAAACTCGTCTCAGGGATGCAGTTGTGCACGGCACTGAACCGAGCGGACCTGCCGACCCTGCTCGGCACGCCGACCGAGTACGCGATGACCGCCAACGGCAACGAGAGCGTGGGCGACTGGGCCGACGGCACCAAGACCGTCACACCCCAGGCGGAGATCCAGCTGTCCACCTACACGGTGAAGTTCTCGACGTCCGAGGACGACATCCCGGTGGCCGAGATGGCCGGCCTCCTGGGCGGTTCGGCCGAAAAGAGGACGGTTGGCGGCCACCCTGCGGTCCTCTACTCGAATCGGACCATCGCCCTCAAGTTCAACCTCGGCGGCGGCAAGGTCGACACCGGCCCCGGCGGTATCGCACGCAGCCTGGTGGTCGCCAGGGATGCCAAGGACGGCGGCGGCTTCTACGAGGTCTCCATCTGGCGTCAGGACGACGTCCCGCCCGACGACCTCGCGTTGTTCCGTGTCGCCGAAGCGGTGCTGCCGACGGTCCCGGGATGGACCGCCGGCTGACAGGTCACGCCCGGCCCATGCTCCGGGTGAAGGTGGCGGGGTCGTCCTCGAAGCCGGTGATCCCCGGGTGGAAGTCCCAGGTGCCGGACTCCTGGCGCACGAACTCCGCGATCCTCGCGGCGGTGGCGCCGAGGACGCCGCCGAAGTCGTCCTCCGCCAGGACCGTGTAACCCTCCCGTATGCGCAGGGCCGGGTTGATCACGCCGACGAAGGTGCGGTGCGCGGAGCGCTGCTGGATGACGGCGCCGACGACCACGCGCGTGTACCGGGCGTCCAGTCGGTCGAGTTCGAGGGTCATGACCTCGTCCCAGCCGAAGCCCTTGCCGTCCTTGCTGTCCCGGTTGAGATAGATGGTCCCGTCGGGGGAGCGGCTGTCGAAGTGCACCACATAGGCGGGATCGCCGTACGGGTCGCCCGCCACGTAGGTCGCGGCGACGATGTCCAGGTCGGTGGCCGGTTGCCCCGCCGGACTCGGATCCCACTTGAGCGAGACCTCGACCTTGCGGATCCCCTTGTTGATGCCGCTCACCGGATTTCCCCTTCCCCCTGTGTCCACGGCCCGAACTGCCCAACAGGCAGCACCGGTTGTCCATCCTGCCACGCGCGTGTGTCACTCGTGGGTCACCTCTGCCGCCGAGAGTGACCGGCGCCACGCTCCGTGGCCTTACCATGGCGCGGTGCTGGTCAAGTGGATTCGCTGCACCGTGGTGGACCGCCGCGGCTTCGAGCGGGGGCAGCGAAAGTGGGCGGGGCTTCTTGGAGAGCCGGGATTCAGGGGACAGGGCGGAGGCTGGAGCCGGGGGCGGCAGGGCGTGGCGCACATCTTCTCATTCTGGGAGAGCCGTTCCTTCTACGACTCCTTCATGGCGCGTTCCCACGACCGGCTCGCGGCGGCCCAGTCAGGCACGTTCAAGGACATCCAGGTCAAGCTGTTCGACTACCGCTTCGACGTGAAGACAGGCTTCGAGCCCCGCTTCACCGACGCCGACCTGGTGCGGTTCGCCCACTGCCGCGTCCACGAGGAGCGCGCGGAGCACTTCACCCTGATGCAGGAGAAGGTCTGGAATCCGGCGATGGCAGGCTCGCCCGGGATGATCCGCGGCCTGTTCGGCGAGGCGCCGGGGAACGAGTTCCTGGTTCTCTCGATGTGGAGGTCGGCCGCCGAGCACGGCAAGTACCGCAGCGAACGCATCGAACGGCTCGCTCTCCGGGCCCAGACCGAGGCCGATGTCGCCGCCCTGACGGGCGACATCCTGGACCTCGAACCGGCCTGGACCGTTTGAAATCCGGACCCACCTGACGTACGTCTCCAGGGGCCGAAGGTGCGGGAAATGTGTGACCTACGCCGTATGGAGGCCGTACGAGTGCTCGATCGGCCCCGACCCGATCTAGGGTCTTGGCATGGCACGACCACGGCGAATCGTCCTTGTCCGGCACGGGGAGTCAACGGGCAATGTTGATGACACCGTGTATGAACGCGAGCCCGACCACGCCCTGGCCCTGACGGAACGGGGCTGGCGGCAGGCGGAGGAAACCGGAAAACGGCTGCGAGAGGTGCTCGGGCGCGAACGCGTCAGTGTGTACGTCTCGCCTTACCGTCGCACGCACGAGACCCTTCGCGCCTTCCACCTGGACCCCGAGCTCATACGGGTACGGGAGGAACCCCGGCTGCGGGAGCAGGACTGGGGAAACTGGCAGGACCGTGACGACGTACGGCTCCAGAAGGCGTACCGCGACGCCTACGGGCACTTCTTCTACCGGTTCGCCCAGGGCGAGTCCGGGGCCGACGTGTACGACCGGGTAGGCGGTTTCCTGGAGAGCCTGTTCCGCAGTTTCGAGGCCCCCGACCATCCGCCGAATGTCCTGATCGTGACGCACGGCCTGGCCATGCGGCTGTTCTGCATGCGCTGGTTCCACTGGACCGTCGCCGAATTCGAGTCGCTGTCGAATCCGGGGAACGCCGAGATGCGGATGCTCGTTCTCGGGGACGACGGCAAGTACGCCCTTGACCGGCCCTTCGGGCGCTGGCGGGAGCCGGAGCCGTACGGGATCACCGACTAGAGTGGCATACCGATGACCGCTGACTCCGACCTCGACGGGCGGCTGCGCCGCGCCCTGGCCAGTCTGCGTGGCCTGGCCGTGGGAGACGCGCTGGGCTCGCAGTTCTTCGTGCCGGTGAACTACCCCCTGCTGAAGAACCGGGAGCTGCCGCCGGGGCACTGGCAGTGGACGGACGACACCGAGATGGCCTGCTCGGTGGTTGCCGTCCTGGCCGCCCACCATCGCATCGACCAGGACGCCCTGGCCCAGTCCTTCGCCTCGCACCACGACTTCGACCGGGGTTACGGGCCCGCCGTCAACCGGCTGCTGAGGTTGGTCCGCGAGGGCGGTGACTGGCGTGAACTCGCCGCGGCCCTCTTCAACGGGCAGGGCTCCTGGGGCAACGGCGCTGCGATGCGCATCGCGCCCCTAGGCGCCTTCTACGCGGACGATCCGGAGCAGGCGACCCACCAGGCGGAGATCTCGGCGTACCCCACGCATCAGCACCGGGAGGCCGTCGTCGGCGCCATGGCCGTCGCCGCTGCCGCCGCGCTGGCCGCCGCTCCCGGCGGACCGCCCGGCCCTGGCGCGCTGCTGGACGGCGTCATCGCGCTCGTTCCGAAGAGTGCCGTCGGTGCGGGGCTGCGGCGGGCCCGCGACATGCTCGACTACGGGGACGCCTCCACCGTGGCGGCCGTGCTGGGCTGCGGGCGGCGTACGACGGCCCATGACACCGTGCCGTTCGCCCTGTGGTCCGCCGCCAGGTCCCTGGGTGACTATGAAGAGGCCTTCTGGACGACGGCTCAGGTCGGCGGGGACGTGGACACGACCTGCGCCATCGTGGGCGGCGTGGTCGCGTCGAGTAAGGCCGGGGTGCCGCCTGCCGAGTGGATCCGGCGGACCGAGGCCTTTCCGGACTGGGTGCGGGTGTCGGAGTAGGAACCCTGCCCCGCCGCCACCCGCGGCTGCCGGCCGGCGAGCCCGTGCAGGGCGCCACTCACATAGGTAGAAACTCTCCGTGCTCACCGGGAACTCTGCGTAATTGTCCGCCCGTTGTCATGACAGTTGCCGTCCGGCGGATGGGCCGACGTGCGAAAGGCACATGAGGGAGCGGGGGTGGGTGTGGCCATGGTGTGGTTGCCGCTGTTCGCCCTGTGCTGGTCGGTTCTTGCGGTGCGGACGGCCGGACTGTCGTCCTCGCCGTCGGTCCCCCGGACCCGGTCCGGCCGTCCGCAGCTCGTCGTGGACCCGGACCCGTCAGCCGAGACCCGGACCCGCGGTGCCGGCGAGTGCCTCAAGATCGCTCTTGCGGACCTTGATCACCAACCAGGCGCTGACCAGGGCGAGTACGGCCATCGAGGCGGCTGCCACGAAGCCCGACGAGATTCCCTGGGCGAGTACTTCGTGTCCCCAGGGGGCGGGCAGCTGGTGCGTCTTGGCGAACTCCGCCTTCTGCTCCGCCGAACCGTCGGCCATGAAGTGCGGCAGCTGCTTCTCCGCCTCGTCCTTGCTGGCGGACCCGAACACCGTCGTCAGGATGGACAGACCGAGCGAACCGCCCACCTGCTGCGTGGTGTTGAGCAGCCCGGAGGCCGCGCCGGCCTCGTGCTGGGCGACTCCGGAGACCGCGGTGATCGTCAGCGTCACGAAGTTCAGGCCCATGCCGAAGCCGAAGATCAGCATGGGGCCGAGGACTCCGCCGACGTAGGAGCTGTCGGAGCTGATGAGAGCCTGCCAGGCCAGCCCGGTCACCGCGAGCGCCGAACCGGCGAGCATGAACGGTTTGGGGCCGAGTACCGGCAGGAATCGCTGCGACAGGCCCGCGCCGAGCGCGATGACGACGGTGACGGGCAGGAAGGCGAGGCCGGCCTCGATCGGGGTGTAGTCCAGGACGTTCTGGACGAAGAGCACGATGTAGAAGAACATGCCGAACATCGCGGCGGCGAGACTCAGCATGATCACGTACGTGCCCGAGCGGTTGCGGTCGGCGAACATCCGCAGGGGGGTGATCGGTTCCTTGGCGCGCGACTCGATGAACGCGAAGGCGAGCAGGAGCGCCACGGCGACACCGAAGGACCCGATGGTCAGGTTGTCCCGCCAGCCCTCGTCGGCTGCCCGGATGAAGCCGTAGACCAGCAGGGCCATGCCTCCCGTGGAGGTGAGGGCGCCCGCGATGTCGAAGCGGCCGCTGTGCCGCGCGGACTCGCTGATGTACAGCGGGGTGAGGACGGCGATGAGCACGCCGATCGGCACGTTGACGAAGAGCACCCACCGCCAGTCGAGCCACTCGGTGAGCATGCCTCCCGCCAGCAGGCCTATCGCGCCGCCACCCGCGGAGACAGCGGCGAAGACGCCGAAGGCCCGGTTCCGCTCGGGCCCTTCGGGGAACGTGGTGGTGATCAGCGCCAGCGAGGTCGGCGACGCGATCGCTCCGCCGACGCCCTGCAGGACGCGGGCTGCCAGCAGTTGCCAGGGTTCCTGGGCGAGACCGCCGAGCAGCGAGGCGAAGGTGAACAGCAGGATGCCGGTCATGAAGACCCTGCGGCGCCCGAGGATGTCGCCCGCGCGGCCGCCCAGGAGCAGCAGGCCTCCGAAGGTGAGTGTGTAGGCGCTGACGACCCATGTGAGGTCGGTGGTGCTGAACTTGAGAGCGTCTTGAATGTGCGGCAGCGCGATGTTCACAATCGTCGCGTCGAGTACCACCATGAGTTGGCAGGCCGCGATGACGGCGAGGGCGATGCCGGGCCGCCCCGCCCTGCGGGCCACACCTGGTTTCTGATTGTCGATCAACTGAGAGGTTGTCACTATGGGTCCCCCACAAGCGCGTTAGTGAACGGTGCCGTTCACTGTTGCGCCAACGGTAGTGAGTCCCCAGTAGTGAACGCAAGCGTTCACTTAAGTTTGTTGGCGCGTGGCGTATCCCCCTATGCCGCCGCGCGGCGTCCCGCCCC
>NZ_RSAJ01000163.1 GCF_003933965.1 Streptomyces sp. RP5T
GCGCGTAGGTGCCTGACACGGCCAGGTCCGCCCCGAGGGTGAGGTTCTCGGCGTCCTTCTTCTCGGGGGTGAAGTCGGCGAAGACCCGGTAGCCGCCCGCGCGGGGCAGGGACACGGGGATGCTCCAGGTGCCGTCGGCGGCCCGGGTGGGGTGCAGATGCCGGTAGGTGTTCAGGTCGCGTGAGGCGACGATGAGGTGGAGTTCCTTGTCGTGCTCCCGCCGGAAGGCGGTGACCGCGCGGCCGTCGTCGCCGCGTATGGCGAAACGGAGGTCGGCGGTGCGTCCGGCGGTGAGGCGAGGGGTCCGCAGATCGAGCGTGTAGCCCTGCTCGGCGATCTGGAGGCCACCGGCCGGGGGTGACTCCTGCCCCGAGTGGTCCGGGTGATCGGAGCGTGCCGCGGTCCCCGGCTGCGCCGCGTCGCCGTCGCCCGCGTGCGTGTCGTGCCGGGCGGGCGGCTCGTCCTCGACGACGGGGCCGATGCCCTGGCCCACGCCGTAGGCGGTGCCGAACGTCGCGGCCAGCGCGGCGGCGAATGCGGTGATCCTCAGTCCAGCGTTCATGACCGGCTCCTTGGGCTCGACGGGTTCCCGATGCACTTCACCATACCCCTGGGGGGTATCAAGTCAACCCGTTCTCACTCTTGCACTGGATACCCACCAGGGGTATACAGGAGGTGTAGCATAGAATACCCCCACCCGGTATCCATGAGGAGCAGCCGTGACCACCACCGCAGCGGCCGAGACCGAGCTCGCCATCGGCGGCATGACCTGCGCCTCGTGCGCGGCGCGCATCGAGAAGAAGCTCAACCGGATGGACGGGGTCACCGCCACCGTCAACTACGCCACCGAGAAGGCCCGGGTCACCCACACCGCGGACGTCTCGGTCCACGACCTGATAGCCACCGTCGAGAAGACCGGGTACACCGCCCAGGAACCGGCCCCACCGGAGCCGGCCGCTCCCGGCGACGAGGGGCCCGACGAACTGCGGTCCCTGCGCGAGCGTTTGGTGACCGCGGTCGTGCTGGCGGTGCCCGTCATCGCGATGGCGATGGTCCCGGCGCTGCAGTTCGAGTACTGGCAGTGGCTGTCGCTGACGCTGGCGGCGCCGGTGGTCACGTACGCGGGATGGCCCTTCCACAAAGCGGCGTTCACCAACGCGCGGCATGGCGCGGCGACCATGGACACGCTGATCTCGGTCGGTACGACGGCCGCGTTCGGCTGGTCCCTGTGGGCGCTGTTCCTCGGGACCGCGGGCACGCCCGGCATGAAGCACCCCTTCGAGCTGACGATCGCCCGCGGGGACGGCACCGGGAACCTGTACCTGGAGGCCGCCGCCGGCGTCACCGCGTTCATCCTGGCCGGGCGGTACTTCGAGGCCCGCTCCAAGCGCAAGGCGGGCGCGGCCCTGAAGGCGCTGCTGGAGCTGGGGGCGAAGGACGTGACCGTGCTGCACGCGGACGGCCGTGAACAGACCGTGCCGGTCGCGGAGTTGAAGGCGGGTGACCGTTTCCTCGTGCGTCCCGGCGAGAAGATCGCCACCGACGGGACCGTGGTCGAGGGTTCCTCCGCGGTGGACGCCTCGATGCTCACCGGTGAGTCGGTGCCGGTGGAGGTCACCCCCGGCGACGCCGTCACCGGGGCCACCCTCAACGCGGGCGGACGGCTCGTCGTCGAGGCGACCCGGGTCGGCGCGGACACCCAGCTCGCCAGGATGGCCAAGCTGGTCGAGGACGCGCAGAACGGCAAGGCGGCGGCGCAGCGGCTCGCCGACCGGATCTCCGGGGTGTTCGTGCCGGTGGTGATCGCGCTCGCGCTCGGCACCCTGGGCTTCTGGCTCGGCAACGGCGCCGGTACCGCCGCCGCGTTCACCGCCGCCGTCGCCGTACTGATCATCGCGTGCCCGTGCGCCCTGGGCCTGGCCACACCGACCGCGCTGCTCGTCGGGACCGGCCGCGGAGCCCAGCTCGGCATCCTCATCAAGGGCCCCGAGGTCCTGGAGTCCACGCGCAAGGTCGACACCGTCGTCCTGGACAAGACCGGCACCGTCACCACCGGCCGGATGACCCTGCTGGCCGTGCACACCGCCCCCGGCACCGACGAGGCCGAGGTCCTGCGGCTGGCGGGCGCGCTGGAGCACGCCTCGGAGCACCCGGTGGCCCGCGCGGTAGCCGCCGCGGCGCTGGAGAAGCTGGGCTCACTGCCCGCGCCCGAGGACTTCGCGAACGTTCCCGGCCTCGGTGTCCAGGGCATCGTGGACGGGCACGCCGTGCTCGTCGGACGCGGGCCGCTGCTCGCGGACTGGGCGATCGCGTTGCCGGAGGAGCTCCGGCGCACGAGGGACACGGCGGAGGCGTCCGGCCGTACGGTGATCGCGGTCGCCTGGGACGGTGAGGCACGGGCCGTGCTCGAAGTCGCGGACGCGGTCAAGGACACCAGTCGCGAGGCGATCGCCCGGCTGCGGCGGCTCGGGCTCACCCCCGTCCTGCTGACCGGTGACAACCGGGCCGTGGCCGAGTCGGTCGCCAGGGAGGTCGGCATCGCCCCCGCGCAGGTGATCGCCGAGGTCCTGCCGCAGGACAAGGTCGACGTCGTCAAGCGCCTTCAGGCCGAGGGCCGTTCGGTGGCGATGGTCGGAGACGGGGTCAACGACGCGGCCGCGCTGGCCCAGGCCGACCTGGGCCTCGCGATGGGCACGGGCACGGACGCCGCGATCGAGGCCGGCGACCTGACCCTCGTGCGGGGCGACCTGCGGGCCGCGGCGGACGCCATCCGTCTCGCCCGCCGCACCCTGGGCACGATCCGGTCCAACCTCTTCTGGGCCTTCGCCTACAACGTGGCCGCCCTGCCGCTCGCGGCGGCCGGACTGCTCAACCCGATGCTGGCGGGGGCGGCGATGGCGTTCTCGTCGGTGTTCGTGGTCGGCAACTCGCTGCGGCTGCGGTCGTTCAGGGCGGCCCACTGACCCGGCGGGCAGGGGTGCGCGGTGCGCGTCCCTGCCCGCCCCCAGGGTCAGCCGAACGCCTTCACCACCTGGTAGTGCGTCCAGGCGGTGCTGTCGCACGCGGCCTTCGTGCCGCTGCCGTACTGGTCCGGTCGGCCCGGGCAGCGGCCCCGGCACCGCGGACGTCGCCCACACCCCGTGCGCCCCAACTCCCCGTCAACTCCCCGTCAACTTCCGGCAACGGCCCCCGTCCGGGCCTGGACGGCGGCCAGCGCGAGCGCCAGCGGACCGGGCACCAGGAAGGCCAGCGGCACCAGCATCCAGGCGCACAGGCCCGCCGTGGCCACGGCGAGCAGCACCAGAGCACTGCCGCCGACGTCCCGTACGGCGTCCCGGGCGGCCTCCCGCACGGCGGACGGCCAGTTCGCGCGCGACTCGGGGCGGGCGCAGGCGCGCAGGCCCACCACCAGGGCGGCCGCGCCGATTCCCGCGGCCACCACCGCGAACAGCGGCGCCCCCGGCAGCCCGGCGCCGGCCAGCGCGAGGTCCGCCAGGAACAGCAGCGCCCCGGCGAGGGCGACGGCTCCCGCCGCCAGGTCGCCGGCCCGCAGCCGTCGCCGCAGGGCCGTGAAGTACCGTCCCACGGTGGCCGGTTGCCCCTCCGCCGCTCCCCGCAGCACCGCGCACGCCGTCGACAGCGCCGCCGGTGCCGTCACGACCGGCAGGCACGTCACGGCCGTTGCCAGGCCGATGCTCAGCATGTCGGCGAACAGGGTCATCCGGGGGCCGAAGACCTCACCGGGTTCCCGCGCACCCGTCCCGCTCATCCCTTGAGCCCTGAGCTCGCCATGCCCTCCACCAGGAACCGCTGGAAGGCGAGGAAGAACAGCACGATCGGCAGCAGCGCGATCACCGACATCGCGAACATCGGGCCGAACGCCGACTGGCTGGAGGCGTCCACGAACGACCTGAGGGCGAGCGTGAGCGTGAACTTGTCCGGGTCGAAGAGGTAGATGAGCTGGGTGAAGAAGTCGTTCCAGGTCCAGATGAAGGTGAAGATGGCGGTGGTGATCAGCGCGGGCCTGGTCAGCGGGAGCACGATCCGGAAGAAGCTGCGGAAGGGCCCGCAGCCGTCGATGCGGGCGGCCTCCTCCAGCTCGCGCGGCAGACCGCGCATGAACTGCACGATGAGGAAGACGAAGAATGCCTCCGTGGCAAGGAACTTGGGCAGGATCAGCGGCCAGTAGGTGTTCACCAGGCCGAGCTGGTTGAAGATGATGTACTGCGGGATGAGGATCGCGTGGTGCGGCAGCATGATCGTGGCGATCATGAAGGCGAACAGCGGCCCGCGGAAGCGGAAGCGCAGCCGCGCGAAGGCGTAGGCGGCGAGCGAGCAGCTGACGACGTTGCCGAGGACCGCGCCGCCCGCGATCAGCAGGGAGTTGGACAGCAGCCGCCAGACGGAGACGTCGTTGACGCCCTCGAAGGCCGTCTCGTAGTTGGACCACTCCAGGCGACCCGGCAGGAGGTCGAGGCTCGCGATGACCTCGTCCGCGGGCTTGAGCGAGGTGGCCAGCAGCCAGGCCAGCGGGTAGAGCATCACGAGCAGGGCGGCCAGACAGCCGGCGTGCAGGGCGACCCGTCCCCAGCGAACGGGCTTACGGGCAACGGCAGTTGTGGTCATCGGTCCCCCTCGGACGCGTAGAAGACCCAGGAACGCGAGGTGCGGAACAGCACCGCCGTGACGACGCCGATGACCAGCAGCAGCACCCAGGCCATCGCGGAGGCGTACCCCATGTGGGAGGCGACGAAGCCGCGGTCGTAGAGGTACATCGTGTAGACGAGCGTGGAGTCGGCGGGGCCGCCCTTGCCCGCGCTCACCGCGAAGGCCGGGGTGAAGACCTGGAAGGCCTGGATGGTCTGCAGGACCAGGTTGAAGAAGAGCACCGGGGACAGCATGGGCACGGTGACGGACAGGAACTGCCGCCACCGGCCGGCCCCGTCGACCGCCGCCGCCTCGTACAGCTCGGCGGGTATCTGCTGGAGTCCGGCGAGGAAGATGACCATCGGGGCGCCGAACTGCCACACCGTGAGCAGGGCGACGGCGAGCAGCGCCCAGCCGGGCCGGTTGACCCAGCCGCCGGTTCCGAACAGGTGGTCCACGGTGCCACCGTCGTTGAAGACGGCCCGCCAGACGAGGGCGATCGACATGGAGGCGCCGAGCAGCGAGGGGGCGTAGAACGCGGACCGGTAGAAGGCCTTGCCGCGCTTCATGGACTTCAGGGCGAGCGCGACCACCAGGGCCAGTGCCAGTTGCAGGGGCACGGCGATGACGACGTACGTCACGGTCGTCACCACGGAACGCCAGTACCTCGGGTCCTCGGTGAACATCTGCGTGTAGTTGCGCAGGCCGATCCAGCGGGGCGGGTCGAACAGGTTGTAGTCGGTGAAGGACAGGTACAGCGAGACGGCCATCGGGAGCAGGGTGAGGACGCTCGCGCCGAGGACCCACGGGGACAGGAACACCCAGGCGGCGCCCTCGCGTTCGCGCTTGGGGCGGCGCCTCGGGGTGGCGGCGGCCTGCTGCTTCGCCGCCGGGATCGCGGTGGTGGTCATGACCTCAGCTCCGCCTTCGCCTCGGTGACGTAGTTCTCGGCCGCCTCGCGGGGCGTCATGCGTTCGTAGGACACCTGGTCGTAGTCGCGCTGGAAGGTGGTCTGAAGGGCGTTGTCGCCGGAGGGCGGGGCTTGTGGCGGGTCCTTCAACTTCCCTTCCAGTGAAGCCTGGTAGTCGGCGACCGTCTTGTCGAAGTCCTTCAGGAGCGGCGCGGTCTCCTTGCGGATGGTCTCGTTGACGGGGATGCCGCGGGTGGCGCCGAGGATCTTCGCCGCGTCCGGGTCGTTGAGGAGGAAGTCGACGAGCCGGGCGGCCTGTTCGGCGTGGCCGGTGTGGGCGGAGACGCCGAGGAACATCGACGGCTTGAAGTACTGGCCGGGGGTACCGTCGGAGCCCGACGGCATGGGGGCCAGCGCGATCCCCGTCGGGACGATCGCGAGGTAACCGCTGGACGGGGCGTCCCAGTTGGTGTCGGAGACCGCCTTGCCGCGGCCGAGCGGGGTGTTCTCCACGGAGCCGTCGAGCTGGGTGGTCTGCTCGGCCGGCGAGACGGCTCCCTCGCGCCTCAACCCGTCGGTGAACGTCCACCACTTGGCGAGGTCGTCGGCCGTGAAGCCCAGCCGGCCGTCCTTCGTGTAGAGGGCCTTGCCCCGGCCGCGCAGCCAGACCTCGAAGGCGTCCTCGCTCTGACCGGGGTCCGTGGCGCCCGGTTTCCCGGTCTTCTCGGCCAACTCCCGCACGGAAGAGGCCCATTGGGACCAGGTCCAGCCCGCACGCGGGAGCGAGACCCCGGAGCCCTTCCACGCCTTGACGTCGTAGACGACGGTCTCGGTGCCCCGGCCCTGCGGGATCGCGTACTGGGTGCCGTCCACGCGGCCGGTGGCGAGCAGCCCGGGGTCGATCTCCGAGGTGCGCAGGACCGCCTTCTGCTTCGCCAGGTCGAGGAGGACCCCGCCGGAGGCGTACTGGTCGATCTGGCGGTAGTCGAGCTGCATCACGTCGGGTGCGTCGCCGCCCGAGGCCTGGACGGCGAGCTTCTGCTTGTAGGCGTCGTAACCCGAGAACGACGTTCTCACGGATACGTTCGGGTGCTGTTTCTCGAACAGGGCGACGGCCCGCTCGGTGCGCTCCGCGCGGTCGGGGTTGCCCCACCACGTGTAGCGGAGCACGACCTTGCCGCCGCCGACCGATTCCCCGGATCCCCCGCAACCGGCCGCCAGCGCGCAGAGCGCGAGTGCGACGGCCGAAGCGCAGAACCCCTTTGTCCTGTGTCCGGGCATGCCGAGGTCACCTCATCCCTTCCTCGGACTTTCTACGGCCCCCCTCGGAACTCCCCCCTAAGCAAAGCGTGTTACTCGCCGGAGTACGGCAGTGTCGTGCCCGGCAGGTTGTACTCGTCGCGTCTGCCGCACATCCCGAAGCCGCCGAGCCGGGTCGGCGTGGCCTGGTGGGCGGTCGCCTCACCGAGATGGGACGGCTCGCCGGACTCCAGCGCGTCCAGCTGGGCGCCGGTGCGCTCGGCGGTGGCCAGGGCCCCGGCCCGCCACAGCTCGCGCCAGTGGGGCACCTTGTCCCGCACCAGTCGGGCGGCGGCCCGCTGGAACTCCAGGTAGGGGCCGTTGTCCCCGTCGGCCAGGGCCTCGCGCAGCACGAGGTAGCCCTCGACGGCGAGGTCCCTGCGGCGCCGGGCGGCGGCCGCCGTCTCCGGCCCGGTCCCCGGCGGGAGCTGGGCCGCGGCGGCGTACCGGGCGGGGTCGGCGAGCACCTCGGGCGGGAAGGTGAAGACCGCGTCCCCGGCCTCGGGCAGGCCGCTGTTCTGCATCAGCACGGTGATGCGCAGGTCGCCGCCCTGGACCATGCGGTGCACGGTTCCCGGGGTGAACCAGGCGATCGCCCCGGGCTCCAGGGGGATCTCGCGGTAGCCGTCCGGGCTGAGCGTCTGCACGGCGCCCCGGCCGCCGGTGACGACGTACGCCTCGGTGCACACCAGGTGCAGATGCGGGCTGCCGCCGCACACGCCGTCGGCGGCCTCCCAGTCGTAGGCGCTCAGGTGGGACAGGCCCACGGCGCCGGGCAGCGGGTGCGGGAGGCCGGGCTTCACCAGGACAGGCCTTCCAGGCACGCGGACACGCGTTCCTCGTCCCAGGCGCCGTCGGCGACGACCAGCCGGTAGCGGTACGTGAAGGACTCCCCCGGCGGCAGCTCGAACTCCTCGAAGAACGCCCAGGAGAACGCGACCGTCGGGAAGGGCTGGGAGCGCACGAACCAGTGCGACTCGTGGATCGCGGTCCCGGCGTCGAGGTTCTCGGGGGCGTGTGCGAAGACGAGCGTGGTGTGGGCGTCCACATCGTCGTGCTCGGTGGTGAAGGCGAGCCAAGGGCTCTGGCTGCCCATCAGCTTGTCCGCGTCGCCGTCGGTGTCCGGGGCGAAGACCGCGCCCCCGGTGAAGTCACGGGGGCCGCGCCACTGCAGTCCGGTGTACCCGGCCATGTCACGGCCCGCGGTGGTGGGGGAACCGAAGGCGAGCGGCTCGGCGCGCAGATTGGTGAGCCGGATCGACCAGTCGAGCGCCCAGGAGCCGGCCGACTCGTCGACCGAGTGGACGGCCAGGCCGCGCTCCTCACGGGCCCACTCCTCGCCGCCGTTCTCCACCCAGGTCAGCGCCTCGGTGACGTCCAGCCGGGCGTCGGAGACCTGGAACGCGGTGAAGCCGTCGTGCCGCATCGAGCCGACACGCTCGGGAAGGGGGAGGTAACCCTGCCCGTGGACATAGCTGTTGCCGCCCCAGAAGTTCTGCCCCGACAGATGGCTGGCCGTCATCTGCAGGCCCTTGTGCCAGCGGTGGTCGCTGGGCCGGTAGCCGGTCACCGTGCGGCCGCCGAGGGTGCGCACGGGGTGGGCGTAGGGCTTGGGGGCCTCGCAGGCCTCGCGGTCGGGGCGGTAGACGTAGCGGAGGATCTCCGTGCCGTTCGCCGCCTCGACGGCGATGTGCTCGCCGTGGACGTGGCTGACGCGGATGCTCATGCGCGCTCCTTGGGGGCCCAGTGGGGGTGGTCTCCGTGCATGGCCGGGTAGAAGGGGTCGCCCGGCGCGATCTCGCCCGCGTGCACGGGCTGCCCCGTGAACGCGGCCTTGTACAGCGCGGCGGCGAACTCGAGGGTGGCCCGCGCATCGGCGCCGCTGCCGGGAGGCCTGACACCGTTGTCGTACGCGTCGAGGAGCGCACCGAGCTGGGCCGTGTGCGAGCTGGGCACGTCGGCGGCGGGCGTGCGCCAGGCGTCGGCGCGGTCGGCGGCCACGTGGGGGGCCGGCGTGTAGGTCCAGTCCTCGTTGCGGTGCCCGTACAGATGGGTGAGTTCCACGGTCGCGTCAGCGCAGTCGATGCGGATGCGGCTCACCTCGTCGGGCGACAGCACGCTGTTGACGACGGTCGCGAGGGCGCCGTTGGCGAACCGGACGAGGGCCGTGGAGACGTCCTCGCTCTCGGTGTCGTGGACCAGCCGGGCGGCCATGGCGCGGATCTCCGTCCACGGGCCGAGCAGGTGCAGCAGGAGGTCGTACTGGTGGATGCCGTGGCCCATGGTCGGGCCGCCGCCCTCGCTCGCCCAGGTGCCGCGCCACGGTACGGCGTAGTAGGCGGCGTCCCGGTACCAGGTGGTCTGGCAGTGCGCGACGCGGGGGGCGCCCAGCTCGCCGCCGGCGATGAGCTCGCGCGCGTGGACGGCTCCGGAGCCGTAGCGGTGCTGGAAGACCACGGAGGCGTAGGCGCCGGACGCCTCCTCGGCCGCCGCGATCTCGTCGTACTCGGCGAGCGACAGGGTCAGCGGCTTCTCGCACAGCACCCAGGCGCCCGCCTTGAGGGCGGCCACGGTCTGCTCCCGGTGCAGCGAGGGCGGGGTGCCGATGAGGACCAGGTCGGGGCGCGCCTCGTCGAGCATCGCGGCCATCGAGGTGTACCCGGTGACCTCGCCGCCGGCGAGTTCGCGGAAGGCGTCGAGTCTGCCCTGGTCCACGTCGACGGCGGCGACCAGTTCCGTGCGCTCGGCGTGGGCCCTGAGCGCGGACAGATGGCTGCCGCTGACGATGGCGCCGGTACCGACCACGGCGACGCGGCGGCGGGCTGGACGGGGCATACGGTCCTCCTGGGACGTCCGGCGAGGGACGCTGACGTGCGGGGAAAGCGCTTGCTCCCCGGGTCGACCCTAGATCCCCGGCGATTGTCCTAACAAGACCCCGGGCGGTGATATCGGTGAACACGGCAGGCACACCGTTCGTTCACCTGCCCGGCTCGCGCGATGTCCCCGGTCAGAGGACGGCGAACAGGTCGTCGAGCGGTCCGGGCACCTGGTCGGGGTCCAGGGCCTCGACGAGGACGCGACCGTAGTGGATCTTGCGGCCCGACCTGGTGCCGAAGAAGCGGCGCAACTGCTGCTCGGCGGTACGGCCCCGCTGGGCGGGCTGGGACAGGAAGGTCCGGAGCTGCCGCAGCTCGCCCTCCTCGCGCACGAGTTCCCTGACCCGTGGCACTCCCAGCGCGCGGATCAGCTCGTCCTCCAGGTCCGCCGCGCACACGAAGTACCCGTCCGGTGCCGCACCGGCCCGCTCCCAGCCCCGGGCGTAGAACGGCCTTTCCCGCTCGTCGCACAGTCCCGTCAGGCGCAGGCCCAGGCCCGACGGGCCGAGCAGGCCCGCGTAGCGGCCGACGCTCATCGCGCCGCCCATCGCCAGGACGCACAGCCCTTCGGCCGCCAGGTCCCGGCCCCGGCTCGCGGCCAGCGCGTCGACCGCCGCCACGTCACTGGGTCCTTCGAGCAGGACGACGGCCCGCACGGACAGCCGCTCGGCCAGTTCGCGGGCCCGGTCGCCGGAGCCGCCGGCCGCCCACGCCGTGACCGCGTCCCGGAACTCCCCCATGTGTGCCATGCCACGAGTCTGTGACATCACGGACCACGGCGACAGGCAATTTCCCCCGCCTCACCGGTTCACCCCCCGTGCGTCACCCGGATCTTGGACTGGCCGTGCGGGAGCTCCTCCCAGTCCTCCATGAAGCGGGCTCGCAGACCGTGCTTCCCGGCGAGGGCCGTGAGCGTCTCGACGCGGTAGTAGAAGTCCTCCCGCAGCACATGGTGCTCCTCGCCCTCGGTGCGGTCGAAGGTGAAGTCGAAGAAGCCGTCCGGGGCGAGGACCCGGCCGACGTGGGCCAGGCACTCCTCGATCACCGGCAGCGGCGAGTGCGAGAAGACGCTGTGCGCGTGGACGACGTCGAAGTGGGCGTCCGGCAGGAAGCGCAGGGTCAGGTCGCGGACCGGGGTCAGGTTCGGCAGCCGCTTCTGGAGGGACATCTCGGCGACGGTGTCCTGCGCGGCGAAGAGGATGTCGGGCGAGATGTCGATCCCGTGGTAGTGGCCCGGCTCCAGATGGCGGATGAAGCGCCAGCCGCCGCGCAGGTTGCCGCAGCCGATCTCCAGCATGCGGTGCCCGGGGCGCAGACCGTGGCCGAGCAGGTAGTCGAACTGCATCGCGCCGAGCGCCAGCCAGCGCTCCCGGTTGCGGCTGCCGACGGCCAGGTCCGGGTCGGTGCGGGTGTCGGAGCGCATCACGGCGCGGTAGTAGGAGACGTGGTCCGGGTGGCGGCGGCGCAGCCACAGATCGCGGGCGGCCCGGGCCAGATGGCGGGGCACCCGGTCGGGGTGGCGCAGGGCGTAGCCGACACGGTGGCCGAGGGCGGCACGGTTGACGGTGAGGTTCCTGGCGGGCATCGGGAGGCCTTTCGGAGGTCTTCGCTCTGCCGCCAAGCCTCGGTGCGGCATCCGGGGGCCCGGCTCGGTCGACAGGCTCGCGTCCGGGGGAGGTTCGGGTGAGCGCTATGTCGGCCGATCGGTTGATGCGGTCCCGCGTAAGGCACGTTAGACACGGAGCATGAACCACACCGATCCGGACGAGCGCTGGCTGGGCGCGATCGTGCACGGCGCGTTCTTCGTGCTGCTCGGCTCGTCGTTCGTCCGCTTCCTGAGCCGCGACCAGGGCGGGGCGCGCACCGGCTGGGTGGCGGCGCTGTTCGCCTTCTTCTGCCTGCTGTACGTCCTCGGCCATCTGCTGGCCCCGCCACCCCGCCCGGGACTGCCGCCCACCCGGCGTCACTTGGCGTGGCTGGGCTCGGTCACCGCCGTGTGGGTCGCGCTGCTCGCACTCGCGCCGAGCGCCACCTGGTGTGTGATGCCCCTGCTGTTCGCCGGACTGCACGCGCTGCCGCCGAGGATCGCGGTGCCGGCGGCCGCCGTGCTGACCGCGCTGGTGGTGCTCTCGGAGATACGGGTGGCCGACGGGCCGCTCAACCCGAACATGGTCGTGGCCCCGCCGGCCGTCGCCGCGGTCGCCACCGCCGTACTCGTGCATCTGCAGCGGCAGGGCGCCCGGCAGCGGGTGCTGATCGGGGACCTGGTGCGCACCCGGCACGAACTCGCCGCCACCGAGCGGCGGGCCGGTGTCCTGGCCGAGCGGCAGCGGCTGTCCGCGGAGATCCACGACTCCCTGGCGCAGGAACTGTCCAGCCAGCGCATGCTGCTCCAGGCCGCCGAACGGGTGTGGGAGACCGACCGGAGCGCGGCCCGGGAGCATATGCGGGCCGCGGCGGAGATCACCTCGCGCAGCCTCGCCGAGGCCCGCCGCTTCGTGCACGACCTGGCCCCGGCCGACCTCGCGGAGCACTCCCTCGCCCGGGCCCTCGGTGAACTCGCCCGGCGCGAGAGCGGTCCGGGACTCACCGTGGAGTTCCGGCTCGACGGGGAACAGGGCCCGCTGCCGGAGCGGGTCGCGGCGGCGCTGCTGCGCATCGCCCAGGGCGCGCTGGCCAACGTACGGGAGCATGCGGCGGCGACCCGGGCCGCGCTCACGCTGACGTGGCTGGACGACCAGGTCTCGCTGGACGTCGCGGACAACGGGCGAGGGTTCGAGCAGTCCGCTTCGTCGGCTGTCCGCTCGTCCACGCGCGGGCACGGGCTTCCCGCCATGCGGATCCGGGCCCGCCAGGCCGGCGGCACGCTCACCGTGGAGTCCACGCCGGGAGAGGGCACCGTGGTGTCGGCCGCCGTGCCGCTCGTCGTCGAGGAGCCCGCCCTGTGAGTACGACGCCACCGTCCTCCCCCGTCCGGCTGCTGCTCTGCGACGACCATGCCGTCGTACGCGCCGGGCTGCGTGCCCTGCTCTCCAGCGCGGACGGCATCGACGTGGTCGGGGAGGCCGCGACCGGGGAGGAGGCGCTCGCCATGGCGGCCCACCTGCGCCCCGACGTCGTCCTGATGGACCTTCAGCTCGACGGCGGCATGGACGGGGTGACCGCCACCCGGCAGTTGACGGCGGCTGGTGAGGGGGGTCCGCGGGTGCTGGTGCTCACCATGTTCGACACCGACGCCGACATCACCCGTGCCGTCGAGGCGGGCGCGACCGGCTACCTCCTGAAGGCGGAACAGCCCGAGGAGCTGTTCTCGGCCATCCGTGACGCGGCCTCGGGCCGCGCCACCCTGTCCGCCCCGGTGGCCGACCGCCTGCTGACCAGGCTGCGCAGCCCGCGCCCCGCGCTGTCCGCCCGGGAGCACGAGATCCTCGCGCAACTCGCCCGCGGCCTCGGCAACCGGGAGATCGCCCGGGCCCTGTTCATCAGCGAGGCGACGGTCAAGACCCATCTGGGGCGGATCTACACCAAGTTGGGCGTCGAGACCCGATCCGGCGCGGTGGCCGTGGCCAAGGAGCGACGACTGCTGCCGTGACCGGCGGCCACCGGTCTCTTCGCCGGGCGCCGGGACCTTGGTCGAGCGCCGCGACCGCAGCCGGGGAGCCGCGGCCGAGGCCCTGTCCGGAGGCCGGAACCAAGGGCGTCCGATCCGCACTCTTCCGTTACGGCAGGCACCCTTGACAGCATGCGTACTGTTTGGCGACGTTTGGTCCTTGCCGGCACTTCGACCGGCGGGACGCGGGCGCCGCGTCGTGGGGGGAATGGGGGGACCGATCGCCCATGCGATCCATGAGCACTGACACGGACATAACGATCCACAGACCCGGCGAGCTCGACACCTCGCTCCGCAAGGCCTGGCACCGGGCGATGGACGAGTCTCCCGACTACGGCAACCCGTTCCTGGCACCGGAGTTCGCGGCCGGCATCGACAGGCACCGCGCCGGCGCCCGGGTGGCGGTCCTGCACCAACGCGGCGAGGCCGTGGGCTTCCTCCCCTACGAACGCGGCTCCTTCGGCGTCGGCCGGGCCATCGGGCTCGGCCTGTCGGACTGCCAGGGGCTCGTGCACCGCCCCGGGGTCACCTGGGACACCCGGGCGCTGCTGACGGCGTGCCGGCTCAGCGTGTTCGAGTTCGACCACCTCGTCGAGGAGCAGAAACCCTTCGCCCCCTACGTCACCGGGACGTTCGCCTCCCCGGTGATCGATCTGAAGGTCGGCAGCGACAGTTACCCGGAGTGGCTGCGGGGGGCGTATCCGGGGCTCGCGAAGACGACCCTCAAGAAGGAGCGGCGGCTCGCTCGCGACCTGGGCGAGGTGCGGTTCGTGTTCGACGAGCGCGACCCGGGGGCGCTGCGCACGCTGATGCGGTGGAAGTCGGCCCAGTACCGCAGGACGGGCCGGATGGACCGGTTCGCGCGACCGTGGATCGTGAACCTCGTGGAGGACCTCTTCCAGGTGAGGGAGGAGCACTTCACCGGGGTCCTCTCGGTCGTGTACGCCGGTGACCGGCCGGTCGCCGCCCATTTCGGACCGACCTCGCGCACGGTGTTCGCCCCCTGGTTCACCGCGTACGACCCCGAACTGCGCTACTACTCCCCCGGCCTGCTCATGCACCTGCGGATGGCCGAGGCAGCGGGGCGGCGCGGCGCCCGGCTCATGGACATGGGGCGCGGCGACAAGGAGTGGAAGGACTGGCTCAAGACCCGTGAGCTGCGCGTGGCGGAAGGGTTCGCCACCCGCCCGCACCCGGTCGCGACCGCCCACCGGCTGTGGCGCCGGCCGGTGCGGGGCCTGCGCAACACGGTCAACGCCCACCCGGCCCTGCGCGAGCCCGCCGACCGTCTCCTGAAGACCGTCGGCACCCTGCGCACCTCCGGGCACCGTTCGGACTTCCGTGGCACGGGACCGCCGGCGAACTGACGCGGGCCCGCTCGACCCGGTTCCCGCACGGGAGCCGGCTCATGTCCGCTTCCACGGCCCTCCCCCGGCCCGTCGACACAAGGGGTACCGATGCCGTACGGCTCGCGGCTGACCGCGACGATGACCCGGCGACTGGGACGCCCATGCGTCTACACGCCCTCGGCCCGGCTGGCCCTGTACCTGGCGCTGCGGCGCTGGTGCCGGCCGGGCGCGAAGGTGCTGATGTCGCCCGTGAACGACGACGTGATTCTGTTCGTGGTCCTCGCGGCCGGTCTGCGCCCCGTGCTGGCGCCCGTGTCCGTGTGGGACGGCAACATCGACCCGGCCGCCGTACCGGAACCTACCTGGCGCGGCGTGGACGCGGTCCTGACCACCAACCTGTACGGCGTCCCCGACCGGGTCCTCGAACTGCGGCGCCGCTGCGCGCAGTTGGGGATCCCGCTGTTCGAGGACGCGGCGCACGCGATCGGCAGCCATGTGGACGGGCAGCCGGTCGGCACCTTCGGCAAGGCGGCGGCCTTCAGTCTGTCCAAGCACGTGGCGGGCATGGCGGGCGGCTTCCTCGCCGTGGAGGACGCGCGCACGCGCCGGGAGCTGGAGCTGCTGCGGGACGACCTCCTGACCCCCGGCCGGCTGCGCGAGGACCTCGCCACCACCCTGCGCCCGCTGGCCCGGTCCGCCGTCCGGTCGCTGCGTCTGGTGCACCCGGTGTGGCGGACCATGGAGCGCCTCGGGCTGATGGAGCGCGACGCGTTCCGGATGGACCTGCGCGCTCCCCGGCTCGCCGCCTCCGCCCGGGAGGCCCCGAGCCTGACCGCCTACGAGCAGTGGGTCCGCGTCGACCTGCACGGCTACCGCTCCCGGCACGGGACGCTGGTCCGCGGTCAGCTGGGGCTGCGGATGGCCCGGCTCGACGCGGACCTGACCCGGCGCAGGGCCGGGGTCGCCCTGCTGGCGGGCACCCCGTGGGCCTCGCCGGCGCTGCGCGACCGCACGGCGCACGACGGCCCCCTCCCGCTGTTCCGGGTGCCGCTGCTGGTCCACGACCGCGACGCCCTCGTACAGCGGCTGGTGCGGCACGACGTGGTGTGCGGCTACATCTACGACCCGCCGCTGGACGACTACGCGGGCGCGGAGTTCGTCGAGCCCTCCCCGGACCCGGAG
>NZ_RSAJ01000164.1 GCF_003933965.1 Streptomyces sp. RP5T
GCCCGCACCCTGGGCGCTCACCCACCCCACCCCCGGAGCCCGCTCCCGCGCCCTGGCCGCCTACGGCGAGGAGGTCTTCGGGTTCACACCGCTCGACACCATCGAACTCGACCTGCCCGCCGTCGGCCTGAAGGGCATCGCCTGCGTCCTGCCCGAAGCCGTCCCGGCCGGACGCCGCCACGGCCACCGCGTGCACGTCAAGGGCATGCTGCTGTCCGAGCAGGCCGAGGAGATCCTGCCCGACTGGGCGTTCTTCGTCCGCTGTGTCGTCGACGCCGAGAGCCTGCGCCCGACGGCCTCCCGCGAGTCCCTGTACGAGGACGACACCCTCGCCGCCGTACGCGACGCCCTCGCCGAGCACCTGCGCGCGTGGATCGCCAGGGCCGCCGCCAGCGACCCCGAACTGCTCGGCCGCTTCCTCCAGGTGCACCACCTGGCCGTGAAGGCACTCGCGGTGCACGACGACGAGATCATGCGGATGCTGCTGCCCTGGCTGCCGTTCGAGACCACCGACGGACACGCCACCCTCGACGAGTTCGCGCGCACCCACCGCACCGTGCTCGTCACGTCGAGCGTGGAGGAGTTCCGCCAGGTCGCGGCGATCGCCTCGGCTGCCGGCCTCGGTGTCGTCAACGGCGGCTACACCTACGACCGCGCCCTGGTCCACCGGCTCCCCGAGGTCAGGCCCGAGGTCAGCGTCGCCGACCTCGACCCGGCCACCCTCACCGCGCACCTCGACCCCGTCGACCGTGAGACCGAACTGGCCGCCGCGGCCTACCTCGCCCGGGCCCGCGACGCCCTCGCCGTCTTCGACTGCGATGTCGCGCTGCGCACCTTCCAGCCCGCCTCAGCCCCCGCCCTCCTCCTCGACAGCCGCGAGGCCCGGCACGAACGCACCCGCTCCCAGCTCGCCCGCGAGCAGCAGGGCGGCGTGTGGGGCGACATCCTCGGCGCCCTGCGCCAGGAGGCGCCGAAGGCCCAGCTGATCCTCAACCAGCTCAACCCGCTCGTCCGCACCGCGGTCACCATCGACGAGCCGGAGCTGGCCCGCACCAGTGCCGAAGCCCTCTACGGACAGGCCGCGATGCTGTCCCGACGCCCGCTCAGGCCCGCCGAGTCGAGCCTCATCAACCGCTCCTTCCTCGACCTCCTCGCCCACGCCCTCCGCAAGGACAGCTGACGATGCCCACCGTGATCCAGACCACCGACGAGCTGTACCAGGCGCTCCAGGAGAACGACGAACGCCCCTACGGCCGCAACCGCACCGTCACCGCCGAGGAACTGGTCGACGCCGCCGAGCAGTTCGAGGAGCCCGTCCCGCTCGTCCACGCCCTCCTCGAACTCCAGGAGGCCTACACCTACGGCTCCGAACCCCGTAAGTCGCCCGTCGTCTTCGCCCGGCTGCTGACCCTCTTCGACGAGCAGCCCGACGTCTTCGACGAGCGCCTGCGCCACATGGTGTTCTGGCGCTTCAAGTGGGTGGGCCACGCCCTGCGGCAGCTGCCCGAGATCCCGCTGGCCAGCCTGCGCCAGTGGCTGACGGAGATGCGCGACCGCTACGAGAAGGCCGGCCTCGGCCTCCAGCCCTACTACGGACAGGCGTACCAGCTCGCCGCCCACGTGGGCGAGGACACCGCCCTCGCCTACGAGCTGTGGGCGGGCCGCGCCCGCACCCGGCTCAGCGACTGCGAGGCCTGCGAGATCTGCGAGCGCGCCCTGTTCCACCTCGCGGCGGGCGACGACGCGCGGGCCCTGGAGACCTGGGAGCCCGTCCTGAACGGCAAGGAGTCCTGCCAGGAGGAGCCGGCCCGCTCCCTCTCCTACGCGCTGCTGCCCCTGCTGCGTACCGGTGCCGCCGACCGGGCCCGCGAACTGCACCTCGCCGGCTACCGCGGCTGCCGCCGCAACCCCTCGATGTCCGGCGAGGTCGGCCGGCACCTGGAGTTCTGCGCGCTGACCGGCAACGAGGCCCGCGGCCTGGAACTGCTCGCCGAGAACCGGAACCTGTTCGAGGAGGTCGACTCACCCCTGGAGCAGCTCGACTTCCTCACCGGCGTCGAGGTCCTGCTGCGCCGCGTCGAGCACCTCGGCCACGGCGAACTGCCCGCCGCCGGATACCCCGGCCGCACCTGGACGGTGGCCGGGCTGCACGCCGAGGTGCGGGGCCGCGCGGACGACCTCGCCGCCCGCTTCGACGCCCGCAACGGAACCTCCACCCACACCGACCGCCGCAGGACCCGCCTGGAGCGCGCACCCCTCCTCGACGCGCTGGAACTGACCCTGCGCACCCGCAGCCTCGACGACGTCGCCCCGGCCGCCCCGGCCGCCGCGCCGGTCTCCCGCACGGCGACCGCCGTCCCGGAGGCGCTGCCCGAACTCATCGTTCGGGCAAGGGAGTTGGAGGAGGTGGGGCACCCGGACGCCCACACCTGCTTCGCCCGGCTGCGCACGCTCGCCGCCGCCCGCGACTACACCCACCCCGACGACCCCGCCGTGGGCCCGCTGGTCCGGCTGCGCGCGGACCTGCTGGCCGACGAGGCGGGCCGGGCGGGCAACGACGACAGGTTCGCCGAGGCCGCAGCCCTCCACGAGGAGGCCGCGGCCCTCTACGACGACGCCGCGGAGCCCGGCCACGCGGCGGTCGCCCGCGCCTGCGCCCTGCTCGCCGCCGCCCAGGTCCCCGGCGCGGAGGGGGACGCGGACGAACCCGAGGCGAAGGCGGCCGCACTGACCGCCGTCCACGAATCCGTGGTCCGCCTGCACGAGGAGACGGCCGGCCTCGCCCCCTACCAGGAGGGCCGTCTGCTCAGGCTGCGGGCGACCGCGCTCGGTCTGCGCCTGCAGACCACCGGAAGCAAGGAACACGTCGCGCCGGTTTTCGCCGAGGCGGACCTGCTGCACGACTTCGCCACCCGGCACGACCTCGACGGGCAGATCTCCGGCGCCCTGCTGCTGCGGGCCAGCACGCACGCGATCTCCGGCGACCTGCCCGCCGCGGTCGCCGAGATCGACGCCCTCCTCGACCGGCTCAAGGCGCACGGCCCCGCCTGGCACCTGCCCCGCACCCTCGGACTGCGCGGCCGGCTCCAACTGGTTCTCCAGGACCCGCAGGCCGCGCACACGGACCTCACCGAAGCCCTGCGCCAGGCCGCCGAATGGCCCGCCGACACAGTCGACGCCGCCCGCCTCCACGGCGACCTCGGCGAGGCCTGCATGCACCTGGGCCGTCCCGACGAGGCCCTGCGGCACCTGACCCGCTCGGCCGAGACGAACCTGCGCCGCGGCAGCCGCATCGACGCGTTCTGCACCTACAGCAGCGCGGCCCAGCTCAGCCTCGACCTGGGCCGCGTCGAGGACTGCATCGCGCTGCTGGACTCCCTGCTGGCCGAACCCGACGTCGTCTCCGGGGAGCTGGACGACCGGCTCGCCGCCCAACTGCGCCTGACCCGCGCCCGCGCACTGCGCGCGGGGGACGACCTCAAGGCCGCCACGGCCGAGTTCGCCGCGCTCGCCGCCGAGTCCGCCGGCTGGGACGACGACCCCGGCAGCCACGCCATGATCGCCGCCGAGACCGCCGTACTCCTCGGCGAGTCCGGCGAGTTCGGTCCCGCCCGCGAGGCCGCCGACCAGGCGATCGCCGCCCATGCCCGGGACCCGCGCTACGAACTGCTCAGCAACTGCCTGCGCGAACTCGCCCGTCTCCAGGCCCAGCAGCAGGGCGCCGAGGGCCTGACCGAGGCCCGCGCGTTCCTCGCCGACGCCGCCCGGATCGCCGACGAGGCCCGCGCCGCCGGGTACGAGCCCCGCGGCCGCTCCCTGGACAGCGCCCTGGCCTACGAACACGGGCGGGTCAACGCCTACGCCGGTGCGTACGAGGACGCGCTGGCCGCCCTGGAGGAGGCCCTGGCCCTGCTGGGCGAGCTCGGCCCGGAGGACGAGCGGGCCGGCGAGTGGGCCGAGTGCGTCCGCCTCGCGGGTGCCGTGGAGGGCCTCTACCTGGAACGCCCCGCACCCGCCCTGACCCGCCTCGACGCGGCGGTTGCCCGCCTCACCGCCCTGGGCCACACCGAGGAGACCGGGTCGCTGACCGCGCTGGCGGCCCGGCTGCGCGACGAGGAGTGACGTGACGGCCGGCCCGCGGGAGCCCGTTCCCGGGGCCGGCCCCGGTGTCATAACCTCGTGAGGCAGACGTCGGCAGACCGGTGTCCGTCCACGCTGAGGAGGCGATGGTGCTCGGAAAGGGCACGTGGTTGATCGTCGGTGCCATGATCGTGGCCTGGATGGTGCTCTCCGGCCCCAGCGCCCCGAGCGGAGCCCTCGACGCCCGGTCACTGCCCGCCGACCCCGCCCGGGACGTCGTACCGAACCGGGTCATGACCTGGAACCTCTGCAACCCCTGCGAGACGGACAACGACGACCGGGCGGCGGAGATCGCCCGGTTCGCCCCGCAGGTCATCGGTCTTCAGGAAGCGTGCGTGGGCGACGTCGAGAAGATCCGGGACTACCTGGAGAACCTCCACGGGCTCGTCTACCACGTCGAGTACGGGGCGGTTCTCCAGAGCTGGGGCCGCTGCGGGGGAGCGCCCTGGAACCCGGGGGGCTACGGCGAGGCCATCCTCTCCGCGGCCCCGATGACCGATGTCGTCACCGAGGAGTACCCCGACGGAGGCTCCGAGGACCGCGGATACATGGAGGTCACCACCGAGGTGGCCGGCCGCCAGGTCCGCCTCTTCAACACCCACCTCGCCGAACGGCGTCAGGAGGCGGTCCGGGCCGGCCAGGTCGGCGTCCTGGCCAAGGAGGTCGCCCGGTACGACCGCGCGATCGTCATCGGCGACTTCAACGCGGTGCCGGACGCCTACGAACTCACCCCGATGTGGAAACTGGCCGTCGACGCCGACCCGCAGTGCCGTCCGGGAACCGGCGGCACCTGCGAGCCGACGACCGACTGGCAGAGCAAGTTCGACTACGTCTTCCTGCGGGACTACGTCGCCGTCAGGCACCGGGTGCATCCGAACGAGGTCTCGGACCACCATGTGCTGTACGCGGACGTGAACCCGGCCCAGGAGATGACGCGCGGTCGGGCCTGACTTCGCGAAGATCCGGATATCTTCCGGTGCGCGGAAGATTTCCGCGGTGTTCGGAAAACCCTCCGTATTCACAACTCGGCTGCTGTGGCGGTCCGTTGCCCCCTCGTGTTTCAATTCCGGCAGGGGAGGGACATGGTCTGGTGGCGAGTCGATCAGAAAGCAGCACGGAAGGCTGAACAGAGGACCGCGCGAAAGACGGTTCCGGAGGATGTCGCACCGGAAAGCGCTCTGGCCCGCCAGGACTTCCGGTGGTATTGGCTGGGGCAGAGCGTCAGCGTGCTGGGTCATCAAATGGCCATCTTCCTGTTTCCCACCATCGCGATCGTCACGTTTCACGCCTCGGGCCTGTGGGTGGGTGCGCTGAACGCCGTCGGCACCGCCGCCTACCCCGTACTGGGCTTGTTCGCCGGTGTCCTGATGGACCGTCGGCGGCGGCGGCCGGCCATGCTGCTGGCGACCGTCGGCACCATGCTGGCACTCGCCTGGATCCCGTTCGCCGCCGCTGTCGGCACCATGGGCATGGCCGATCTGTGCCTGGCCGCCCTCGCCGCGGGCGCCTTCGGAGTGCTGTACGACGTCGCGAACCAGTCGCACCTGCCGACCCTTCTGCCCCGGGCGATGCTCGCGAGGGCCAACGCGCGGCTGGAGGTGTCCACGTCGCTGGCCCTGCTGGGGAGCCCCGCTCTGGGGGGCTTGCTGAGCCAGGCACTGTCCGGCACCAGCGCGCTCGCCGTGATCGCCGGTTCGTTCCTCATACCGGTGATGACCCTTCTGCGACTGCGTACCCCGGAGCCCCCGGCGCCCCCCAGGCGACCGGGGGCTTCACTGTTCGCCGAGATGAGAGCGGGCGTGCTGGCCCTGTGGCGGCACCCACTGCTGCGGCCGGCCACCGTGGCCGCCGTCATCCGCAACCTGGCCAACACCGCGGCGTCCACGGTGTCCCTGCTCTTCGCCTATCGCACCCTGCACTTCGATCCGGGGACCGTCGGTGTCCTGTTCACCCTGGTCGGGCTCGGCGGGGTCGGTGGTGCGTGGACGGCCGACCGGATGCTGTCCCGGTTCGGCCTGGGCAGGACGCTCATCGCCGCCAGTGCCTCCGGAGCGCTGTGGATCGCCGCTCCGCTGGCCCTGTGGCTCCCCGCGCTGCCGACCCTGGTGGTGGTGGGCGCGGCGGCCTCCGTGTGGGTTCCCGTCTGGAACGCGACGGTCACCACCCTGCGGCAGTCGGTCACCCGGCCCGACCTGCTGGGCCGGGTGCACGCCACCTCCCGGACCGTCAACTTCTGTGCGATTCCGCTCGGCGCCCTTGTGGGCGGGGCGCTCGCCGACCTGCTCGGTGGAGCGATGGGGGCCGCCGCGGGTACCGGGGCGGCACTGGCGCTGGCCGGGGTCACGGCCCTGGGAGCGGTCGCCGTCCTCGCCTGCTCCCCCCTTCGCTCGGTCCGGGACATCCCCGGTGAGAGTGGCGCGGACGGTGCGAAGTGAACCGGATGCCTGCTGCGCGGCTGCCGGCGGATCTCGCGACGCGTCAACTCCTCCTGATGCTGATCGCGTGGGTGGCCGCCACCGCGGCCGCCAGGATGCCCGCCGAGACGGTGAGCAGGAGCGCGGTGGATCCGAGGACATCCGCCGAGTCGGAGGCGTTCTGGAGGTCACCGAGCAGCACGTTGACCGGGGAGACCCCCTTGGCCAGCAGCGCCGCCAGCAGCAGGACCAGGGCCAGGAGCAGTGCGTAGCCCTGTCGGCGGAAGACCAGCCGGGAACACAGGAGACCGATCGCGACACCTGTGAAGGCGCAGGTGAGCTGGGCCGCGGTGCCCAGCACCGCGTCGGCGAAGGTGAAGGTGTGCGAGCCGAACAGCAGCGGCAGGACGAGCCCGGCCGCCGTCAACGGCAGGCACCACAGGACGGCCGTGCCCATCGAACCGAGCAGCACCCGCAGATGGCTGCCCGCGGTGACGGCGACGACCGAGCGGTGCGTCTGGTCCTCCAGCCCGATGAGCCCCATGGTGAGCCACACGGAGCAGACCAGCATGCCTCCGGCCGCCGAGCCGTAGGTGGCCGCGAGGGGGCCCGAGTCACTGCTGGTCAGAACCGCGAGGAGGCCGATGAACAGCAGCAGCGGCGCGAGATAGCGCTGCGAGAGCAGCATCACGGTGAACAGATAGCGCACCAGGGCGATCACAGGGCGGCCCTCCTCGCGCCCGAGTGAGGGGCGTGGCCGGCCCGGGGCCTCGTGAGGCTCTCCACCGACCAGTGATGTTGCAGCGCCGTCAGGAGCGCGGTGTCCGAGTGCTCACGCGCGACGCGCAAAACGATCGCGTCGTCGTGGCGCGCGGCGCCGGAGACGCCGGGCAGCGCGTACCAGTTCACTTCGAGGGGCGCCGCGCCGGTGACCGGCACGGTCAGGACCAGTTCCACCTCGGTGAGCCGCCCGCCGGAGTGGGGTCCGCCGCGTGGGCTCACTTGCCCGTCGCTGATGGCGTGGACACCCGTTGCGTGCGTCTCGGTGATCGCCTCGCGGTGGTCGGTGAAGACCACGGCGCCGCCGGCGGCGGACACCTCCGCGATGAACTCGGCCAGCACGCCGTGCGCCGAGGCGTCCAGGCCCGACCACGGCTCGTCGAGGACGAGCAGAGCGGGCTCGACGAGCAGTGCCTGGGCGAGGGCGACCTTCTGGGCGTTCCCCTTGGACAGGGTGCGCAGTGCCGCGTTCCGGCCGCCCACCAGGGCCAGCCGGTCCAGCAGCCGCGCGGCCCTGGCCCGCGCGGTGGCGCCGGACAGACCCCGGATGCGTCCCATGTGGGTGAGGTAGGAGAGGGCGGAGATCCGTTCGTGGGCGGTGAAGCGGTCCGGTACGTAACCGACGTGCCGCGGCCGGCCCACCACGCGTCCGGACGTGGGCTGCGACAGACCCACGAGGAGTCTCAACAAGGTCGACTTGCCTGAGCCGTTGCTGCCCACGAGCGCGAGGACGTCGCCGCCCGAGACCTCCAGATCCACGTCCCGGAGGATCCAACGCCCTTTGCCGTAGCGCTTGCTGACGGATTCGCAACGTAACAAGTCGACTCCTCAGTGTAATCTACATGCTTACGCTACTACACCCGGGCATCGAGCTGGTACCGGTGTCGACTCCGAGCACACCTTTGTCCACGAATAAGCTCGCCAGTCTGTTCAGGCCTTCCTCCACCTGTGCGCTGTCGAGTGAACTGCACGACAGCCGGATTTGATTGCGCCCGCCGTTTCCGTCGTAGAAATGGGACACCGGAGTCCACAGGACGCCGAAGGAACGGCCCGAGCGTTCCAGTAATTCGTCGTCCACCGTGAACGGCACGGTGATCACAATGAAAAAGCCGCCTCTCGGGGTGTTCCAGGAGACCGAGTCGCACCGGCCGAAGCGTGTCTCCAGACCGCGCAGGACATGTGCGAGATTGCGCTGATAAACGTGCCGCGACCGCGCGGTCGCCCGCTCCAGGCTGAAGTCGTTCTCCAGCAGTGCGCCGCCGACGACGGCCTGGCTGATGGGGGAGGTGTTCACCGTGATCATGCTCTTGATCCTCGACAGTTGCTCGGCGAACCCCTGGATCGGTCCCTGCCCGTGCCCGACCCTCTGGTCGGCCACGACATAGCCCACCCGGGCACCGGGAAGGACGGTCTTCGCGAAGGACCCGAAGTGGATCACCCGCCTCCGGGTGTCCAGTGCCTTGAGGGTGGGCAGGCGGCCCGAACCGTCGTGGAACATGCCGTAGGGGTTGTCCTCCAGCAGCAGGACGCCCTCCCGCTCGGCCAGGTCCAGCAGCGCACGGCGGGTCGTGAGATCCAGGCTCAGCCCGGACGGGTTGGCGAAGTCCGGCACGAGGTAGCAGGCGCGAGGGCGCAGACCGAGCTCGCGCGCACCGCGGACCCGGGCGGCGAGGTCGGCCAGATCGACACCGGTGCTGCCGCTCGCCACCGGCAGCACCCGCATGTCCACCAGCCGTGCGGCGCCCGTCAGACCGACATAGGTCGGCGAGACTGCCAGCACCACATCCCGCTCGTCACGGCGCAGGGCGCGCAGAACCAGATACATCGCCTCCTGACAGCCCACGGTGACCACGATCGACTCCGGGTCGATGCGCAGCCCGTCGTCCACCTCCAGCTGGCGGGCGATGAGTTCGTGCACGATGCCGCTCGTCCGCCCGTACTGGCACAGCGTCCTGCGTACCTCCTCCGGCGAGTGACCGCGGTCCGTTGCCAGGTGTTCGCAGAACCTGCGCAGATACCGGTGCACGGCTTCGACGTCGAAACCCTCCTCCGTGGGTCGGCCCGGCGCGAAGGACAGGGCCTTCGGGTGGCGCCCGGTGACCTCGTTGAGGAACGTCATCGAGGCGAGCGCCGGATCCTCCAGCGAGGCGTGCAGCTCGGCCAGGTCCAGGTCGGCGGTCGGGCCTGCGAGACGGCCGTCAGACATCGGTGCCCCACCTCCGGACGCGTAGATCCGCAGCTCCCGCGAGGTCGGCGCAGCCGGTCAGCAGCAGCCCTTCCCGCAGCTCGTCCCGCAGGACGGAGAGCACCGCCCCGACCCCCTTCTCCCCGTGTGCCGCGAGCCCCCACAGCACCGGGCGGCCGATCAGCACGCCCGAGGCCCCGAGGGCCAGGGCCCGCAGCACGTCCGTACCGGTCCGGATACCGCTGTCCAGCAGAACCGCGCAGAGACCGGCCACCGCCTCGGCCACGGCAGGGAGCTGGACGATGCTCGGCGGAGCTCCGTCGAACTGCCGCCCGCCGTGGTTGGAGACCACCACGGCGTCGGCGCCGCACTCCGCGGCGCGCCGGGCGTCGCGCGCGTCGAGGACCCCCTTCACCACCAGGGGAAGCGATGTGCTTCGCCGCAACCGTTCAAGGTCCCGCAGGGTCGGGACGCCGAACAGGGACCGTGTGTGATCTGCGACGGCGGACACCCCCGGCGTGGACCGGTGGGCCCGCTCGTCGAGTCCCGGACCCAGGTTCGCGGCCCGCACATGGGGCGGCAGCGAGAACCCGTTGCGCACGTCCCGCCAGCGCCGCCCCATGGCCGGGACGTCCACGGTGACCATGAGCGCCCGGCAGCCCGAGTCCTCGGCGCGGGCCACGAGTTCGTCCGTCCGGGTCCGCTCGCGCAGCCAGTACAGCTGGAACCAGACGTCCGCCCCGGTGGCGGCGACCACTTCGATGGGACGACTGCTCAGGGTGCTGAGCACGAACGGCACCCCGGCGGCGCCGGCCGCCCGGGCGACCGCCAGCTCACCCTCGGGATGCAGCAGGCACTGGTACGCCATCGGCGCGACCGCGACCGGCATCGAGGTGTCGGTGCCCAGCAGCCGTCCGGACAGGTCGGTGCCGGTGCGGCCGGTCAGCACCCGGGGCAGGAGGGCCAAACCGTCGAGGGCGGCCCGGTTGGCGGCCAGGGTCGTCTCGGCACCGCTGCCACCCTCGACGAAGTCCCACACCGCGGGCTCGGTGACCGCCCGAGCCGCGCTCCTGATGTCGGCCAGACCGGGAGGCGCGTCGGTGGTCGGTCCACCCACGGGCGACGCAGCCACGGCGGGGCCCCTGCCAGGGGAGGTCACACCCCCTCCGCCTCTACGGCCTCGTACAGCGCCTTGATGTTGCCGCTGCCGAACGTGGTGGCCCCGGCGCGTTCGATGACCTCGAAGAAGAGGGTCCGGCGCGGGTGGGTGGAGCGGGTGAAGATCTGGAACAGCTGACCGGCGTGGTCCTCGTCGGCGAGGATGTCCAGGCCCGCGAGTTCGGCGGGCGAGTACCGGGACAGGGCGAGCCGCTCGGGCAGCCTGCTGTAGTACGCGTCGGGAGTGTCCAGGAAGCCGACGCCGCCGGCCCGCATCGCCCTGACGGAGTGCGCGATGCCGCCGCTGGTGAACGCGATGTGCTGCACACCCGCGCCGCCGTGGTTCTTGACGAACGCGTCGATCTGGCCGGGTTCCCGGCTGGTGTCCGGCTCGATGACGGTCAGCGTCACCAGACCCGAAAGGCTCTGCACCACCTGCGAGTTCATCGACTGGGCACCGACGACGATCTTCTCCTCGAAGATCATGCGGAAGTCCATGACCCGCTCGTAGAACTCCACGGTGCCGGCGAGGTCGCCGGCCTCCACGCACACGGCGAAGTGGTCGATTCGCCGAAGTCCCGTGTCGCGCGCTGCCGTTCCGTGCGCGGGCACACCGTGCGGCCGGCCCGACGGTGCCGGCCGCTGGACGAAGGTGTGCGCCACGTCGCCGAAGCCGCCCACGGACGCGGTGATCACCCCGTCGTGCCGGCGAGGACCCGCGAGCGGCCGGGCGCCCCGCCGGACGGCCTCCGCGAAGGCACCCTCCGCGTCGGCCGTCCCCAGGGCGATGTCGGAGACACCGTCGCCGTGCAGCCTGGTGTAGACGGCGCTGGGATGGTCCTCCGCCAGCGGCCGGCTCAGTAACAGCCGGATGTCCCCGCGGACGAGGACGGCCGTGCGCTGCGCGCCGGGATCCTCCAGCACGTCGGTGACGGTCAGGCCGTAGCCGCCGACGAACTCGGCCGTGGCGGCGTCGAGATCGCAGACACAGATCCTGACATGGTCGACGGACAGGTCGTGGAAGGGGGGCCGTCCGGTGTTCACTGCACATCGCTCCTGTCCATGGCGGCGATCAGGCTGTTGGGCCTCATGTCGGTCCAGTTCTCGTCGACGTGGTCCAGGCACGACTGGCGGTCGGCCGGACCGTGGACGGTCTGCCAGCCGGGCGGCACCTCCACGAAGGACGGCCACAGCGAGTGCTGGCCCTCCTCGTTGCGCAGGACGAGGTAGGTGGCGTCATCGTCCTCGAAGGGGTTGGTCATGCGTCGGCTCCTTTCTCGGGGTGTTCGACAGCGTGGGTGGGCTCGCGCAGCGCGTCCGCGAGCACCGGACCGATCACGGTGAGTGCGGCGGGGCGGGTCAACTCCTCATGTGCGCACGGGACATCCGTCCGGCGCAGGCGACCGTCGACGTACGGCTGCCAGAGCGCGGGGGAGAGCAGGGTGCCCCGGCCCCGGAAGTGCAGCAGGTCCCCGCGGAAGACACCGGGGGTGAAGTCCAGCGCGGCCCGGGTGGTCTCCCGGTACACCGCGCCGAGGTTCTCCCGGACGGAGTCGTCGAGTTGCAGCCCGGAGGTCTCCCGGCGCACCGCCTCGGCGGCGTCCTCGGGCGCAGGGACCGCGGACGCGAGCAGACCGGTCTGCGGATAGCCGTCCAACACCGCCAGCACACCCACCCGTTCACCCGAGGTCTGCAGACGTACGGCGATCTCGTGAGCGATCAGTCCGCCCGCAGACCAGCCGAGCAGGTGGTACGGACCCTGCGGGGCAACCCTGCGGATGTGCTCGGTGTACACCGCGGCCGTCTCGGCCACCGTCGACGGGATCCGTCCAGGGCCGCCCGCGGCGCCGGGTGACTGCAGGGCGTACACCGGATGCCGCGGCCCCAGATGCCGGACGAGTCCGGCGAAGGACCAGCCGAGACCGGCCGCCGGATGGACACAGAACACGGGTGCCGCCCCACCGCCCGACCGCAGCGGCAGCAGCACGTCGAATTCCCCGCCACTGCGTGCGTCCTCGACCGTGCCCTCCAGGGCCCGGGACAGTTCTGCGACCGAAGGAGCCTCGAAGAGCAGGCGCAGCCCGATCCGGAGGCCCAGGGCGTCCTGGATCCGGTCGATCAGCCGGGCGGCCAGCATGGAGTGGCCACCGGCGTCGAAGAAACTGTCGTCGAGACCTATCGCGCAGATCCCGAGCACCTCCGCGAACAGCTCGCGCAGGACGGCCTCGCGAGGGCTGCGCGCCGCCCTGTCGGACATCGCGGTGAAGCGCGGCGCGGGCAGGGCCGCCCGGTCCAGTTTGCCGTTCGGCGTGACCGGCAGCTCCTCCAGGACGACCACGGCGGCGGGCACCATGTGAGTGGGCAGCGACGCGCCGACCCGCCTGCGGATCGCGGAGGGGTCCGGCGAGGCGCCCTCCGACGGCACCACGTACGCGGTCAACAATCCTTCCTCCGTGTCTCCCTGACGGAGGATCACCACGGCCTGCGCCACGGCCGGGTCGGCGCGCAGCACTTCCTCGATCTCGGCCGGCTCCACCCGGAAACCGCGGACCGAGACCTGGTGGTCCGCGCGGCCCAGGAAGTGCAGATCGCCGTCGCGGTCGCGGCGGACCAGGTCACCCGTGCGGTACATGCGCGCCCCCGGCACCCCGAAGGGGTCGGCCACGAACCGTGCCGCGGTCAGGCCCGGCCGGCCCAGGTACCCGCGGGCCAGGCCCGGGCCGTACACATAGAGCTCACCGGCCACCCCCGGCGGCACGGGGCGCAGGGCGTCGTCGAGGACGTGGACCCCCACGCCGGCCGGCGGTCGTCCGATCGACGGTCCGTCCGTACCGGACAGCGGCCCGCTCATGGTGGCGCACACGGTCGTCTCCGTCGGCCCGTAAGCGTTGACCAGGCGCCGCCCGGCGCCCCAGCGCCGTACCGCGTCCGCGGGCAGCGCGTCCCCGGCCGTCACCAGGGTGCGCACGGGCCCGAGGCGCTCCGGCGGCATGGCGGGCAGGGCCACCGGGGGCAACGTCACATGGGTGACGCCCTGGCGGGCGATCAGCCCGGCCAGCGGCCCGCCAGGAGCGAGGTCGTCCTTGCCGGCCACCACCAGCTCCGCCCCGGACAGCAGCGCCATGCACAGTTCGGAGAACGCCGCGTCGAAGCTCGGTGAGGCGAACTGGAGGACCCGGTCGCCCTCGGCGACCCGGAACCGTTCGATCTGCCGGGCTGCCAGGTTGGCGATGCCCTCGTGGGACACCACCACCCCGTTGGGGCGGCCCGTGGAACCCGACGTGTAGATCACGTAGGCCGGATGCGCGGTGCGCAGCGGGCTCGCGCGGTCCGCGTCGACCGGATCCGTGGCGGGTGCCGCCTCGGTCCTCGCGGCCACCGCGGGATCGTCCAGCACCAGGGATGTCGTCCCTTCCGGGAGCCGGTCGGCGAACGCCCGCCCGGTGAGCACGACGGAGGGCCGTGCGTCGGCCAGCATGTGCCGCAGCCGCGCGGCGGGATAGTCCGGATCCATGGGAAGGAAGGCGGCACCCGCCTTCAGCACGGCGAGGGCGGCGACGACCTGTTCGGCGGAGCGCGGCAACAGCAGCCCCACCGTGCTCTCCGGGCCCGCGCCCAGCGCGATGAGCCGGTGGGCCAGCCGGTTGGCACGGCGGTTGAGGTCCAAGTACGTCAGCGTGCCGCCGTCGAGGCGCAGTGCCGTCCGGTCCGCGGTGCGCGCCACCTGTGCCTCGAACAGCTCGGGCAGAGCCCTCGCGGGCACCGCCCCGGCTGCCTCGCCGGACCATTCGTCGAGTCGCCGCCGCTCGACAGGGAGCAGCACGTCCAGGGAGCCGACCCGGGTGTGCGGGTCGGCCGCGACGGCCTCCAGCAACACGATCAGGCGCTCGGCGAGGGCGGCGACCGTGGCCTCGTCGAACAGGTCCGCGTTGTACCGGATGCTGCCGTGGACGCCCGAGGGGGCGCCGTCCTGCGCGAACGTCTCGCTCAGGGAGACGTCCAGGTCGAACCTGGCCGTGTGCGGGTCGACCTCCGCCGGAGTGACGGTCAGGCCCTCCAGGTGGAAGCGGGGCGGTTCGGTGTTCTGCAGCACCAGAAGCACTTGGAACAGCGGGTGCCGGGACACCGAGCGGGCCGGACTCAGCACCTCGACCAATCGCTCGAACGGCACGTCCTGGTGGGAGTAGGCCGCCAGAGCGGTTTCGCGGACCCGGCGCAGCAACTCGGCGAACTCCGGGTTCCCGGAGGTGTCGGTGCGCAGCACGACCGTGTTGGCGAAAAAGCCCACCATGTCGTCGAGCGCCTGGTCGCCCCGGCCCGCGAGCGGACTGCCGACCGGGATGTCCGTGCCGGCACCGAGCCGGGTGAGCAGGGCCGCCAGGGCCGCCTGGAAGAGCATGAAGGCGGTGACGCCCTCCTGCCTGGACAATGCCGTCAGCCTGCGGTGCAGGTCCGCGTCCACGCGGAGCGGCACCTGCCCGCCCTCGTGGCCGGGCACGGCGGGGCGCGGCCGGTCGACGGGCATCGTCAGCTCCTGCGGCAGCCCCGCCAGCGCCGTCTGCCAGTACGCGAGCTGACGTGAGACAGGGCTGTGCGGATCATCCTCCGCACCGAGCAGCCGCTGCTGCCAGAGCGTGTAGTCCGCGTACTGGACGGGCAGCGGACGCCAGTCGGGGCTCCGGCCGGCTGCACGTGCCCGGTAGGCGCTGCCCAGGTCCCTGGCGAGCGGGGCGTACGAGGCGCCGTCACCGGCGATGTGGTGCAGGACCAGCAGCAGCACGTGCTCGTCCGGCGCGGTCCGCCACAACGTCGCCCGCAGCGGCGGTTCGACGGCCAGGTCGAAGCTCCGCCGCGCCGCCTCGGCCAGCGCGTGCGGCAGCTCCTGCGGGGAGACGGACACCGGTTCCGGACCGGGCGGGCGACTGCCGGGCGGGAGAATGTGCTGACGGGGGACGCCGTCGGTGGCGGGGAAGACGGTACGCAGGGACTCGTGTCGGTCCACCAGGTCCCCGACGGCCGCTCCGAGCGCGTCGGGGTCCAGTTCGCCCGCCAGACGCAGGGCGAGCGGGATGTTGTACTGCCCCGTGCCGCCGTCGAGCCGGTTCAGGAACCACAGCCGCCGTTGGGCGTACGACAGCGGGATCGTCCGGGGC
>NZ_RSAJ01000165.1 GCF_003933965.1 Streptomyces sp. RP5T
CTGTCGGGCCTGAGCCTGCGGCAACTCTTCCACGACGGCCGCGCCCTGCGCCACGGCAAGAACCTCACCTGGAGCCAGGTCCTCCTCGCCGCCAACACCCCCATGCTCCTCAAGTCGGCGATGGTGGACGGCCGTACGGATCTCGGCGTCATGGCCTCCGGCCAGGTCGCCGGGGTGATCGACGACCTGCCGTCGTGCGCGGAACTGGTGGACCGGATCATGAAGGAGGCCGAGGGCGTCCTTCAGGGCCTCACAGCCTCTCGATGATCGTCACGTTCGCCTGGCCCCCGCCCTCGCACATCGTCTGGAGCCCGAACCGGCCCCCCGTGCGCTCCAGTTCGTGCAGCAGGGTGGTCATCAGTCTCACTCCCGTCGCTCCCAGCGGGTGACCGAGGGCGATCGCGCCGCCGTTGACGTTGACCTTGTCCGGGTCCGCTCCCGTCTCCTTCAGCCAGGCCAGCACCACCGGCGCGAAGGCCTCGTTGATCTCGACGAGGTCGATGTCGTCGATGGTGAGGCCGGACTTCTTCAGGGCGTGCGCGGTGGCCGGGATGGGCGCGGTGAGCATGCGGATGGGGTCCTCACCGCGCACCGAGAGGTGGTGCACGCGCGCGCGGGGCGTGAGCCCGTGTTCGCGCACCGCCCGCTCCGAGGCCAGCAGCATGGCCGCCGCCCCGTCGGAGACCTGCGAGGAGCAGGCCGCGGTGATGGTGCCGCCCTCGATCACCGGCTTCAGCCCGGCCATCTTCTCCAGGGAGGTGTCCCGGCGCGGGCCCTCGTCCACCGCGACCGGACCGTGGGCCACGGTCTCGCGCTCGAAGCGCCCCTCGTCGATGGCCCGCAGCGCCCGCCGGTGGGACCGCAGCGCGAACTCCTCCTGGTCCTCGCGGCTGATCCCCCACTTGCCGGCGATCATCTCGGCGCCGACGAACTGGTTCACCGCCCGGTCCCCGTACCGCGCCCGCCACCCCTCGCTGCCCGCGAACGGCCCTTGGGTCAGTCCGAGCGGCTCGGCGGCCTGCCGGGTCGCGAAGGCGATCGGGATCATCGACATGTTCTGCACCCCGCCCGCGACCACCAGGTCCTGCGTCCCGGACAGCACGCCCTGCGCGGCGAAGTGCACGGCCTGCTGCGAGGACCCGCACTGCCGGTCCACGGTCACCCCGGGCACCTCCTCGGGCAGCCCGGCCGCCAGCCACGCGGTCCGCGCGATGTCCCCGGCCTGCGGCCCGACCGCGTCCAGGCACCCGAAGACGACGTCCTCGACCGCGGCGGGATCGACCCCGGCCCGTGCGACGAGCGCCTTCAGCACATGCGCGCCCAGATCGGCCGGATGGACCCCGCTCAGTCCTCCCCCGCGGCGCCCGACGGGCGTACGGACCGCTTCGACGATGTAGGCCTCGGCCATGGCGACTCCCCAGTGGGTTACGTGCGTACGGCGATCCCGTCCAGCACCATCGACAGGTACTGCCGGGCGATCTCCTCCGGGCTGTGCTGTCCGCCGGGCCGGTACCAGGACGCGGCGACCCACACGGTGTCGCGCACGAACCGGTAGGTCAGGCGTACGTCGAGGTCGGCCCGGAACACCCCGGCCGCGACCCCGCGCTCCAGCGTGGACAGCCAGGCCTTCTCGAACCTGCGCTGTGACTCGGCGAGGAACGCGAACCGCTCCTGCGCCACCAGCTGCTTGCTCTCCTTCTGGTAGATCGCGACGGCGGCCCGGTGCCGGTCGATCTCCCGGAACGACTCGGTGACCAGGGCCTCCAGCGTCTCGCGGGGCCCCGACTCGGCGCCCAGGACGGCGTCGTAGCCGTCCCAGAGCTCGTCGAGGAAGGTCCGCAGGATCTCCTCCAGCATCGATTCCTTGGAGTCGAAGTGGTAGTAGAGGCTGCCCGCGAGCATGCCCGCGTGGTCCGCGATCTTGCGTACGGTCGTGGCGTTGTAGCCCTGTTCGGCGAAGACCTCGGCGGCGGTGTCGAGGAGTTCACGGCGGCGGGCCGGGGCGGCCGCGCTCACCTGGGGCTTCTTCTTGGTCGGCACATCGTCCATTGTCCTAGGCGTGCCGGCTGCTGACGGCGACGACCTCGCCCGTCATGTACGAGGAGTAGCCGGACGCCAGGAACACGATCACGTTGGCCACCTCCCAGGGCTCGGCGTACCGCCCGAAGGCCTCGCGGGCGGTGAGTTCCTCCAGCAGTTCGGCCGAGGTGACCTTCACCAGGTGCGGGTGCATGGCGAGGCTGGGCGCGACGGCGTTGACGCGGACGCCGTACTCGGCCGCCTCCAGTGCCGCGCACCGGGTCAGCGCCATGACCCCGGCCTTGGCGGCGGCGTAGTGCGCCTGTCCGGCCTGGGCGCGCCAGCCGACGACGGAGGCGTTGTTGACGATCACGCCGCCGCCGGAGTCCCGCAGGTGCCGCAGGGCGGCCCGGGTGCAGCGGAAGGTGCCGTTGAGGGTGACGTCCAGGACGCGGGTCCACTGGTCGTCGGTCATGTCGACGAGCGGTGAAGTGCCGCCGAGTCCGGCGTTGTTGACGACGATGTCGAGCCGCCCGTGGTCCCGGACGGCCGTGTCGAAGAGGGCCTGCACCTGGGCCTCGTCGGTGACGTCGCACGCCAGGGACGTCACCGCGCCCCGGAACTCCCGGGCGAGCGCCGTCTCGTGCTCCTTCAGCCGTCGCGCGTGTGCGTCGCTGATCAGGACGCGCGCGCCCTCCTCCAGGAAGCGGCGCGCGGTCGCCCCGCCGATGCCCGCGCCGGCGGCGGCGGTGATGACGGCGGTGCGTCCCTTCAGCAGCCCGTGCCCCGGTTCGTACACCGGACTCTCGACGCCTGTCATGGCGCCACGCTAACCTACCAAACACTTGTTAGGGAAGGACGGGTGGCGATGGATCTGGCGTTCACGCGGGAGGAAGAGGCCTTCCGCTCCGAGGCCCGCGCGTGGCTGCGTGCGCATGTGCCCGCCTCCCCGCTGCCGTCCCTGGAGACCCGGGAGGGCTTCGCGGCCCACCGCGCGTGGGAGGCCGAACTCGCCGCGGACCGCTGGTCGGTGGTCGACTGGCCCGTCGCGTACGGCGGCCGGGACGCGGGGCTGATCGGCCGGCTGGTCTTCGAGGAGGAGTACTACGCGGCGGGGGCACCCGGACGCGTCGGCCAGAACGGCGTCAGCCTCCTCGCCCCGACCCTCTTCGACCACGGCACGGCGGAGCAACGCGCGCGCGTGCTGCCGCCGATGGCCTCCGGTGAGGTGATCTGGGCGCAGGCCTGGTCGGAGCCGGAGGCCGGCTCGGACCTGGCGTCCCTGCGGTCCCGGGGCGTGCGCACGGACGGGGGCTGGCTGCTCAGCGGGCAGAAGACCTGGTCCTCCCGGGCCGCCTTCGCGGACCGCGCCTTCGGGCTCTTCCGCACCGACCCGGACACCCCAAGACCCCACCAGGGCCTGACCTACCTGATGTTCGACCTGCGCGCCCCCGGTGTCACCGTCCGTCCCATCCGCCGCCTCGACGGCAAGCCGGCCTTCGCCGAGCTCTTCCTGGACGAGGTGTTCGTGCCGGACGAGGACGTCATCGGCCGCCCCGGCCAGGGCTGGCGGATCGCGATGTCGACGGCGGGCAACGAACGGGGGCTGACGCTGCGCCCACCGGGCCGCTTCCTGGCGGCCGCCGACCGGCTGCACGCGCTGTGGACGTCCCGCGGCGCCCCACCGGCCGCCCGGACCCGGGTCGCGGACGCCCTGATCGGCGCCCGCGCCTACCAGCTCTTCACCTACGCGGCCGCCGCCCGTTTCCTGGACGGCGAGACGCTCGGCCCCGAGTCCAGTCTCAACAAGGTCTTCTGGTCCGAGTACGACATCGCGCTCACCGAGACGGCCCTGGACCTCCTGGGCGAGGAGGGCGAGGCGGCCGACACGGACTGGTGCGAGCGCTGGGTCTTCGCCCTGGCCGGCCCCGTCTACGCCGGCACCAACGAGATCCAGCGCGACATCATCGCCGAACGCCTGCTGGGCCTGCCGAAGGGACGCCGCTGATGCACTTCGGCCTCGACCCCGAGCAGCGGGCGTTCGCCGCCTCCCTGAACGCCATGCTGACGGCCGCGGACACCCCGTCCGTCGTACGGGACTGGAGCCGCGGCGAGCACGACAGGGGCCGTGCGCTGTGGCGCCGTGTCGCCGGGGCGGGCGTCTTCGCCCTGGCGGTTCCCGAGGCCCACGAGGGGCTGGGCCCCCGCCCCCTGGAACTGGTGCTCGCCTTCGTGGAGCTGGGCCGGCACGCGGTGCCGGGCCCCTTGGTGGAGACCGTGACGGCGGCCGCCCTGCTCACCGAACCGGCGGCGGCGAAGCGGCTGCTCCCGGCGCTGGCCTCGGGTGAGGCCATGGCCACCGTGGCCCGCGCCGGCGGATACGCCCTGGACGGCGAGGCCGCGGACATCCGCCTCTCCCTGACCGCCGAGGGCCTCCACCTCGCCCCCGGACACGGCCCGGTGCGAGCCTCGCTCGACCCCGCCCGCCGTCTCACCCCGCTGGCACCGGGCGGTGAACTGCTCAGCGCGCACCCGCCCGTCACCGCCGCCCTCACCCTGGCCCGCCTCACCACCGCCGCCCAGGCGCTCGGGGTGGGCCTCGCCCTCCTCGACAGGACCGTCTCCTACGTCGGGCAGCGCACCCAGTTCGGGGTCCCCGTGGGCTCCTTCCAGGCCGTCAAGCACCAACTGGCCGACGCGAAGATCGCGTTGGAATTCGCGCGCCCCCTGCTTCTCGGGGCCGCCCTGACGACGACCGAGGAGGACGTCGCCGCCGCCAAGGTCACCGCCTGCGAGGCGGCGTACCGGACGGCCCGTACCGCGCTCCAGCTGCACGGCGCGATCGGGTACACGGCGGAGTACGACCTGTCCCTGTGGCTCACCAAGGCACGCGCCCTGCGCACCGCCTGGGGCAGCCCCGACGAGTGCCGTGACACCGTCCTCAACGGCGCCCACCACCACTGACCTCGCGGCACGCCCCTACCTTCGGCTTCGCAATTCGCGTGCCGGGCTGGACATCGCCCGCCCGCGAGCCCGGCCCGTCCCGCGGAGAGCGCCCGACCGGCCGCCGCACCTCCGGCTCCCGGGCGAGGGGCCCGTGGACCTCGGCGGCCTCCCCGTGCGGGAGCCGAGCCGCCCTGCGGTGCCGCCTCCCGCCCGTGCACCGCCTCGCCCCGGCCCCGGCGCGCTCGCCCCCGACCGGTGTTCGCTATTTTGTTCGCGCAGCCCCACCGGCTCACCACCCATCCCTGTCGCTTCGAGGAGAGCCGGCCGTGGAACCCGAATCCGCCGTCACCACCTGCTATCGCCATCCCGCGGTGGAGTCCCATGTCCGCTGCATCCGCTGCGAGCGGTACATCTGCCCGGACTGCATGCGGGAGGCGGCCGTCGGCCACCAGTGCCCCGAGTGCGTGCGGGAGGGGGCCCGGTCGGTGCGGCAGGCCCGGACCGCGTTCGGCGGGCGCATCACGGCCGTCCCCCTGGTGACGTACGTCCTCATCGCCCTCAACGTGCTCGCCTACGTCGGCGAACTCGTGCGCCCGGCGATCGTGGACCGCTTCGAGATGCTGGGCGCCGGCCTGGCGGGCCCGGACGGCGGCCACTACGTGTGGCAGGCCGCCCACCCCGCCGGCTTCCACGCCGAGGGTGTCGCCGACGGCGAGTGGTACCGGCTGCTGACCGGCGCCTTCCTCCATCTGCCGCCCACCGCGGGCACGTTCGGGATCCTGCACATCGTGATGAACATGGTCTCGCTGTGGAACATCGGCCGGGTGGTCGAGACCCAGCTGGGCCGGACCCGGTATCTCGCCCTCTATCTGCTCTCCGCGCTCGGCGGCTCGGTCCTCGTCCTGGTGCTCGCGCCCACCCAGCCCACGCTCGGCGCGTCCGGCGCGATCTTCGGGCTCGGCGCCGCGTACTACGTGATGGCCAGGCGTCTCGGCGCCGACATGTCCCAGGTCAACCGCTTCATGGCGGGTCTGCTGCTGTGGCTGCTGATCTCCGCGGGCCTGACCTCCTGGCAGGGGCACCTGGGCGGTCTGCTCGCCGGGGCCGTCGTCACTCTCGCCTACGCGTACGCCCCCCGGGACGGCCGTCGCACCCTGGTGCAGGCGGGCGCCTGCGTCGTCCTGCTGGTGGTGCTCGTGGTGTCTACTTGGGCCAAGGTCACCGAACTGACGGGAAACCCGTGAAACGCCCCCGCCTGCTGCTCCTCGCGGCCGTCCCCGTGCTCGTCACGGCGTCGGTCTACTTCCTCGCGCCCGAGGACTCCGACGCCGGACGGGCCGGCCCCGACCTCTCCTCCGCCTACCGGTCGCAGGCGGCCCAGGACGCCGCCGCTGCCAAGGACCGGGCCGAGGCGGCGGAGAACGCGGCGGACGAGAAGGTGCTCGCCGACCTGCCGCCCGGCCTTGCCTCCCCCGCCCACAAGGAGCTCGCACAGCAGCTGGTGGCCAGCGCCGAGAACTCGACCCTCGACTGGCGCAGCGCCTACGCGTACATCGAGGACATCGGTGACGGCCGGGGCTACACGGCCGGCCCGGTCGGCTTCTGCACCGGCACCCACGACCTGCTCACCCTCGTCGAGCGCTACACGAAGGCCCACCCGGACAACGGTCTCGCGCGCTACCTCCCCGCCCTGCGCGAGGTCGACGGCACCGACTCCCACGAGGGCCTGGATCCCGGCTTCACGGCCGCGTGGAAGGCGGAGGCCGCCCGGCCGGCCTTCCGGAAGGCCCAGGACGCGGAGCGCGACCGCGTCTACTTCGACCCCGCGGTCCGCCTCGCCAAGCTCGACGGGCTCGGCGCCCTCGGCCAGTTCGTCTACTACGACGCCATGGTCTTCCACGGCCCGGGCACGGACGGCACCAGCTTCTACGGCATCCGCGAACGCGCCCTCCGCAAGGCCGGCAGCCCGGCCGGGGGCGGCTCGGAGAAGGCCTACCTGGACGTCTTCCTCGACATCCGCCGGGCCGCGATGAAGACCCGGGACCCGGACATCGACACCACCCGCGTCGACACGGCCCAGCGGCGGTTCCTCGACGAGGGGAACCTGGACCTGAGGACGCCGCTGGAGTGGCAGGTGTACGGGGAGACGTACAGGGTGCCCTGAGCTCTCCCCGGACCCCGGACCTCGTACCCCGGAAAGGCGACGGTGCCCGCTCCCGGTCCGGTCGGGGACTTCGGGGGCGGACACCGTCAGCGTTCCGTACGCCTTTGTACGGGACGTTCTTGAGGGGCCGTCAGACCATCAGGGAGCGGTCCGTCGGCCGGATCGGGGCGGGCAGTTCGCTCGCGCCGGTCAGGAAGCGGTCACAGCCGCGGGCGGCCGAGCGGCCCTCCGCGATGGCCCACACGATGAGCGACTGACCGCGGCCGGCGTCACCGGCGACGAACACGCCCGGCACGTTGGTCTGGAAGTCGGCGTCGCGGGCGATGTTGCCGCGCTCGTCGAGCTCCAGGCCGAACTGCTCGACCAGGCCGTTCTCCCGGTCGGTGCCGGTGAAGCCCATCGCGAGGGTGACCAGCTGGGCGGGGATCTTGCGCTCGGTGCCCGGCTTCGGGGTCAGCTTGCCGTCGATGAACTCGACCTCGCTGAGGTGCAGCCACTGGACGTTGCCGTCCTCGTCGCCCTCGAAGTGGGTGGTGGAGACGGAGTAGACCCGCTCGCCGCCCTCCTCGTGCGCCGAGGTGACCTTGTACAGCATCGGGAAGGTCGGCCACGGCTGGTGCGGGGCACGCTCCTCGCCCGGACGGGGCATGATCTCCAGCTGCGTCACCGAGGCCGCGCCCTGGCGGTGGGCGGTGCCCACGCAGTCGGCGCCGGTGTCGCCACCGCCGATGACCACGACGTGCTTGCCCTCGGCGGAGATCGGGGAGGTGACGTAGTCGCCCTCCTGGACCTTGTTCGACAGGGGCAGGTACTCCATGGCCTGGTGGATGCCCTTGAGCTCGCGGCCGGGGACCGGGAGGTCACGCGCGGTGGTGGCGCCGGCGGCGATCACGACGGCGTCGTACCTCTTCTTCAGGTCGGTCGCCTTGAGGTCGCGGCCGATCTCGATGCCGGTACGGAAGCGGGTGCCCTCCGCGCGCATCTGCTCGATACGGCGGTTGATGTGCCGCTTCTCCATCTTGAACTCGGGGATGCCGTACCGGAGGAGGCCTCCGACGCGGTCCGCGCGCTCGTAGACGGCGACGGTGTGACCGGCCCGGGTCAGCTGCTGCGCGGCGGCGAGACCGGCGGGGCCGGACCCGATGACCGCGACGGTCTTGCCGGACAGGCGCTCGGGGGCCTGCGGCTCGACGTCACCGCTGTCCCACGCCTTGTCGATGATCGAGACCTCGACGTTCTTGATGGTGACCGGCGGCTGGTTGATGCCGAGCACACACGCCGACTCGCAGGGAGCCGGGCACAACCGCCCCGTGAACTCGGGGAAGTTGTTGGTCGCGTGCAGCCGCTCCGACGCCGCCGCCCAGTCCTCGCGGTAGGCGTAGTCGTTCCACTCGGGGATGAGGTTCCCGAGGGGGCAGCCGTTGTGGCAGAACGGGATGCCGCAGTCCATGCAGCGGCTGGCCTGCTTGCTGATGATCGGCAGCAGGGAGCCGGGGACGTAGACCTCGTTCCAGTCCTTCAGCCGTACGTCGACCGGGCGGGACTTGGCGACCTCGCGCCCGTGGTTCAGGAAGCCCTTCGGGTCAGCCATTGATCGCCGCCTCCATCATCTTCTCGGTGATCTCGGACTCGGAGAGTCCCGCCTGCTCGGCGGCGTCCTTGGCGGCGAGCACTGCCTTGTACGTGCTGGGGATGATCTTGCTGAAGCGCTCGACCGCGGTGTCCCACTCGGCCAGGAGCTTCTCGGCGACCGTGGATCCGGTCTCCTCCTGGTGGCGGCGCACCACGTCGTGCAGCCACTGCTTGTCGGTGTCGTCCAGCGCCTCGACGGCGCTCACGTTGCCGACGTTGACGTTGTCCGGGTCGAGGTCGATCACGTAGGCGATGCCGCCGGACATGCCGGCCGCGAAGTTGCGGCCCGTCTCGCCGAGGACCACCGCGTGACCGCCGGTCATGTACTCGCAGCCGTGGTCGCCCACGCCCTCGGAGACGACCGTCGCGCCGGAGTTGCGGACGCAGAACCGCTCACCGGTACGACCGCGCAGGAACAGCTCGCCGCCGGTCGCGCCGTAGGCGATGGTGTTGCCCGCGATCGTCGAGAACTCGGCGAGGTGGTCGGCGCCCCGGTCGGGACGGACGATGACCCGGCCGCCGGAGAGGCCCTTGCCTACGTAGTCGTTGGCGTCGCCCTCCAGGCGCAGCGTGACTCCGCGCGGGAGGAAGGCGCCGAAGGACTGGCCGGCCGAGCCCGTGAAGGTGATGTCGATGGTGTCGTCGGGCAGGCCCGCGCCACCGAACTTCTTCGTCACCTCGTGGCCGAGCATGGTGCCGACCGTGCGGTTGATGTTGCGGATCGCGACCTGGGCGCGCACCGGCTGGGCGTCGGTCGCCGAATCGGCGGCCAGCGCGTCGGCGGCGAGCTTGATGAGCTCGTTGTCGAGCGCCTTCTCCAGGCCGTGGTCCTGCTCGATGACCTGGTGCAGCGCGGCGCCCTCGGGCAGTTCCGGCACGTAGAAGAGCGGGGCCAGGTCCAGGCCCTGCGCCTTCCAGTGGTTGACCGCGCGGGTCACGTCGAGGGTCTCGGCGTGGCCGACGGCCTCCTCGATGGAGCGGAAGCCCAGCTCGGCGAGGATCTCGCGGACCTCTTCGGCGATGAACTTGAAGAAGTTCACGACGTACTCGGCCTTGCCGCTGAAACGGTCGCGCAGCACCGGGTTCTGGGTGGCGATGCCGACCGGGCAGGTGTCCAGGTGGCAGACACGCATCATGACGCAGCCGGAGACGACGAGCGGCGCGGTCGCGAAACCGAACTCCTCGGCGCCGAGCAGCGCGGCGATGACGACGTCACGGCCGGTCTTGAGCTGACCGTCGGTCTGGACGACGATCCGGTCGCGCAGGCCGTTGAGCAGCAGCGTCTGCTGGGTCTCGGCGAGACCGAGCTCCCAGGGACCGCCAGCGTGCTTCAGCGAGGTCAGCGGCGAGGCACCGGTACCACCGTCGTGACCGGAGATCAGGACGACGTCCGCGTGCGCCTTCGACACACCGGCCGCGACCGTGCCGACGCCGACCTCGGAGACCAGCTTCACGTGAATCCGCGCCTGCGGGTTCGCGTTCTTCAGGTCGTGGATCAGCTGGGCCAGGTCCTCGATCGAGTAGATGTCGTGGTGCGGCGGCGGGGAGATCAGACCGACGCCGGGGGTGCTGTGCCGGGTCTTGGCGACCCAGGGGTACACCTTGTGGCCGGGCAGCTGGCCGCCCTCGCCGGGCTTGGCGCCCTGGGCCATCTTGATCTGGATGTCGTCCGCGTTGACCAGGTACTCGGAGGTCACGCCGAAGCGGCCGGAGGCGACCTGCTTGATCGACGAACGCCGCGCCGGGTCGTACAGCCGGTCCGCGTCCTCGCCGCCCTCACCGGTGTTGGACTTGCCGCCCAGCTGGTTCATGGCGATGGCGAGGGTTTCGTGCGCCTCCTTGGAGATGGAGCCGTACGACATGGCGCCGGTGGAGAAGCGCTTGACGATCTCGGAGACCGGCTCGACCTCCTCGACGGGGATCGAGGGGCGGTCCGACTTGAAGCCGAACAGGCCGCGCAGCGTCATCAGGCGCTCGGACTGCTCGTTCACACGGTCCGTGTACTTCTTGAAGATGTCGTAGCGGCCCGCGCGCGTGGAGTGCTGGAGGCGGAAGACCGTCTCCGGGTCGAACAGGTGCGGCTCGCCCTCGCGGCGCCACTGGTACTCGCCGCCGATCTCCAGAGCGCGGTGCGCCGGGGCGATGCCGCTGGCCGGGTAGGCCTTGGCGTGCCGGGCGGCGACCTCCTTGGCGATGACGTCGATGCCGACGCCGCCGATCTTGGAGGCGGTACCGCTGAAGTACTTCTGGACGAAGCCCTCTTCGAGACCGACGGCCTCGAAGACCTGGGCGCCGCGGTAGGAGGCGACGGTCGAGATGCCCATCTTCGACATGACCTTCAGTACGCCCTTGCCCAGGGCGTAGATCAGGTTGCGGATGGCCTGCTCGGACTCTATGTCCGACAGGAAGGTGCCCGCGCGGACCAGGTCCTCCACGGACTCCATGGCGAGGTACGGGTTCACGGCCGCGGCGCCGAAGCCGATCAGCAGGGCGACGTGGTGGACCTCGCGGACGTCACCGGCCTCGACCAGCAGGCCCACCTGGGTGCGCTGCTTGGTGCGGATGAGGTGGTGGTGGACGGCCGCGGTGAGCAGCAGCGACGGGATCGGCGCGTGCTCGGCGTCCGAGTGGCGGTCGGAGAGCACGATCAGCCGGGCGCCGTTGGCGATGGCGGCGTCGGCCTCGGCGCAGATCTCCTCGATGCGCGCGGCGAGGGAGACGCCGCCGCCGGAGACCCGGTACAGGCCGGACAGGGTCGCGGCCTTGAAGCCGGGCATGTCGCCGTCGGCGTTGATGTGGATGAGCTTGGCCAGCTCGTCGTTGTCGATCACCGGGAAGGGCAGCACGACGGAACGGCAGGAGGCGGCACTCGGGTCGAGCAGGTTGCCCTGGGGGCCCAGCGAGGAGCGCAGGCTGGTCACCAGCTCTTCTCGGATGGCGTCCAGCGGCGGGTTGGTGACCTGCGCGAACAGCTGGGTGAAGTAGTCGAAGAGCAGTCGCGGGCGCTCGCTCAGCGCGGCGATCGGCGAGTCCGTGCCCATCGAACCGATCGGCTCGGCACCGGCCTTGGCCATCGGCGCGAGCAGGACGCGCAGCTCTTCCTCGGTGTAGCCGAAGGTCTGCTGGCGGCGGGTGACCGAGGCGTGGGTGTGCACGATGTGCTCGCGCTCGGGCAGGTCGCCGAGCTCGATCTCGCCGGCCTCCAGCCACTCCGCGTACGGCTGCTCGGCGGCGAGGCCGGCCTTGATCTCGTCGTCCTCGATGATGCGGTGCTCGACGGTGTCGACGAGGAACATCCGGCCGGGCTGGAGACGGCCCTTGCGGACCACCTTGGCCGGGTCGATGTCGAGGACGCCGACCTCGGAGCCGAGGACGACGAGGCCGTCGTCGGTGACCCAGTAGCGGCCGGGGCGAAGGCCGTTGCGGTCGAGGACCGCGCCGACCTGCTTGCCGTCGGTGAAGGTGACACAGGCCGGACCGTCCCAGGGCTCCATGAGGTTGGAGTGGAACTGGTAGAAGGCGCGGCGGGCCGGCTCCATGGAGTCGTGGTTCTCCCACGCCTCCGGGATCATCATCAGCACGGAGTGCGGCAGCGAACGGCCGCCCAGGTGCAGGAGTTCGAGGACCTCGTCGAAGGACGCCGAGTCGGAGGCGTCCGGCGTACAGATCGGGAAGACGCGCTCGATCGCGCCCTGGTCCCCGAAGAGGTCGGAGACCAGCTGCGATTCGCGGGCCGCCATCCAGTTGCGGTTGCCCTTGACGGTGTTGATCTCACCGTTGTGCGCGACGAAGCGGTACGGGTGCGCGAGGGGCCACGACGGGAAGGTGTTCGTGGAGAACCGGGAGTGCACGAGCGCGATCGCGGAGGCGAAGCGGCGGTCGGACAGGTCCGGGAAGAAGGGCTCCAGCTGACCGGTGGTCAGCATGCCCTTGTAGACGATGGTCCGCGCGGACAGCGAGGGGAAGTAGACGTCGGCCTCGCGCTCGGCGCGCTTGCGCAGCACGAAGGCCTTGCGGTCGAGGGCGATGTCCTGCGAGGAACCGTCGGTGACGAAGACCTGGCGGAAGGCCGGCATCGTCGAGCGGGCGGTCGCGCCGAGCAGCTCGGGGGCGACGGGAACCTCGCGCCAGCCCAGAACCGTCAGGCCCTCCTCCGCGGCGATCGTCTCGATCTTCGAGACGGCGTCCTCGGTGCCGTGCTCCGGCAGGAAGGCGATACCGACGGCGTATCCACCGGCCGCGGGCAGTTCGAAGCCGGCGACCTCGCGGAAGAAGGCGTCCGGAACCTGGGACAGGATGCCCGCGCCGTCACCCGAGTCGGGTTCGGAGCCGGTGGCACCGCGGTGCTCCAGGTTGCGCAGAACCGTGAGCGCCTGCTCGACCAGCGCATGGCTCGCCTCGCCGGTGAGGGTGGCCACGAAACCGACGCCACAGGCGTCCTTTTCGTTGCGGGGGTCGTACATACCCTGCGCAGCAGGGCGAGCATCCATGAACGACCACTTCTGGCCACTCGTGGAGTGCTGGGACGGCTGGCGCGGCGTACGCATCGGCTCTCCCGTCGTCGTCAATTGGCATATTCAGCTTGCCGAGGGACGACGTTGGCCCTCTGCGTGAGTGCAAAATTTCGTGCAGGTTACATGATGGAGCGGATCTCGGGAACCGGATACTCCGTTCCAACATGCGGACGCCACGCGGTGCGAGGGGGTGCCGCACACGTGGCTTGAAGTATGTGGGGGTCGAGCCGGACTGATCGGTCAGATCCCTGTCCGTCGACCCAGGAGGCGGTGAAGGCGTCGTCGCCGACCCCGCGGGTGCGCCGCAAGCGTCATTGCCCACAGTGCTTACGGCTCATGCCCAGTGGTCATGCAGTCGAAACCAGCGAGTAACGGCTACTTATGCGGCCCCACGCATAAGTAGCAGTCGCACTATCCTACGGCCGTTCCGAACAAGCTGCCCAGGGCGTACGTCACACCGGCCGCCGCGCCTCCCAGGGCGAGCTGCCGGAGTCCGCTGTACCACCAGGTCCGCGCGGTCACCCTGGCCACGACGGCACCGCACGCGAACAGCCCGAAGAGGGCCAGCAGGAGGGCCGGCCACAGCGCGGTCGCACCGAGCAGATACGGCAGTACGGGGAGCAGGGCACCCAGGGCGAAGGACCCGAAGCTGGACACGGCGGCCACCAGCGGCGAGGGCAGGTCGCCGGGGTCGATTCCCAGCTCCTCGCGGGCGTGGATCTCCAGCGCCTGCTCGGGGTCCTTCGACAGCTGCCGGGCGACCTCCCGGGCCAGCTCGGGCTCGACGCCCCGCCCCTCGTACAGGGCGGCGAGCTCGGCCTCCTCGTCCTGCGGATGCTTGCGCAGCTCACGCCGCTCCACGTCCAGCTCGGCCTCGACGAGCTCGCGCTGGGAGGCGACGGAGGTGTACTCGCCGGCAGCCATCGAGAAGGCGCCTGCCGCGAGCCCGGCGAGTCCGGTCAGCACGATGGTGTGCTGGTCGACCGCGCCACCGGCGACACCGGTCATCAGGGCGAGATTGGAGACCAGTCCGTCCATGGCCCCGAAGACGGCGGGCCTGAGCCAGCCGCCGTTCACGTCCCGGTGCGTGTGGTTGTCCCGGTGCGCCTCGTGCAGCGGCGCCTCGATGTCGATGATGGCCATTCCGGTCCCCCCAGGGAAGCTAAGCCAAAGCTAACTTTGGACACGTTCTAATTCTCAACAACGCTCACAGTACGGTGCCCCATTCCGGTCCGCCAGCAAGGAAAGGCTGGGCTAAGCAGCGGCTTTGCCTTCGAATGCGCAGACGATCATGGTCGTGCTCAGATGTCGACCGGGTGACGTTGGGGGCGGGCAGGCTGAGGTCAACCGCCGATGGTGGGACATATGCGGCACAAGGTTCCGCGCGTCGCGTGAACCTCCTCTGCTCCCTGTTGTGGAGAGGCGCGTATGACATCGATCGCCCGCGTTTCCTCGGTCCCGGCCCCCCAGGACGCCACCGGACTCCGCGAGCGGGCCCGCGGTGCCCTGCTGGGGCTGGCGGTCGGGGACGCCCTCGGAGCCCCCGCCGAGAACCTGAAGCCGTCGCAGATCCGCGCCCGCTGGGGCCGTATCGAGGGGTACGTGGTGGACGAGCCGACCGGCACGGACGACACCGAGTACGCGATCTTCTCGGGCCTGCTCCTCGCCCGGCACGGCTCGGCCCTCACCCCCGCCCATGTGGAGGCGGCCTGGCACGAGTGGATCGCGGACCGTGACGAGGGCCCGTTCCGGGGCGCCGGCTTCAGCGAGCGCGGCACCCTGGAGAACCTCCGCCGGGGCCTGGCGGCCCCCATCTCCGCCCAGCACCGCCACGCCTGGAGCGACGGCCTGGCCATGCGGGCGGCCCCCTTCGGCGTCTTCGCGGCGGGCCGCCCCGCGGAGGCGGCCCGCCTGGTGGCCGTCGACGGCTCGGTGAGCCACGACGGCGAGGGCATCTACGGCGGCCAGGCGGTCGCGGCGGGAGTGGCGGCGGCGATGACGGGTGCCCCGACGATCGCCGTGGTCGCCTCCGCGCTGGCGGTGATCCCGGAGGACAGCTGGACGGCGAGATCCCTGCGGCGAGCGGTGGCGGTGGCCCACCGGGGCGAACGCGCGGTCCGCTCCGCCGTCGTCGTCGGCGGCTACCCGTGGACCGACCTGGCCCCGGAGGCGGTGGCCCTCGCCTTCGGCGCGTACGCGGCGGCGGACGGCGACTTCCGCGATGCGGTGCTGACCGCGGTGAACATGGGGAGGGACGCGGACACGACGGCGGCGGTGGCGGGGGCCCTGGCCGGCGCGACGCAGGGCGCGTCGGCGATCCCGCCCGCGTGGGCCGCGGCGATCGGCCCGGCGAAGGGCAGCTGTCTGCCGTCGATGGCGGGCCATCACGTATTGGACGTGGCGGAGTTGCTGGTGGCGCCGACAC
>NZ_RSAJ01000166.1 GCF_003933965.1 Streptomyces sp. RP5T
CCGCTAGTCGCAGGACCCCTGTGCGGGCGGCAGTACCGACGCCTCCGTGAGGTCTTCGGCGGTCAGGCGGAGGGCGGTCGCCGTCGCGTTCTCCGTGACCCAGCGCTCCTGCTTGGTGCCCGGGACCGGGACCACGTGGGAGCCCTGCGCCAGGACCCACGCCAGGGCCACCTGGGCCGGGGTCACCCCCTCGCCGTGCCGGGCCGCGATGCGGCGCAGACCGGAGACGATCGGCTGGTTCGCGGCCATCATCTCGGCGGTGAAGCGGGGATGGCGGGCGCGGACGTCGTCCGGTTCGAAGCCCTGGCCCGGGGTCAGGGTGCCGGTCAGGTAGCCGTTGCCGAGCGGCATCGCCGCCAGGAAGCCGATGCCGCGTGCCGCGCACCACGGCACCAGTGTCTCCAGTGCCTCCGGCGACCACACCGACAGCTCCGCCTCCACCGCGCTCACCGGGACCACCTGCTGGACCCGCCGCAATTGCCGGATCGTCGCGTCGTACAGCCGGCTTCCGGAGCGGCGCCCGCCCCGTGCCCCCATCGCGCACAGCCCCAACGACCGTACTTTTCCGGCCTGTACGAGCTCCGCCATCGCGCCCCAGGTCTCCTCGACCGGGACCTCGGGGTCCTCGCGGTGCAGCTGGTAGAGGTCGATCACATCGGTCTGGAGCCGCCGCAGCGACGCGTCGCAGGCCCTTCTCACATAGCCGGGGCGGCCGTTGGCCACGATGTGCTGCTCGCCCACCAGCAGACCCACCTTGGTGGACACGAAGGCGTCCTGGCGCCGCTCCTTCAACACCCGCCCCAGCAGAAGCTCGTTGGTGAACGGGCCGTACATGTCGGCCGTGTCCAGCAGCGTCGCGCCCAGATCCAGCGCCCGGTGCACGGCCCTGACCGACTCGTCGCCCCGTTGCCGCGACCCGCTGTAGGCCCAGCTCATCGGCATGCACCCGAGTCCGACGGCTCCCACCGCGAGCGCCGCCGTGCCGATCGTCCTGCGCTCCACCTGCTCGTGACCCTCCCTGTTCCGGCCCCCAACCTAACCTCTGGGCCCGCGGGCACCTGACATAGCCTCCTGGCATGACTGATGACGTGTGGCTCCCCATCCCGCCGGACGAGATCGCAGGGCTTCCCGAAGGTCCCGTCTACCGGTTCTGGGACGGGGGTGAAGAGGGCGATCAGGAGTTCCCCGGTGACCCGGCGGACTGCGTCCTGTACGTCGTGCCGTACATGAAGCGGCAGCAGGTCAAGGTGCGGCCGCTGGCGCAGATGCCGAACCTGAAGGTCGTCCAGACGCTCACGGCCGGCGTCGACGACGTCATGGCACGGCTGTCGGACCTGGCGCCGGGCGTCAGGCTCTGCAACGCGCGCGGTGTGCACGAGGCGAGCACCGCCGAACTGGCCCTCACCCTGACCCTCGCCTCCCTGCGGGGCGTTCCCGGCTTCGTCCGGGCCCAGCAGCAGGAGCGCTGGCAGGGGGAGTTCCATCCCGCGCTCGCCGACAAGAGCGTCCTCGTCGTCGGGTACGGCTCGATCGGCTCCGCCATCGAGGACCGGCTCGTGCCGTTCGAGGTCGCGCGGGTCGCGCGGGTCGCGCGCTCCGCGCGCACCACGGAGCGCGGCCCGGTGCACCCGCTCACCGAACTGCCCGCCCTGCTCCCCGAGGCGGACGTCGTCATCCTCTCCACCCCGCTGAACGACTCCACCCGCGGCCTGGTGAACGCGGAGTTCCTGTCCCGGATGAAGGACGGTGCCCTGCTGGTGAACGTCGCCCGCGGCGCGGTCGTCGACACCAAGGCGCTGCTCGCCGAACTGGAGACCGGGCGCATCACCGCCGCCCTGGACGTGGTCGATCCCGAGCCGCTGCCTCCGGGCCATCCCCTGTGGCAGGCGCCGGGCCTGCTCATCAGCCCGCACGTCGGCGGACCCACCTCCGCCTTCCTGCCCCGGGCCAAGCGGCTTCTGGCGGACCAGTTGACCCGCTTCGTGAACCACGAGCCCCTGCGCAACGTGATCCTTACGACGGGCACGGCAGGCGCGTAATCCGTTTCCGGCACCCTCCGCAACCTTCCGGACGCGGTCCGTGCCCGCATCGCCGCTGGTCGTCACGGAGCGTAGAGGAACTATGTCCCTGAGTGACGAGACTGGTGTATCGTCCCGACAGGGGCTGCGCCGCGCACCGTTCGGCGCCGGGGATGGACATTGCAGACTGTGAGGGGGGCGACGGGCGATGCACGGCCTATGGACCAACGATCCGACGCGGCGGGGCCGCCGGCTCCGACCCTGGCACACAGCCGCGCGCAGACGCGGCCACCACGCCGGTCACGGCGGTCACCACAGCCATCACCGCAGGCACAACAGCCGCAGGAGGCATGCGCACCCGGCGCACCCGGACACCCGGGACCCCGGAGCGGCGCGGACCGGGAGGGCCCGGTGAGCTCGCCCCCTTCTCCCGCGACCACCCTCGACGGAGCGCTGCGGGTCCGGTCCGGGAGGGCGGCCCTGCCCTCCCGGCCACCGGCCTCCCGTGGCGGTTCGAGCCTGGTCCACCAACTCCTTCTCGCCCTGGTGTGCGCGGGCTACGCCATCGGTTCCGCGCTCGGCTGGGGCTCACGCGAAGTGGCGCTGGTCATGGGTGACTTCGGGCTGAGCGCCGCAGCGGGCACGGCGGCCGTGTCGTGCTTCGTCCACGCCCGCGACCGCCGGGTCCGCTTTCGACCCGCCTGGCTGCTCTTCGGGCTGTCCTCGACGATGGCCTCGCTCGGCAACCTGATCTGGGGCTGGTACGAGGTCGTCCTGGGCCGCGAGGTGCCCAGCCCGAGCTGTGCCGACCTGTTCTTCCTCTGCTTCGCGCCACCCGCCATCGTGGGCCTGCTGGTCCTCGCCAAGCGGCCGGTGACGAAGGCGGGCTGGGTCTGCCTGGGCCTCGACGCCTGGCTGATCGGCGGCTCCCTGCTCACGCTCTCGTGGAGCCTCGCCCTCGCCCAGGCGGCGAAGTCCGAGGGGCCGAGCGTCGCGCACACCGCGCTGTCCCTGGCGTACCCGCTGCTGGACATCGCCCTCGTCAGCATGGTCCTCGCACTGCACTTCCGGCGCTCGGCGGTCAACCGCACCGCGGTGAACACCGCGATCGGCGCGCTCGCCCTGACCGTGATGTGCGACGCCCTGTTCACCTCGCCGCTGCTGCACAACGACTACCGCTCCGGCCAGTTGCTGGACGCCGGCTGGTTCGCCGGTTCCCTGCTCCTCGCCTACGCTCCCTGGGCCGCGCCCCGGCACCTGGACGGCGACCGCCAGCGTCCCGCCGGGCACACGCGCGTGGTGCGCGAGCACCTGCCCGGACAGCGCTTCGGGATCCAGCACCACCCGTCCGCGCAGGGAGCCCCGGGCGGCGACCTGGGCCGGTATCCGGTCACCCGCCCCATCACCGGCTCACTGGCCGCGCTGACGCCGTATCTCGCCGCCGCGGTCTGCACCCTGGGCATCCTCTACAACGTCCTCAACGGCCGCAGCGTGGACCGCGTGGTGCTGTTCACCGGCGGCACCGTCGTGCTCGCCCTCGTGGTGCGCCAGGGCATCATGCTGCTCGACAACATCACCCTCACCCAGGAACTCGCGCAGAAGGAGAACCACTTCCGCTCCCTGGTGCAGGGCTCCAGCGACGTCATCATGATCGCCGCGCCCAACGGCATCCTGCGCTACGTCTCCCCGGCCGCCGCCGGTGTCTACGGACGCCCCGCCGAGGAACTCGTGGGCACGGAACTGGCCGCTCTCATCCACCCTGAGGACCTGGGCTGCGTCGTGCACGAGGTGCGGCGCTTCCTCGCCGCCAACCCCCTCGAAGAGCCCACCACCCGCATCGAGTGCCGCTTCCGGTCCGGTGACGGCGGATGGCTCAACGTCGAGTCCACCGTCAACCGTCACCACGGCGGCCTCATCTTCAACAGCCGGGACGTGACCGAAAGAGTGCGCCTGCAGGCGCAGCTCCAGCACAACGCCGAGCACGACCCGCTGACCGACCTGCCCAACCGCGCCCTGTTCACCCGGCGGGTCCAGCAGGCCCTGTCCGGCCGCCGCTCCTCCGACCGCGGCACGGCCGTCCTCTTCATCGACCTGGACGGCTTCAAGGCCGTCAACGACACGATCGGGCACCAGGCCGGGGACGAACTGCTCGTCCAGGCCGCCCGCAGACTCCAGGACGCCGTCCGGTACGGCGACACCGCCTCCCGGCTCGGCGGGGACGAGTTCGCCGCGCTGATCGTCGGCGACGGCACCCGCGACCGCACCGCGCGCGAGGGCAACATCCTGGAGCTCGCCGACCGCCTGCGGATCACGCTCTCCCAGCCCTACCTCATCGACGGCAACGATGTCCGCGTCGCCGCCTCCATCGGCGTCGCCTTCGCCGAACCCGGCCTGGGAGCGGGCGAGATCCTGCGCAACGCGGACCTCGCGATGTACCGCGCCAAGGCGGGCGGCAAGGGCCGCGTCGAGCTGTACGCGCCCCAGATGCAGCAGGACGTCGTACGCAAGGCGGAGCTGGCCACACGCCTGCGTGCCGCGCTGCACGACGGCGAGTTCGCCCTGCTGCACCAGCCCGTCGTCTGCCTGGAGGACGGCCGGATCACGTCGGTCTCCGCCCAGGCGCGCTGGCGGTCCTCCCAGGGGGTGCTGTTCACGCCCGCCGAGTTCCTGAGAGTGGCCGAGGACAGCGACAGGACGCAGGAGCTGGGCCGCTGGATCCTGGAGGAGGCCGTCGAACAGGCCGCCGAGCGGGCGGCGAACGGGCTCACCGTGCCGGTGGCGGTCCGGATGAGCGCCCAGCGGCTGCTCGACCGCTCGCTGCCCCTGGGATCCGTCGAGGCCCTGCTGACCCGGCACGGACTGCCCTCGGGCTCCCTGGTCATCGAGCTCTCCGACACCGACCCCCGGGTCCCGCTGGACGAGCTGGAGCGCCGGCTGACCGCGATCCGGCGGCTCGGCGTCCGGATCGCCCTGGACGGCTTCGGCAGCGGCTACGCGGCGATCACCGCCCTGCGCAAACTCCCCGTCGACGTGCTGAAGCTCGACCGCAGTCTGGTCGAGGGCGTCGTGGAGTCCGCGCGGCTGCACAAGATCACCAGCGGGCTGCTCAGGATCGCCGGGGACCTCGGACTGCAGTCGGTGGCCGACGGGGTGGACCTCCCCGAGCAGGTCGTGGCCCTGCGCGCGATGGGCTGCACGCACGGCCAGGGCATGGCGTTCGCCGGTCCGCTGGACGAGTACCGGCTGCGCAGGGCGCTGGCCTCGGGGCACTATCCGGTGCCGCACGGACCGGCGGAGCCCGCGTTCGCCGGCGGCGGTGCGGGGGTGTACACCGGAAGCATGACCGCCGTACTCGGTGGTGGGACGACCCTCCGCTCACATAATGAGACTCCCGTCCCACCCACTTGACAGTGAGTGCGTGCCGGGGGGAGGGTCAGTTCCATGCGCACCCGAATTCTCGTACTTGGAAAGCGCGTCGGCTGACGCTGAGCCACAGACCGCTCAGCGATCCCCACCCGGCGCGCTCCCCTCGCTTGCCCTACGGCACGAGGGGTTTTTTGTTGCCCAGCCTTCCCCACCTCAGCTTCACACCCTCAGCATCGAGAAGAGAATGACGATGACCGAGCAGGCCACCGGGGCCCATCCGCAGCCGCGGCCCCGATCCGGAGGACAGCAGTCCGCCCCCGAGCACGTCACGGGCGCGCAGTCCCTCATCCGCTCTCTCGAGGAGGTCGGCGCGGAGACGGTATTCGGGATCCCCGGCGGTGCCATCCTTCCCGCGTACGACCCGCTGATGGACTCCACCCGGGTGCGCCACGTCCTGGTCCGTCACGAGCAGGGCGCCGGTCACGCGGCCACCGGCTACGCGCAGGCCACCGGCAAGGTCGGCGTCTGCATGGCGACCTCGGGCCCCGGTGCCACCAACCTGGTCACCCCGATCGCGGACGCCCACATGGACTCGGTGCCGCTCGTGGCGATCACCGGCCAGGTGGCCTCCAAGGCGATCGGCACGGACGCCTTCCAGGAGGCGGACATCGTCGGCATCACCATGCCGATCACCAAGCACAACTTCCTCGTCACCAAGGCCGAGGACATCCCGCGGGTCATCGCGCAGGCGTTCCACATCGCCTCCACCGGCCGCCCGGGACCGGTCCTGGTCGACATCGCCAAGGACGCCCTCCAGGCGAAGACGACGTTCTCCTGGCCGCCGGTCATGGACCTGCCCGGCTACCGCCCGGTGACCAAGCCGCACGCCAAGCAGATCCGCGAGGGCGCCAAGCTGATCACCCAGGCCAAGCGGCCCGTCCTCTACGTCGGCGGCGGTGTCATCAAGTCCGGCGCCACCGCCGAACTGAAGGTCCTCGCCGAACTCACCGGAGCCCCCGTCACCACCACCCTGATGGGGCTCGGCGCATTCCCCGACAGCCACCCGCTGCACGTGGGAATGCCGGGCATGCACGGTGCGGTCACCGCCGTCACCGCGCTGCAGAAGGCCGACCTGATCGTCGCCCTCGGTACCCGCTTCGACGACCGCGTCACCGGCAAGCTGGACAGCTTCGCCCCGCACGCCAAGATCGTCCACGCCGACATCGACCCGGCCGAGATCGGCAAGAACCGCGCCGCCGACGTGCCGATCGTCGGCGACGCCCGCGAGGTCATCGCCGACCTGGTCCAGGCCGTCCAGAAGGAGCACAGCGAGGGCCACCAGGGCGACTACAGCGCCTGGTGGAAGGACCTGTCCCGCTGGCGCGAGACCTACCCGCTCGGCTACGACCTGCCCGCCGACGGCTCGCTGTCCCCGCAGCAGGTCATCGAGCGGATCGGACAGCTCGCCCCCGAGGGCACGATCTTCGCGGCGGGCGTCGGCCAGCACCAGATGTGGTCCGCGCACTTCATCCAGTACGAGAAGCCCGCCACCTGGCTGAACTCCGGCGGCGCCGGAACCATGGGCTACGCGGTCCCGGCCGCCATGGGCGCCAAGGCCGGCATGCCGGGCCACACCGTCTGGGCGATCGACGGCGACGGCTGCTTCCAGATGACCAACCAGGAACTGACCACCTGCGCCCTGAACAACATCCCGATCAAGGTCGCCATCATCAACAACGGCGCCCTCGGGATGGTCCGCCAGTGGCAGACCCTCTTCTACAACCAGCGCTACTCCAACACCGTGCTGCACAGCGGTCCCGAGGACATCAACCCGGACGCGAAGGGCACGCGCGTGCCGGACTTCGTGAAGCTGTCCGAGGCGATGGGCTGCGTGGGTCTGCGCTGCGAGCGCCCGGAGGACCTGGACAAGGTCATCGCGGAGGCCAACTCCATCAACGACCGTCCCGTCGTCGTCGACTTCATCGTCCACGAGGACGCGATGGTCTGGCCGATGGTCGCCGCCGGCACCTCCAACGACGAGATCATGGCCGCCCGGGACGTCCGCCCCGACTTCGGCGACAACGAAGACGACTGAGAGCCGTAAAGGAAGCCGATCATGTCCAAGCACACGCTCTCCGTCCTGGTGGAGAACACCCCGGGCATCCTGGCCCGGATCGCCGCCCTCTTCTCGCGCCGCGGGTTCAACATCGACTCGCTCGCGGTCGGGGTCACCGAGCACCCCGAGATCTCCCGGATCACGATCGTGGTCAGCGTGGTCGACGAACTGCCGCTGGAGCAGGTGACCAAGCAGCTCAACAAGCTCGTCAACGTCCTGAAGATCGTTGAACTGGAGCCGGGTTCCGCGGTTCAGCGTGAACTCGTTCTGGTGAAGGTGCGCGCCGACAACGAGACGCGCTCCCAGATCGTCGAGATCGTCCAGCTGTTCCGCGCCAAGACCGTCGACGTGTCCCCGGAGGCCGTCACCATCGAGGCCACCGGCTCCAGCGACAAGCTGTCCGCGATGCTGAAGATGCTGGAGCCGTTCGGCATCAAGGAGCTGGTCCAGTCCGGCACCATCGCGATCGGCCGCGGCGCCCGCTCCATCACGGACCGCTCGCTGCGCGCCCTGGACCGCAGCGCCTGACACCGGGTACGGGCGGTTCCGGCCGCCCGTATGCCGAGACCCCGAAACCTCATCCCATCCCGCCGTCATACGGTGGGACGCAACACCTGCACCCAAGGAGAGAACCCAAAGTGGCCGAGCTGTTCTACGACGCCGACGCCGACCTGTCCATCATCCAGGGCCGCAAGGTCGCGGTCATCGGTTACGGCAGCCAGGGCCACGCCCACGCGCTGTCGCTCCGTGACTCGGGTGTCGACGTGCGTGTCGGTCTGCACGAGGGCTCCAAGTCGAAGGCCAAGGCCGAGGAGCAGGGCCTGCGCGTGGTGACGCCGTCGGAGGCCGCCGCCGAGGCCGACGTCATCATGATCCTGGTCCCGGACCCGATCCAGGCCCAGGTGTACGAGGAGTCCATCAAGGACAACCTGAACGACGGCGACGCCCTGTTCTTCGGCCACGGCCTGAACATCCGCTTCGACTTCATCAAGCCGCCGGCCAACGTCGACGTCTGCATGGTCGCCCCCAAGGGCCCGGGTCACCTCGTGCGCCGCCAGTACGAGGAGGGCCGCGGCGTTCCGTGCATCGCGGCCGTCGAGCAGGACGCGTCGGGCAACGCCTTCGCGCTCGCGCTGTCCTACGCCAAGGGCATCGGCGGCACCCGCGCGGGCGTCATCAAGACGACCTTCACCGAGGAGACCGAGACCGACCTGTTCGGTGAGCAGGCCGTTCTCTGCGGTGGTACGGCCGCGCTGGTCAAGGCCGGTTTCGAGACGCTGACCGAGGCCGGCTACCAGCCGGAGATCGCGTACTTCGAGTGCCTGCACGAGCTGAAGCTGATCGTCGACCTCATGTACGAGGGCGGCCTGGAGAAGATGCGCTGGTCGATCTCCGAGACCGCCGAGTGGGGCGACTACGTCACCGGCCCGCGGATCATCACGGACGCCACCAAGGCCGAGATGAAGAAGGTCCTCGCCGAGATCCAGGACGGCACCTTCGCCCGTGAGTGGATGGCCGAGTACCACGGCGGTCTGAAGAAGTACAACGAGTACAAGAAGCAGGATTCCGAGCACCTGCTGGAGACCACCGGCAAGCAGCTGCGCAAGCTGATGAGCTGGGTCGACGAGGAGGCGTAAGCCTCGCGCGACGGGGCCGGAGCGAACCGCTCCGGCCCCGTTGTCCAACCCGTCGCGTCACGGACGGGTGATCCTTCCGCAGAGGCGCAGGACGACCTCCGCGGCGCCACTACACTGCCGTACTACATACGCGTCAGGCCCACAGCGTCGTGCGTCTTCCACGCGGCTAGCCAACCTCCACCGCCTGCGGCCGTCGGGACGGCCGTCCGCACGCAATGGACTTGTGAGGACTCACGTGAGCTCGAAACCCGTCGTACTCATCGCTGAAGAGCTGTCGCCCGCGACCGTGGACGCGCTTGGCCCGGACTTCGAGATCCGGCACTGCAACGGAGCGGACCGAGCCGAACTGCTCCCGGCCATCGCCGACGTCGACGCGATCCTGATCCGCTCCGCCACCAAGGTGGACGCCGAGGCCATCGCCGCCGCACACAAGCTGAAGGTCGTCGCGCGAGCCGGCGTCGGCCTGGACAACGTCGACGTCTCCGCCGCCACCAAGGCCGGCGTGATGGTCGTCAACGCCCCCACCTCGAACATCGTGACCGCCGCCGAGCTGGCCTGCGGTCTGCTCGTCGCCACCGCCCGCCACATCCCGCAGGCCAACGCCGCGCTGAAGAACGGCGAGTGGAAGCGCAGCAAGTACACGGGCGTGGAGCTCGCCGAGAAGACCCTCGGTGTCGTCGGTCTCGGCCGCATCGGCGCCCTGGTCGCCCAGCGCATGTCGGGCTTCGGCATGAAGGTCGTCGCCTACGACCCCTACATCCAGCCCGCCCGCGCCGCCCAGATGGGCGTCAAGGTGCTGTCGCTGGACGAGCTCCTCGAGGTCTCCGACTTCATCACCGTCCACCTGCCGAAGACCCCCGAGACCGTCGGCCTCATCGGCGACGAGGCGCTGCGCAAGGTCAAGCCCAGCGTGCGGATCGTCAACGCGGCCCGTGGCGGGATCGTCGACGAGGAGGCGCTGTACTCCGCCCTCAAGGAGGGCCGGGTCGCCGGTGCCGGCCTCGACGTGTACGCGAAGGAGCCCTGCACGGACTCCCCGCTGTTCGAGTTCGACCAGGTCGTCGCCACCCCGCACCTCGGTGCCTCCACCGACGAGGCCCAGGAGAAGGCCGGTATCGCGGTCGCCCGCTCGGTGCGTCTCGCCCTCGCCGGTGAGCTCGTGCCCGACGCGGTCAACGTCCAGGGCGGTGTCATCGCCGAGGACGTCAAGCCGGGCCTGCCGCTCGCCGAGCGTCTCGGCCGCATCTTCACCGCGCTCGCCGGTGAGGTCGCGGTCCGCCTCGACGTCGAGGTCTACGGCGAGATCACCCAGCACGACGTGAAGGTGCTGGAGCTGTCCGCCCTCAAGGGTGTCTTCGAGGACGTCGTCGCCGAGACCGTGTCGTACGTCAACGCCCCGCTGTTCGCCCAGGAGCGCGGTGTCGAGGTGCGGCTGACGACCAGCTCCGAGTCGGCCGACCACCGCAATGTCGTCACCGTGCGGGGCACGCTCGGCAGCGGCGAGGAGGTGTCGGTCTCCGGCACGCTGGCCGGTCCCAAGCACCTCCAGAAGATCGTCGCCGTCGGCGAGTACGACGTGGACCTGGCCCTCGCCGACCACATGGTCGTTCTCAAGTACGAGGACCGTCCCGGTGTCGTCGGCACGGTCGGCCGGATCTTCGGTGAGGCCGGGATCAACATCGCCGGTATGCAGGTCTCGCGGGCGATCGCCGGTGGTGAGGCGCTGGCGGTTCTCACGGTGGACGACACGGTTCCTGCCGGGGTGCTGACAGAGGTTGCCGAGGAAATCGGGGCGACGTCGGCCCGCGCGGTGAACCTGGTCTGAGGTGGTGGTTCGGCTGCGGGTGCGTGGGGGCTGGTCGCGCAGTTCCCCGCGCCCCTGACGGCCCCCTCGGGGCCTCGTCCTCAAACGCCGGACGGGCTGACTCAGTCAGCCCGTCCGGCGTTTTGCCTGCGGCTTCTCACAGAGGGATCTTCTCCGGCTCCGGCGCTTCCTCCCGCACCGTCACCTCCCGCAGCGTCACCGCCGCCAGCACCGCCGCTCCCGCCAGCAGCACCGCTCCCGCGATCGCCGCTCCCTGCATGCCGTGGGTGAACGCCTCCCGGGCCGCCGTCGCCAGACCCGGTACCCGGTCCGCGAGGGCCAGCGCCCCGCCCAGCGTCTCGCGGGCCGTGTCCGGGGCCGAGGCCGGGATGTCGTGGCGGTAGATCGCCGTGCCGATGGAGCCGAGGACCGCCATCCCGAGGGCGCCGCCGAACTCCGCGGCGGTCTCCATCAGCGAGGACGCCGCGCCGGCCCGCTCCACGGGGGCGCTGCTCAGGGCGAGGTCGGTGATCAGGGAGATGACCACGACGACCCCGCAGGCCAGGACGCCGCACGCGACCAGGACCAGCCAGAGGGAGTCCGTGCCCGCGAGGGCCAGCAGCGCGTAGCCGGCCGCGCCGACGGCGAAGCCCGCGGTGACGACGTAGGCCCGGTTGACGCCCCGGTGGACCAGCGCCGTCGCGGTCGGGGCGGCCGCGCCGATCGGCACGGAGGGCAGCAGCGCCCACAGGGCCGCCTCCAGCGCGCTCTTGCCGAGCACCGACTGGAGGTACTGCGTGGTGAAGAGCGCCGAGCCCATCATGGCGAACGACGAGATCAGGTTGAGCGCCACGGACGGGGCGAAGCCGCGGCCGCGGAACAGCGCCGGGTCGATCATCGGTGAGGCCGTGGTGCGCTGGCGGTGCACGAAGAGGGTCGCGAAGAGCAGACCCACGGTGATCGAGACGACGTACCCGGCATGCCAGCCCTCGGACGGGATCTCCTTGAGGCCGTAGACGACGGGCAGGACGGCGGCCATCGACAACGGGACGCTCGGCCAGTCGAAGCGGCCGGGCGCGGGGTCCCTCGACTCGGGGAGCAGGAACGGGCCGAGGACCAGCAGCAGGACCATCGCGGGCAGGTTGACCAGGAAGATCGAGCCCCACCAGAAGTACTCGACCAGCACCCCGCTCAGCACCGAGCCGAGCGCGATCCCGGCGGTCATCACGCCGGACCACATACCGATCGCCCTGGCCCGCTGGCCGGAGTCGGTGAACATCGTGCGGATCAGCGCCATCGTGGACGGCATCAGGGTGGCGCCGCCGACGCCGAGCACCGCGCGGGCCGCGATCAGCATCTCGGCGCTGTGCGCGTAGGCCGCCGCGAGGGAGGCCGCGCCGAAGGCGACCGCGCCGATCAGCAGCAGCCTGCGACGGCCGATGCGGTCGCCCAGGGAGCCCATCGTCATCAGCAGGCCGGCCAGGACGAAGCCGTAGATGTCGAAGATCCACAGCTGCTGGGTGCCGCTCGGTTCCAGGTCCGCGCTGATCGCCGGGACGGCGAAGTAGAGGACGGAGACGTCCATGGAGACCAGGAGCAGCGGAAGCATCAGGACGCCGAGTGCGGTCCATTCACGGCGGCCGGCCAGGGAACCGGCGGGGGTCGGGTTCGTCATGACGGCGACTATACGAGCGTATTAAACGATTGTCTATGACGCTTGTATAAATCGCTTGTCTAGATAGGGTGGGGGCATGGGACATCGCGAGGATCTGCTCGAAGGCGCCAAGCGCTGCCTGCTGGAGAAGGGGTTCCTGCGGACGACCGCGCGGGACATCGTCAAGGAGTCGGGGACGAACCTGGCGTCCATCGGCTATCACTACGGGTCGAAGGACGCGCTGCTCGGGCAGGCGTACATCGCACTGGTGGAGGACCTCTCCTTCGAGGGGGTCGCCGGGTTCACCACCCCGCCCGGCTCGCTGGAGCGTTTCCGGGAGGTGTGGGCCAACATCGTCGACACCATGCGGGGGCCCGGCTCGATGTGGCGGCTCAGTCTGGAGATCATGGGCATGGGTGACCAACTGCCCGAGGTGCGGGAGCAGTTGGTCCGCGCGCAGCGCGAGGGCGGGCGGGGTCTGGTGTCCATGCTGATGGGCGTGCCGGAGGAGGAGGTCTCGGACGGGACCGCCGACACCCTCGGCCGGTTCTATCTGGCGCTGATGACCGGGCTGATCGGCCAGTGGGCCTTCGACCCGAAGACCGCCCCCGACGCGGACACCCTCACCGAGGGCCTGCGGCAGGTCATCGAGGCCGCCACGCGCGCGTGATCCGCCCCTCGCGCATCTCCAGCACCCGGTCCGCGACATGCCGTACGACCGCCCGGTCGTGGCAGATGAACAGGTACCCGAGGCCCAGTTCGTCCTGGAGGTCGGCGAGGAGGTTGAGGATGCCGGCCCGGACGGAGGGATCCAGCGCCGACACCGGCTCGTCCAGCACCAGCAGTCGCGGCTCGCACGCCAACGCCCTTGCGATGCCCACGCGTTGGCACTGGCCGCCGGAGAGTTCGTGCGGGCGGCGGTCACCGTACGACGGGTCCAGGCCGACCCGGTCGAGGAGTGCGGCGACCTGGCCGGCCGTGGGCCTGAGCCCCTTGATCCGCAGCGGTTCCGCCACCGCGTCCCGGATGCGGTGGCGCGGGTCGAGGGAGCCGTAGGGGTCCTGGAACACCGGCTGCATACGGGAGCGGAGGGGACGGAGCTCGCGTTCGGTGAGCGTGGTCAACTCCCGCCCCTCGAAGCGGACTTCACCGCCTGCTGGGCGGCGCAGCTGGAGTACGGCGTGGGCGGTGGAGGACTTGCCGCAGCCGCTCGGGCCGTCGAGGGCGAGGGTCTCGCCCGGCGACAGGGTGAAGGACACGTGATCCACGGCGGTGACCGTGCCGTACCGGACGACCAGGTCACGGACGTCGAGAAGGGGTGTGCTCATGTCGCCTCTCCGTGATGGCAGGCCACCAGCCGGTCGTTCATCTGCCGTGGCTCCGGTTCCCGGTGGTGGCACACGTCCGTCGCGAGAGGGCAGCGCGGGGCGAAGGCGCAGCCCGGCGGGAGGGCGTCCGGGGCGGGAGGCGAGCCGGGCAGGGCGGTGAGCCGGCGTTGCCGTGCCTTCTGTGGCAGGGAGGCGAGCAGGCCCGCGGTGTAGGGGGCCCGGGGGTGCGCCAGGATCTCGCGTGCCGGGCCCGTCTCGACCGCCCGGCCTGCGTACATCACGAGCATCCGGTGCGCGTGCCGCCGTACCGCGTCCATGTCGTGGGTGACCAGGACCAGTGCCGTGCCCCTGGACTCCCGCTGCTCGGCCAGGAGCCGGAGCACCAGCTCGCGGTGGCCGGTGTCGAGGGCGGTGGTGGGTTCGTCGGCGACCAGGATGTCCGGCTCGTTGACCGTGGCCATCGCGACGACCGCCCGCTGGCGCATGCCGCCGGAGAACTCGTGCGGATACGCGCGGGCCCGGCGGGCCGCGTCGGCGATGCCCACCCGGTCCAGCGCGGCCATCGCGAGGGCCTGTGCCTCCCGGCGGCCCACCCCGCGCACCGACCGTACGGCGGCGGCGAGTTGGGTGCCGACCGGGTGCACGGGGGACAGGGCCGACAGGGCGTCCTGCGGGACCAGGGCGATCCGGCGGCCCCGCGCACCCGACAGGTCGGGGAGGACCGTGCCCGTCGTCGTGGCCTCCCGCGGCAGCATGCCCAGCAGCGCCCGTGCGGTCAGGCTCTTGCCCGCGCCCGACTCGCCCACCAGCGCGAACACCTCGCGCGCCCGGACGTCGAACGACACTCCGCGCACCGCTTCCACCCCGGCGAAGGCGATCCGCAGACCGCGCACCGACAGCAGCACCTCAGACTCCAACTCCGGCCTCCTGCCGTGTACTTCTCGGTCCGCGCCCCTGGGTGTAGGACGCCCCCGACACCGCGAGCCCGGCCAGCAGGGCGAGGGCCACGGCCGGGGCGAGGGCGGCCCACGGGGCGCGTTCGACGTAGGCGCGGGACTCGTCGAGGAGCAGACCCCATTCGGGGGCGGGCGGTTGGGCGCCCAGGCCGAGGAAGCCCAGGGAGGCGAGGGCGAGGGCGATCCCGGGCAGACGGAGCAGGGCGTGCCGGGCCACCGGGCCGGCCACCGAGGGCAGCACGTGCCGGGTCAGGATCCACCACGGTGACGCTCCGACGGCCCGTTGGGCGGTGAGGAAGGCGGACGCCCGTACCTCCTGCACGAGGGCCGCCGCGTGCGCGGACAGGGCGGGCCAGGAGATCAGCGCGACCGCGAGGGCCGCGCCGCCGGTACCGGGGCCGGTCGCGGCGGCGACCAGGATGCCGACGATCACCGGCGGCAGGGCGTTGGCGATGTCCGAGGCGCCCGCCGCGACGCCCGGCAGGAAGCCCAGCGCGAGGGCCGTCACCAGGCCGACCAGGCAGATCGCGGCGGCCGTGCCGACCGTCGAGGCGGCACCGTGGCCGAGCCGGGCGAGCACGTCACGGCCGAGCGCGTCGGTGCCGAGCGGGTGTGCCCAGGACGGTGCGGCGAGTCGGACGGCCGTGTCCACGGTGTACGGGTCGCGCAGCAGACCCCAGCCGACGGTCACGGCGAGGACCGCGAACAGGGCGGCCGGGACGGCCGGGTGGGCACGGACCGGGC
>NZ_RSAJ01000167.1 GCF_003933965.1 Streptomyces sp. RP5T
CCCCAGGTCAGTCCAGTGCTCCGGGCTCCACGACACCGCAGCCGCCCCTCGCCTCCGACACCACGCCCACGACCACCCGGTCCGCACCCGTGTCCGACGCCGCGGTGTCCTGGTCGGTGTGACGCTTCTCCTGGACTGCACAGCCCGACTCGGGGTACGAGGACTGGTGCAGCAGCGTCCGGCCAGTCCGGCTTCCGAGAGAGAAACGCATGATCGATCACCTGGACGGGGCAGTGATACCGACTGGTTTCGACGTGCCCGTGGAACCCCTACGGCGGGCGGCGCACTACACCGGGGAGCCGGGAAGCATCGCCGAGGCGCGGTCGTTCGCCGCGGACTTCCTCGGCAGGCTCCGCACCGAGTGGTGTGCCGCCATCGGCGACCGTGCCGAGCAGGAGGTGCTCCTCGTGGTGAGCGAACTGGTCACCAACGCCGACCGGCACAGCAACGGGCCCTACATCCTTGAGCTGGAGGGCACCGACAGCACGGTCGCCGTCACCGTCTACGACAGCAGCGCCACCCTGCCCCGCAGGTTCCCCCGGGATCCCGAGCGCGTCGGCCGGCACGGGCTGGAGATCGTGCACGTCCTGGCGCGTGAGGTCGCCGCGGAACGCGTACCCGTGGGCAAGCGGGTCAGGGCCGTCCTGGGATTCGGCGACTAGGCAGCGGTCGAGCGAGCCGGTGTTCCGGCCGCTCCCGCGTCGTCGAGAATGCTCGTGGTCGTCGAGAACGCTCGTATCGCAAAGCGGGTGCCGTCCCTCAGGACGGCACCCGCTTTCTCGCTCTTCGTGCAGGTCAGGCGCAGCCGAGCTCGCCCAGCATGCCCTCGCGCAGTCGCGTGATGATCCGCTTGATCAGCCGGGACACGTGCATCTGCGAGCAGCCGAGCCGCTCACCGATCTCCGACTGGGTGGCCTCCTCCACGAACCGCATGTGGATGATCTGCCGATCGCGGTCGCTGAGCTCGGCCATCAGCGGGGCGAGTGACTGGAAGTCCTCGACGAGCCGCAGGCCGTCCTCCTCCACGCCGATGAAGTCGGCGAGCACCGCTTCGCCGCCCTCGGGGCCGTCACCGGTCAGGGCGGCGTCCAGGGACGAGGAGTTGTAGCCGTTCGAGGCGATCTGCGCCTCGATCACCTCGTTCTCGGAGATGTTCATCAGGGTGGCCAGTTCGGCGACCGTCGGGTCGCGGTCCAGCCGGCTGCCCAGTTCCTCACGGGCCTTGGCCAGCTCGACGCGCAGCTCCTGAAGGCGGCGCGGCACGTGCACGGCCCAGGTGGTGTCGCGGAAGAAGCGCTTGATCTCACCCACGATGTAGGGCAGGGCGAACGAGGTGAACTCGACCTCGCGGGAGATCTCGAAACGGTCGATCGCCTTGATCAGGCCGATCATGCCGGTCTGGACGATGTCCTCCATGTCGTCGCCGCGGCCGCGGAACCTTCCGGCCGCGAAGCGCACGAGCGACATGTTCATCTCAATGAGGGTGTTGCGCGCGTACTGGTATTCGTGCGTGCCTTCCTCGAGCTCGGTGAGGCGCTGGAAGAACTGGCGGGACAGCTCCCGTGCGTCCCGCGGGGCGACGGACCGCGGTTCCTCGACTCCCGGCAGGGGTGTCTCACCCGTCCTGGTCCCGCTGGCGTGCTCGGTGACCTGTGCCTCCGAACGGTTCACGGCGGTGACGGCGGTATGCATTACCTCTCCCACGAAAGTCACGGCTCGACGTCTGCCTCTTCGGCCTGGGTTGTCTCGGGTCCTGCGGTTGTGGCCTGCCGTGTACCCGGATCGCGACAACATATGCCTCCCCGGGCCACCGGCCGAATCCACCGCCCGCAGCTCCCTCGCGCTGCGTGTACCCGGGGTGCGCCGAAGCATGCCCACCAATGTGACCGGTGGCCGGAAATCGTCGGCCTTCAGGGGGTGACCCGGGTGGCGACGATCAATTCGTGCAGGTAGCGCTTGGTGACCCGGCCGTCGTGACGTGTCTCGATCAGGTCCCTGACACAGGCCAGCAGGCCCTCGCGCCGGGTGCTGTCGAGCGCCCGGTGGCCCGAGTAGGTGAGGAGTACGTCGATGTACTGGTCGGAGGTGTAGGTGATGTCCCGTTCGCATCGGATCACCGTCACGTCGTCGAAGCGCGGGCAGGTCTCGAACTCCGCCGTGTCCGGCACGATCTCCTCGGACGGCCGGAGCCGCAGCCCCGGCGGTGTCGCCGGGTCCCAGCGTTCGTAGCACTCCTGGACCCGGGCGAAGAAGTCGGCCGAGCCGCCCGCCACGTGGTGGGTGACCACGACGGCGAGGTGTCCGCCGGCCCGGAGCGCGTCCGCCGCCTTCTCCACCCGGACGGCCGGGTCGAGCCAGTGGAAGGCGGTGGCGCAGGCGAGCACGTCGAAGGGTTCCGCCGGCAGCGGCCAGCGCTCGAACTCGGCGGTCCGCACGTCGACCCGGGGGAAACCGCCCAGCCGCCGCCGGGCCACCGCGGCCATCGCGTCCCCCAGCTCCACCGCGGTGATGTGACAGCCGAACCCGGCAAGGGCACGGGTGAGCTGGCCGGTGCCCGGCCCCACCTCCATGACGCGGCTGTCGGGGCCGAGGCCGGTCAGCCGTGCCAACTCCGCGACCAGGGCGGGCGGATAGCCCGGCCGTGCCCTGTCGTACAGCTCCGCCGCGTCGTTGAACGTCTCGCGCAGCACGGGTCCCGGTGCCCTTCCGCTCGTCGATTCCACCCAGGGCAGAATGCCGCCCCCTTCCCCTGACGGCCACGGAATTTAGGCTGATCCGGTGAGCAACGAAGCGCCGAACCAAGCCCGCGTGATCCCCCTGCGCCCGCAGTCCGTGCGCCCGGGATCCGTCCGCCCGGTGTCCGAACGCCCCGCCGCCGCGCCGCCGAAGGAACCCGCCGCCAGGGAGAGCAGGGAACCCCTGTGGCGTGACCTCGTCGGAGACGTCCTGCGCCGCGAGCGCCTCGCCCAGGAGCGCACGCTCAAGGACGTGGCCGACGCGGCCCGGATCTCGATGCCCTACCTCTCCGAGGTCGAGCGCGGCCGCAAGGAGGCCTCCTCGGAGGTCCTGGCGGCCGCAGCCCAGGCCCTCGGGCTCGGCCTCGGTGACCTGCTCTCCCTGGCCCAGGGGGAGCTCACCCGGCACTCCGCGCGCACCCGGCGCGCGGTGCCGGGATCGCCGTACAACGGGATGTGCCTGGCGGCCTGACGCGGCGGGGCCGGTGCCTCAGACCGTCACGAGGCGCCGGCTCACCACCTCGTCGGCCAGGCCGTACTCCACGGCCTCCTGGGCGGTGAACACCTTGTCGCGGTCCATGTCCGCGCGCAGGGTCGCGATGTCGTGGCGGGTGTGACGGGCCAGCACCTCCTCGACCTGGGAGCGGATGCGGACCATCTCCTTGGCCTGCAGGGCGAGATCGGAGATCGCCCCGCGGCTGCCGCCGGAGGCGGGCTGACCGAGCAGCACGCGCGCGTGCTCCAGCACGAGCCGCCTTCCGGGATCCCCTCCGGCCAGCAGAACGGCCGCCGTGGAGGCCGCCTGGCCCACGCACAGCGTGGAGATCGGCGCCTGCACGTAGGTCATCGTGTCGTAGATCGCCATCAGCGAGGTGAACGATCCGCCGGGGGAGTTGATGTAGATCGAGATCTCGCTCTCCGGCGCCGCCGACTCCAGATGCAGCAGCTGCGCGATCACGACGTTGGCCACGCCGTCGTCGATCTCGGTGCCGAGGAAGATGATCCGCTCGGAGAGCAGCCGGCTGAACACGTCGGAGGACCGCTCGCCGTGCGCGGTGCGCTCGACGACGTACGGAATCGTGTAGTTCGCCATGTCAGAGCCCCATCCGTCGCCTGGAGGCGGCCGGGCGGACGTCCGCGAGGGACTCCACGACCCGGTCCACCATGCCGTACTCCCTGGCCTCCTCGGCCGTGAACCAGCGGTCGCGGTCGCCGTCGCGGGCGATCGTCTCCGGGGTCTGGCCCGTGTTCTCGGCGAGGAGGCGCTCCATGGTCTGCTTGCTGTGATCCAGGTTCTCCGCCTGGATCAGGATGTCGGCGGTGGTCCCGCCGATGCCCGCGGACCCCTGGTGCATCATGATCCGCGCGTTCGGCAGGGCGTACCGCTTGCCGGGCGTGCCGGCGCAGAGCAGGAACTGGCCCATGCTCGCCGCGAAGCCCATCGCGAGCGTCGAGACGTCATTGGGGATCAGCCGCATCGTGTCGTAGATCGCGAGACCCGCGTACACGGAGCCGCCCGGACTGTTGATGTACAGGCTGATGTCGGTGCGCGGGTCCTCCCCGGACAGGACCAGCAGCTGGGAGCAGACCCGGTTGGCGGAGACCTCGTCGACCTGGGTGCCCAGCAGCACGATGCGCTGGGCGAGGAGCTGGGCGGCCAGTTGGTCGTCGAAGCGGGTGGGAGGGGTGTCGCCGTCCTCGGCCCGGATGGAAGTCATGGGCGGTCCTCGTGGTCGTAGGGATGCCGTCGGCTCCACTGTCGACCGCGGACCCCGCCCCGAGGCGGTTTCTCTGCCGGTGGCAGATTCGCCACCGGCAGAGCGCGGCCCCGGGAGGGCTCAGCCCGTCTCTGCTCAGCCCGTCCCGCGCACCTGGCGGAAGAACGCCCGCACGTCCCCCACCAGCAGGTCCGGCTCCTCCATCGCCGCGAAGTGGCCGCCCCGGTCGAACTCGGTCCAGCGCACCAGGTTCTCGGTGCGCTGCGCTTTGTGCCGCAGCGGGACCTGGATCTCGGCAGGGAAGACGGCGAGGGCGGTGGGCACGGTCGAGGGTTCGGTGGGCCGGGCCGCGCGGTCACCGGTGGCGTGCGCCCGCTCGTAGTAGATCCGGGCGGCCGAACCGGCGGTCCCGGTCAGCCAGTACAGCATCACGTTGGTCAGCAGCCGGTCCCGGTCCACGGCCTCCTCGGGCAGTTCGGCGGAGTCGGTCCACTCCTGGAACTTCTCGACGATCCAGGCGAGTTGGCCGACCGGCGAGTCGGTGAGCGCGTAGGCGAGGGTCTGCGGGCGGGTGGAGTGCAGGACGGCGTACCCGGTGCCCTCGCCCGACCAGGCACTCCACCGGCGCCACGATGCGAGGGCGCGCTCGCGCTCGGCGGGCTCCAGCGCGGCGAGCTCCTCCTCGGTCGGTTCACGGGTGGCCTGCGCGCCCGGCAGCAGGTTGAGGTGGACGCCGATGACCCGCTCGGGATGGGCGCGGCCCAGCTCCCGGGAGATCACCGAACCCCAGTCGCCGCCCTGCGCGCCGAACCGCTCGTAGCCGAGCCGGGTCATCAGTTCGGCCCACGCGCCGGCGATCCGGCCCGCCTCCCAGCCGGTGTCCGCGGGCGGCCCGGACAGCCCGAAGCCGGGGATGCTCGGGACGACGACATGGAAGGCGTCGGCCGGATCGCCGCCGTGGGCGGCCGGATCGGTCAACGGGCCCACCACGTCCAGGAACTCGACGATCGAGCCGGGCCAGCCGTGCGTGACGATCAAGGGGGTGGCGTCCGGCTCGGGGGAGCGGATGTGCGCGAAGTGCACGGTCGTGCCGTCGATGACGGTCGTGAACTGCGGCCACTCGTTCAGCCGGGCCTCGGCCGCGCGCCAGTCGTAGGAGTGCCGCCAGTGGTCCGCGAGCTCGCGCAGATACCCGGCCGGGACGCCGTACGCCCACCCCGTGGCCGAGAGGTCGTCGGGCCAGCGGGTGCGGTCGAGCCGGTCGTGGAGGTCGTCGAGCTCGCTCTGCGGAATGTCTAGGCGGAAGGGCGTGATGCACTCAGTAGACGTCATGCGGGGATGCTAGGCCGCACCGGTGTATGAGCCACGTGGATCGGCCGGCCGCGCGACCGATGAGTTCCGCGTCGAGGATCGGTCCTCAGAGAGACCGCAGCATGACACCTCAGGAGGAAACCATGGCGAGCAAGCCTTTCACCACGTGTCTCTGGTTCGACGGCCAGGCCGAGGAAGCCGCGCACTTCTACGTCTCGGTCTTCAAGGACTCCACCATCGGGAGGGTCACCCACTATCCCGAGGGCGCGATGCAGCCCGCCGGGAGCGTCCTGACGGTGGACTTCACGGCCAACGGGCAGCACTTCGTCGCTCTCAACGGCGGACCGCAGTTCAAGTTCACCGAAGCCGTCTCCTTCCAGATCTTCTGCGCGGACCAGGAGGAGATCGACTACTACTGGACCAAGCTCACCGAGAACGGCGGCGAACCCGGCCCCTGCGGCTGGCTCAAGGACCGTTACGGCCTGTCGTGGCAGGTCGTGCCCGAGGGGCTCGCCGACATGGTGGCCGACCCGGACCCGGCGAAGGCGGCCCGCGTCACCAAGGCGTTCATGGCGATGAGCAAGTTCGACGTGGCCGCCCTGGAGAAGGCGTACGCGGGCGAGTGAGCGTCAGCCGGCGGGCACCCGGCCGACCACCCGCGTGATCTCCCGGGCGATCCGCAGGATGCCGGGGGAGCGCACCGGACAGGGCCGCGGCGTGGACGTCGTGGGCGCCAGACAGAAGTGCAGGTAGTCCTTGTCGAGATGCAGGGCGGTGCGGTCGCGGTCCGGCTCGGTGCAGTAGTCGGGATGCTCGTGCTCGTAGGCGGTGCACGGCAGGTACTGCACCCAGGAGTAACGGGACCCGGCGGGGGCCACCGTCGCGCCCGCGTCGGCCACGACGTCACCCGAGGCGGCGGCCTGCTCCTCGTACAGCTCGTTCACGCGCCGGACCCGGTCGGGGGTGATCGGGTCCGGGCCCTGGGCCACCCACACGATCCGCGGTCGCCGGGCACCGCCCGCCGCGGCGATCTGACCGGTCAGCCTCCTCAGGTCCGCCCGGTACCTGTCGAAGTACCGCTGCGGCGAGGCGGCGTGGCTGATCCCGTCCATGCACCACGTGTAGCCCCACGCGTTGCCCCAGAACTGCAGCACCACCACGTCCGGGTGCAGCGCCCGGACCAGCGCGCCCGCCTTGTCGCGGTCGGGCACCAGGGACTTCTTCCCCGTGCCCTCCAGGTAGTCGCACAGCGTGGTGCCCGAGTAGGGCGCGCTCGTGTACGTGGCCCGCAGTTCCCGGCGCAGCTGCTGCCCGAGGACCTGCTGGGCCTCCATGGCGAGCGAGTCGCCCAGATACAGCACCCGCGGGGCCACGACCGCCGCGGAGGCCCGCGGGGAGGACTGGGCGCGCTGCCGCGTGGTGGCCGCACGGGGGACGTCCGGTGTCGGCGGTGCCGTTCCGGGCCCGTCCGACGGATCCGAGCAGGCCCCGAGCAGCAGGACTGCGGTCACCAACCCCACGATCCACGCTGTCCGCATGCGCGACTCCCGCCCCGGTCGCCGAAAAACGGTTCCCCAGGCAAGCACAGCCGGGCCCAGGGGGGAAGACACACGGCACGGGTCAGTCGCCGGCCCGGCGCGCCAGGATCTCCGTCAGCTCGGTCAGCGACAGCGGCTGCGGCTTGGCCGTCCGGGACAGCGCGCGGTCGGTGCCCTGGCTGAACCCGGAGAGCGCGATCAGCCGCAGCCCCTCGCCGCCCGGTCTCACCGAATCGCGCGGTGAGGCCGGGCTCGGGGCCGCCCATCGGCTGCGCGGCCGGCTCGCCTGCCTCGTGGCCCTCGCCGCCCCGGCGTACGTCGTCGATCTGCGCCCGGTCTCCTTCGTCGACTCCACCGGTCTCAACCTGCTGCTCCGGCTGCGCCGACGGGTCCTGGAGGGCGGCGCGACCTTCTCCGTGCTGTGCGCCCCGGGCACCCGCCGGCTGCTGAGGGCGCACGGCACGCTGGAGGTCTTCGACCCGGCGGACACGTGGGATGGGGCGACGCGCCGCTGACACAGCCGGTGCGTCACGTGCGGGTGACTCCCGCGCTCCTCAGGACAGGTCGTTCACCAGTACGGCCGCCCCGTCGAAGCGCCCCGCCTTCAGGTCGCGCAACGCCTTGTCGGCCTGGGACAGCGGATACGTGTGCGTCCGCGCGCGCACCCCGTGCCGGGCGGCCAGGGCCAGGAACTCCCGCGCGTCCGCACGGGTGTTGGAGGTGACACTGCGGACCTCCTTCTCGTAGAAGAGGTCGCTCTCGTAGTGCAACGGCGGCACGTCGCTGAGGTGGATCCCGGCGATCGCCAGTACCCCGCCCCGGTCCAGGGCCCGCAGTGCGACGGGCACCAGGTCGCCCACCGGCGCGAACAGGATCGCGCTGTCCAGCGGCTCGGGCGGCGTGTCGTACGCGTCCCGCGCCGACGCGGCTCCCAGTTCCAGCGCCAGCTTCCGGGCGTCCGCGCCCCGGGTCAGGACGTGCACGGTGGCGCCCTGGGCCAGGGCCACCTGGGCGCACAGATGGGCGCTGCCCCCGAAGCCGTACAGCCCGAGGCGTCCGCCCGGTGGCAGCGAGGCCCGCCGCAGGGCGCGGTAGCCGATGATGCCGGCGCAGAGCAGGGGTGCGAGCGGCACGTCGTCGAGGCCCTCGGGCAGACGGTGGGCGAAGGCCGCCGGCACGACCGTGTACTCCGCGTAGCCGCCGTCCGCGTCCCAGCCGGTGTACCGGGAGGCGGGGCAGAGGTTCTCCGAGCCGCGGACACAGTAGGCGCACGTCCCGTCGGTCCACCGCAGCCAGGCCACCCCCACCCGCTCACCGACCTCGAAGCCGCGCACCGCCGGTCCGCGGGCTGCCACCTCGCCGACGACCTCGTGCCCCGGTGTCACGCCGGGCCGGCGCACCGGCAGATCCCCCTCGGTGACGTGCAGGTCCGTGCGGCACACCCCGCACGCGCGCACATGGACGAGGAGCTCATCGGCCCCCGGCTCCGGGACCGGCCTCTCGACGAACCGGAGCGGGCCCTGCTCGACCGGCCCCGGCGTCACCACCGACCACGCTCGCATCGCCATGGGGGTCTCCTCCCTCACTGATCGTCCCCTCTGTCCAGTCTGGTACGGAATCGCCCGTTCGACGCGCGGTCGGGCGCACCCGTGACTAGCGTGTGGAGACGGACCGACCAACGATTCGGGAAGGGTTCGCGATCATGGCCGTGCAACCTGAGGGAACCCCCTGCTGGGCCGACGCGATGTTCAGCGACGTCGAGGGAGCCAAGAGCTTCTACGCAGACGTCCTCGGCTGGACCTTCGGCGAGGCGTCTTCGCAGTACGGCAACTACACGCAGGCCTACGCGGACGGCAAGGCCGTCGCGGCCGTCGTGCCGCCCATGCCGGGGCAGGAGGGGCAGTCGCAGTGGTGCCTGTACCTCGCGTCACCGGACGCGGCCGCCACCGCCGGCAGGATCCGTGAGAACGGCGGCGAGGTGCTCATGGAACCGATGCAGGTCGGCGACTTCGGCACGATGTGCCTGGCGCGCGACCCGAGCGGCGTCGTCTTCGGCGTGTGGCAGGGCGCCGCCCACGAGGGCTTCGAGGCACCGCCCGAGCAGCCCGGCGCGTTCTGCTGGGCCGAGATCTACACCCGGGACATCGAGAAGTCCGACGCGTTCTTCCCCGCGGTCTTCGGCTACAGCGCCAAGCAGATGCAGGACGACGCCATCGACTTCCGCATGTTCAACCTCGGGGACGACACCGTCCTCGGCCGCATGAAGATGACCGACGACTTCCCGCCCGAGGTACCGGCGTACATCAACGTCTACTTCAGCGTCGACAACTGCGACGACGCCGTGGCCCGCGCCACGAAGCTGGGGGCCGTCCTGCGCTTCGGGCCCATGGACTCGCCGTTCGGCCGCTTCGCGGCCCTCAGCGACCCGCAGGGCGCGAACTTCTCGGTCATCGACGTGACGACGACCCAGGGCGAGATGCCGCAGATCAACGACGTGCCCTAGCCGTACCCGTCGCCGCAGCCGAGCGGGATCCGGTGGGGTGAACGGGCGCCCCTGCGCTCATGGCATGATCGAGCGCATGCGTGAACGACTGGTGGCCGCGTGCGACGGGGCTTCGAAGGGAAATCCGGGGCCCGCGGCCTGGGCCTGGGTCATCGCGGACGAGTCGGAGACGCCGGACCGCTGGGAGGCCGGACCGCTCGGCAGGGCCACCAACAACGTCGCCGAACTCACCGCGCTGGAGCGGCTGCTCGCCGCCACCGACCCTGATGTGCCGCTGGAGGTCCGAATGGACTCCCAGTACGCCATGAAGGCCGTCACCACCTGGCTGCCCGGCTGGAAGCGCAACGGCTGGAAGACCTCCGCGGGCAAGCCGGTCGCCAACCAGGACCTCGTCGTACGGATCGACGAACTGCTCGACGGGCGCACGGTCGAGTTCCGTTACGTCCCCGCCCACCAGGTCGACGGCGACCCGCTGAACGACTTCGCCGACCGCGCGGCCAGCCAGGCGGCGATCGTCCAGGAGCCCGCGAGCAGCGAGCTGGGCTCCCCGCAGCCGCCGCCGTCACCGGACACCCCGAAAAAGAGCGACCGCCCCGCCCGGGCCAAGTCGCCCAAGCGGAGCGGTGCTTCGTCTTCCCGCACGATCAAGGCCAAGTTCCCCGGCCGGTGTCTGTGCGGACGTTCCTACGCGGCGGGCGAGCCCATCGCCAAGAACGCCCAGGGCTGGGGGCACCCGGAGTGCCGTACGGAAGCGGCCGGTTAGCGGCCGGCCGGCGCGCGTCGGTCAGATGACCGCGCCGCGCCACTCACCGGTCTCCTGACCGCGCTCCTCGATGAAGGTCTTGAAGCGCTCCAGGTCGCCCTTGGTCTGCCGCTTCACGAAGCCGAGCTTGTCGCCCACCTTCTCGGTGATGCTGTCCGGATGGAAGTCCATCTGGAGCATCACCTTGGTGTGGCCCTCGTCGAGCCGGTGGAAGGTCACCGCACCGGCTTGTTTGGTCTCACCGGCGATCGTGGTCCACGCGACCCGCTCGTCCGGGATCTGCTCGGTGATCTCCGCGTCGAACTCCCTGTGCACCCCGTTGACGTTGGTCACCCAGTGCGTGAGCGTGTCGGTGCGCTGTTCGATGCGCTCGACCCCGCTCATGAACTCGGGGAACGTCTCGAACTGCGTCCACTGGTTGTAGGCGGTGTGCACCGGCACGCCGACCTCGATGGATTCCTCGACCTGCGACACGGGTGAATCCCTCCTTCGTCCTCTCGGTGTGTGGGGCGCGGGTACCGCGTGATCCGCGGGGCAAACCGCCGCGAGACGACTCCTACTCGCTGTCGAAGGCGTAGTGGCGCGTGTGGTCCAGGAGGTCGGAGGGGCGCACGTCGTTCCAGGGCCTCATGGTCTCGTCGAGATCGACGACATCGGGCGTGCCGGCCGCCGGGGCGTACCGGGAGTCCGGGTGCCGCCGCTGCCACCGGGCCCACAGCTTGTCCACGTAGGCGTGGTGGAGCCAGAACACCGGATCGTTGGGGGAGACCCCGGTCGCCATCTGCCCGCCCACCCAGACGTGGACCCGGTTGTGCAGGTTGACCCCGCGCCAGCCCTCCAGATGGTTGCGGAAGCCGTCCGACGCACTGTTCCAGGGAGCCATGTCGTACGTCGCCATGGACAGCACCGACTCCACCTCGGCCGGGGTCGGCAGCTCCCGTACACCGCTCCCGAGCGAGCGCCGCAGATACGTCCGGCCGTCGACCCGTACGTTGATCGGCCAGTTGCCGGTGTCCGCGGCGAACGGACCGTCCATCACCCGTCCGTCCCGGCTGCGCCCGGTGCCGCCGAGGAAGTCGGGACCCCACAGCGAGGCGCGGGGCGTGCGGTCGGTGCTCCAGTCCCAGTAGGGGAGCGTCACCGAGGGGTCCACCGACTGCAGGGCCTGCTCGAAGTCGAGCAGGAATCTGCGGTGCCAGGGCAGGAAGGAGGGCGAACGGTGGCCGGTGCGCGGGCCGTTGTCGGTGTCGGCCATGATGAAGCCGTTGTGCGTGGTGACGAAGGTGTCGTAGCGGCCGCTGCGCTTCAGCTCCAGAAGGGCGGCGACGAACCGCCGCTTCTCGTCGGCGGTCAGGGTTGCCTGGTTCTTGCGGACGGTCATGTGCGGGTGCTCCAAAAGGGCTTACGGGGCGATCAGTTGGCGGGGAACGGCAGCAGCCGCGCGCCCTGGAGCTCGTCGACGGCGGCCCGTGCGGCGGCGCGCGGGGTGGGCACCGGGTCGTAGTGGCTGACGACGCTGATCCAGGTGCCGTCGGCGTTGCGCATCACGTGCAGTTCCACCCCGTCGACCGTCACCCGGTAGCCGCCGTGGTGGCCCCCGGTGGGCCGGCCCTGTATGCGGCGGCCCCGGTAGACCTCGTCGAAGGGTTCGGGGGAGTCGTGGTGGTGCTCCGTGGCGGCCGCGCGCGGGGCGGCGACGGTGACCGCGGCGAGGGCGGCCGTCGCGGTGAGCGCGGTACGGCGGGTGAGTTCCGGCATGCGGTGTACCTCCTGAGTCGACGGACTCCGCATGCCTATCGGCCCAGGTGAGAGCGGGAGAAATCGCTCGCGGGCGGTTGGCTGTGATCCAGACAATTACCTACATGTCGTGCAGCGTTGAACCAAGATGATCTTGCTGTGGAGAGGGCTTTCCGGAACCCGGACGGAGGAATTCCTTCTCTCCCGAGCCGCGGATCCGATGATCCTTTGCGGGCGAACGCCCTGGCAGTGGCCCCCCTCACGTGCCGAAAGTGGCGCGAACCGGAGCAAGGGGCAGGTCCCCACCGGCTGCTACTGTGCGTTGCCACTTGACCGCTTTGGGTAATTGCTAGGGGTGCTTGTGAAGGTCGCCTGCGTCGGCGGCGGGCCCGCCGGCCTGTATCTCTCGATCCTGCTGAAACGGCAGGACCCGTCCCACGACATCACGGTCCACGAGCGCGACCCGGAGGGCTCGACCTACGGCTGGGGTGTCACCTACTGGCGTGGACTGCTCGACCGGCTCCACGCCCACGACCCCGAGTCCGCCCGCGCGATCGAGGAGGCCTCGGTCACCTGGAACCAGGGCGAGGCCCGGGTCCGCGACCTGGTCACCCGGCGGCCCAGCGACGAGGGCTTCGGCATCGGCCGCCACCGCCTGCTGGAGATCCTCGCCGCCCGGGCCCGCTCCCTGGGCGTACGACTGGAGTACGAGCGCGAGATCACCCACGGGAACCTCCCCGCCGCCGACCTCGTCGTGGCCGGCGACGGGGTGCGCAGCGCCCTGCGCACCGCACACGCCGAGCACTTCGGGGCCGAGGTCGAAGCGGGCCGCAACCACTACATCTGGCTCGGCACCAGCAAGGTCTTCGACTCCTTCACCTTCGCCTTCGTCGAGACCGACCACGGCTGGATCTGGTGCTACGGCTACGCCTTCAGCTCCGAGCGCAGCACCGTGGTCGTGGAGTGCGCACCGGCTACCTGGACCGGCCTCGGCCTCGACGGCGCGGCCGAGGCCGACGGACTCGCCCTGCTGGAGAAGCTGTTCGCCGACATCCTCGACGGCCACCCGCTGATCGGCCGCTCCGCCGGCTCGGGCGGCGCCCAGTGGCTGAACTTCCGCACCCTCACCAACCGCACCTGGTACCGCGACAACCTCGTCCTGCTCGGCGACGCCGCCCACACCACCCACTACTCCATCGGTGCCGGCACCACCCTCGCCCTGGAGGACGCCATCGCCCTGGCCGACGCCCTGCGCACGCACGGCGAACTTCCGCGGGCACTGTCCCGCTACGAGCGGCAGCGCAAGGCGGAACTGCTCTCCATCCAGAGCGCGGCCCGCTACAGCGCCCAGTGGTACGAGAACCTGCCCCGCTACATCGACCTGCCCCCTGAGCAGATGTTCGCCCTGCTCGGCCAGCGGCACTCGCCGCTGCTGCCCTACATCCCGCCCCAGCTGTACTACCGGATCGACAAGGCCGCCGGGCAGCTGGAGGTGCTGCGCAGGTTCAAGCGCTGGCTCGGGCCGAAGGTCGCGCGCAGCGTCCACGCCCGGGAGCTGGCCTCACGGAAGTGACCGCGGGCGGCTCGGCAGGGGTTGGGTGAATGGCGATTCACCGCTAAAGTGAATCCCCAGGTGAATAGCCATTCACCCACGGTTTCCCCTCTCGATTTCCCGATCCGGAGCACCGATGGACCAGCAGGGCCCGATACCCGAGCGCCTCGGAACCGGCCCGCGGGCCCGGCTCACCGTGCCGGTGCTGGCGATGTGCGGCATGCTCATGGCCGTCATGCAGACCGTGGTCGTCCCGCTGCTGCCGGACCTGCCCCGGCTGACGCACTCCTCGCCGGGCGCGGTCTCCTGGATGGTCACCGCGACCCTGCTGTCCGGAGCGGTCCTCACCCCGGTGCTCGGCCGCGCCGGTGACATGTACGGCAAGCGCAAGGTGCTGACGGCGTCCCTGGCCCTGATGACGGTCGGCTCGGTCATGTGCGCCCTGTCGTCCGACATCACCGTGCTCATCGCGGCCCGCGCCCTGCAAGGGGCCGCCGCCTCCGTGGTGCCGCTGTCGATCAGCATCCTGCGCGACGAACTGCCACCCGCACGCCGGGGTTCCGCGGTCGCGATGATGAGTTCCACCGTCGGCATCGGCGCCGCGCTCGGCCTGCCGCTGGCCGCCATGGTCGTCCAGTACGCCGACTGGCACACCATGTTCTGGATGACCAGCGCCCTCGGCGCCCTCGGCGTCGCGGCCGTCTCGTGGGCGGTCCGGGAGTCGCCGGTGCGACAGCCGGGCCGCTTCGACATCGCGGGCGCCCTGGGACTGGCCGTCGGCCTGGTCAGCCTGCTGCTCGGGGTCTCCCAGGGCGGTCAGTGGGGCTGGGCCAGTCCCCGCGTCCTCGGCCTCTTCCTGGTGTCCGTCGCCGTCCTGGCCCTGTGGTGGTGGCGCCAACTGCGCACCGAGGAGCCCCTGGTCGACCTGCGGCTCGTCACCCGCCCGCGGGTTGGCCTGTCCCACGTGGCCGCGCTGCTCACCGGTTTCGCCTTCTACGCCAACTCCCTGGTGACGGCCCAGTTGGTCCAGGCGCCGAAGGCCACCGGCTACGGGCTCGGCCTGTCGATCGTGGCCACGGGTCTGTGCCTGCTGCCCGGCGGCGTCACCATGCTGCTGTTCTCACCGCTCTCGGCCCGGATCTCCGCCTCCCGCGGCCCGCGCGTCACGCTCGCCCTCGGCGCCGCGGTGATTGCGTGCGGCTACGCGGTGCGCATCGCCGACAGCCGCGACCTGTGGATGGTCGTCCTGGGCGCGACCGTGGTGTCCACCGGCACCACCCTCGCCTACTCGGCGCTGCCCACCCTGATCCTGCGCGCCGTCCCGGCCGAGCAGACCGCCTCCGCCAACGGCGTCAACGTCCTGATGCGCACCATCGGCCAGGCGACCTCCAGCGCGGCGGTCGCGGCGGTGCTGGTCCACCACACCAGCCTGGTCGGCGGCGCGCCCGTGCCCACCCTGCACGGCTACCTGCTGGCCTTCGCCATGGCCGGCGCGGTCGCCCTCGCGGCCTGCGCGGCGGCCCTGACCATCCCCGGCGACTCCGGGCCCGAGGGAAGCCGCCGCGCCAAGGGCGGCACCCGGGACGCGCGGGACGAGGCGATGGAGGGAGCATGAGTGCCGTGAGCCCCAAGCC